>JANQRN010000231.1 GCA_028284545.1 Rhodothermales bacterium | reverse complement strand
GACATTCGACGGCGGATTCTACCGGGCCGATAAGTCATCCCGCGCTGACAACGGATCCGCACTCGTCGTGCTGTATCATGACGACCTCGAAGCTGTCGTGCCGGCGATCGTAAATGCAGGTGGGACAATATTGAAGGAGATCTTCTCTTTTCCTGGCGGGAGACGATTTCACTTTGCTTGCCCGTCGGGCAACGAGTTCGCCGTGTGGACTGAGACTGATCAGTAGCGTCCTACCACGTACGCGGCTTCTTCAGGACACCGATCGGTGCGATCGCGGCGTTGTACACGAAGTACAAGAACTCGTAGAGCGGGTAGGCGATCATGAGATCGGATTCGTTCAGCACCTCGGCCGCTTCCTTCAGCGCCACGCGTTGCGCCGCCAGGCGGAGAACTAGAGCGGCAACCCCGTACCAACCTGCGAACAGGGGAGACAGCCACACGATCGTCGCGCTCAAGTGGTAGGCCACCATGTGCATGTTGACGGTGCGGCTGTAGTAGCGGCTGGCGGACGTGTGTCGGAGCTTCTGCCGCAGCCACTCCGACCACGTTGCCGGTGCGGCGCTGGGCACATAAGTCTGGCCGCCGAACGCGTGGACAACCTCGATCGCTGGGTCCTTCGCGAGATGCTGTACCAACAGATCGTCGTCGCCGCTGAGTGATTGTCTTGAATGGTCAAAGCCGCCGTTGCGCGTGAACGACGACTTTCGGTAGCTCAGGTTGCGGCCAACCGCGGTGTACGGTTGGCCGAGGCCGATTGCAGCAGCGGCTGCAAATCCGGCGATGAACGTTTCGTAGCGGGCAAAACGGTTGAGAAGCGTCGATCGTTCACGCGCCGACCCCGCAAACGGGCTGTAGCCGACGACGACGCGCTCGCGGTCATCCCCGGTACTCCCGATCGAGTCCGTCGCGGAGTGGTATCGACTCATCTCGGCTGCCCATGACTTGCGAGGTATGCAGTCCGCATCCGTGAACAGAAGGACATCGGACTGGGCCGACCTGATGCCCAGTTCGAGCGCGTGTTTCTTGCGCGGGTATACGGGGTCGTGCACCCGCAGCAACGTCGCGTCTGGAAGTGTGCGGCCGACGAGGTCGCTCGTGCCGTCACTGGAATCATCGTCCACGACGATAACGGTTGTGGAATCGTGTGACTGATTCGCAAGTGAATCGAGCAATGGGGTGATAGCCGTTTCTTCATCACGGGCCGCAACAATGATCGAGACGGGCACCGCTGCAGCTCCGTGTGACGCGCCCGCACGCGCTTTGGCGAAGCCCTTGCGGAATAGCAACCAGTACGCGAGTTGGCCGGCCAGGGCGGTCAGAGCGATGAGAATTGGTATCATCCGAAGCGAATACGTCGAAATGCGTCGAGGCGCATTATATGTATCTTCTACGAACGTGCATCAACAGGTAGCAATCCGGTGTCAACAACGCCAACATCTCAACTTGGAACGAGCCGGGCCGCCCGTGCGGCCGGCCTCAGTTCCAGCGAGTTGGGCCGTTTCTGGACTGTTCCCAATATGCTCACGCTCAGCCGGCTGCTGATTGCGGCGCCGCTGGCTTATCTCGTCCTCGTGCGCGGTTCGATCACATGGATCATCGCGCTCACGATGGCCGCGGTAGCGACAGACTGGTTTGACGGGCGCCTCGCGCGATGGTCGCACACCGTTTCAGGCTGGGGCAAGGTCCTGGATCCACTCGTTGACAAGCTCGGCGGCGGCGCCATCGTGCTCGCGCTCGTGATCCGCGGCAGCCTGCCAGTCTGGTATGTCGCCACGCTCTTCGTTCGAGATCTGCTCATCGTAATGGGCGGCGTCCGCATGGCTCGCCGCGTGGGGCACATTCCAAGTAGTATCGTCGCCGGCAAGGTTGCCGTCACGTCGGTTGCCATCACGGTGCTCGCCGCGCTACTTGAGGCTGACCCACCTGTCATGAGATTCTGTCTCGTGGCGTCGACCGGCCTGATCGTCTACTCTTACCTCCGCTACAAAGTGCGGTACTTCCAGATCATGCGACGTGGTCGGATGGATGTCGCCGACGACAGAACCGGAGCGGACGACAAGAGTGAAATCGACGCGTCTGAGCCAGCAATCATTTAGCCCCAAAGATGGCACTGTTTAAGCGTAAGAAAGCGGAGAAGACCCGCGAAGACGAGCGACTCGAAGAAGGCCTTGAGAAAACGCGGACCAGCCTGTTCAAGAAGTTTGATCGGCTGGTTCGCGGAAAGGATACAGTTGACGAAACGGTCCTAGATGAGCTTGAGGAAGTGCTCGTGACCAGCGACGTCGGCGTCAAGACGACGCTCGACATCATCAAGCGAATAGAGTCTCGCGTGTCAGCGGACAAATACGTATCTGCCGCTGAATTGCAGCAGATGATTCGTGACGAGATTTCCGGCCTGATGCTGGACTCGGCCCCCGAGCGTCCGGCAGATTTCGCAGCGGATTTTCCCGCGACACCACACGTAATCATGGTCGTTGGTGTGAATGGCGTCGGAAAGACCACCTCGATTGGGAAGATCGCGTACCGATACCGGCTCGCCGGGAAGAACGTGTTGCTTGGTGCGGGCGACACGTTTCGGGCCGCCGCGACCGAGCAGCTCCAGATCTGGGGCGAACGCGCCGAGGTTGACGTGATCAAGCAGGGGCACGGAGCAGATCCGGCGGCGGTGGCTTTCGATACCCTGGCGGCCGCCAAGAAGCGGGACGCCGATGTGGTACTCATCGACACAGCAGGACGCCTGCACACAAAAGCCGGCCTGATGGACGAGCTGGCGAAGGTCAAGCGCGTAATGGACCGGCAGGTGGAGGGCGCCCCTCACGAGGTGCTTCTTGTGCTCGATGCCTCGACGGGTCAGAACGCAATTCGGCAGGCCGAGGTTTTTACCCGAAGCGTCGACGTGACAGGGCTGATTCTGACGAAACTGGACGGTACGGCCAAAGGGGGCATTGTAATTGGCATTTCGAACGAGTTTCAGATACCTGTAAAATACATCGGTGTCGGCGAGCAGCTGGACGACCTCCAAGTATTTGATCGTCGTAGGTTTGTGGAAGCCCTTTTTGGCGTCTGACGGCCTCAGGCGCGGGGCGACGACGGCCGACGGTTCAGTAGGTCAGAGGGCCATTCGGGGCTCAGTTTTGACCGTTTGGCGTTGTCAGCAGCAAATATGGGAGCAAAGTGCCGATATTCGAGTCTGATAGGTCGATACGGGGAGGCTGGAGCCTCTTTGGCGTTTCGGAACCGAGAGAGCCTGGAGAACCGGAGAGAAGGTAGCAGAGAGGACGTGAACAACACCTTGTACGTGAACAGCACAATGCGGCGGGTTCTCCTCGCCGGCATTGTGGCGATGGCCTTGGCGGTGCTCCCCGCGCTGGACACTCCGTTCCTGCAAGCCTCGGCGCAGGATACCCCCGAGTTTGACGTCGACATGGTCACCATGCGCGCGGCGGCCTCGAGGTCGCCAAAGGTGGACGTTTACACGCGCATCCCGATCAACAAGCTGCGGTTCATCAATTCCCCGAATGGTTTTCAGGCGAGCTACGAGGTGTCGGTCGACATAATCGAGCTCGACGGCGGCGAACGATCAAACATCGTTCAGAGCCCGTTGTGGGAGAGGACGGTAACCGTCCCCAGCTACGGCCAGACTACAGACGATTCGAAGTACGACTTTTCGGCGCACACGGTCCAGATCGACCCCGGTCTCTACGTCTTTGAGTTCCAGATACAGGACAAGTCGAGCAAAGAGACCTTTGTGCTTGATAAGGTGCTAAACGTGCGGGGTATCTCGAAGGAGTCAGCGCTCAGCGATATCCTCATCCTCGATGACTTCGACGCGCCCAGCAATACGATATTCCCGAGCGTCAAGCGCCGGGTTGCCTCCACTGCCGATAGTCTGCTGGTCTTCTACGAGATGTACCTCGACGAGCCGAGAGAGGTAATCGTTCAGCAGGAGCTTCGTCAGATTGGTGGCAGTACGCTTCCGTCACTTCGTGCGCCAGTATCGCTCGAGGGCACGCGCAGTGAAAACGACAAGGTCGCCTACAGGGAATCCGAAACGCGGCAGATCGATACGCAGCGTGCGCAGTTGGTGTCCCGGATTCCGATCCGCGACATTCCGGTTGGCGTCTATCAGGTAACGCTCCAACTCACCGAGGAGTCTGGCGAAATCCTCGACCAGGTAGAGACAACGCTCGAGGTACAGTGGTCTGGTCTCGAAGAGCATCTTGCTAACCTGGATCAGGCGATATCGCAGTTGCAGTACATTGCGAAGAACCGTGAAATCCGTCGGATCAGAAACACAGAGGGTCGCCAGGCGAGGTGGCAGCGCTTTGTCGAATTCTGGCAGCGCCGCGATCCCACGCCGGGCACGGCGCGCAATGAGAAGATGGAGGAATATTACTACCGGGTGGCGCACGCCAACCGTCAGTACAGCTCCATAACCGAGGGCTGGCGCACCGACCGCGGACAGGTTTGGGTGATGTACGGTGAGCCCGACATCGTAGAACGGCACCCGTATAACTTCAACGTGAAGCCGTACGAGGTCTGGGTGTATTACCGCATCGGTCGACGATTCATCTTTGTCGACGACTCGGGTCTCGGCGACTATCAACTCCTCGTACCTATCTGGGACGAGACGACCAGAATCCGATAAGACGGATTCTTTCGATACCTTCCGGTCATCGCCGCCACCCGCTACAGATGACCAGAAACAGCGACTGATGACCCGAAGTGATTCGCTCCGAATCGTGTTCATGGGGACGCCGGAGTTTGCTGTACCATCTCTCCAGCAATTGGTAAGCGCAGGGTATCCGCCGGTCGCCGTTGTAACTGGTCCTGATCGTCGACGCGGTCGCGGCCGAAAGCTACAGGCCAGTCCGGTCAAGAAGGCGGCACAAGAACTTGGTATCGAAACGCTGCTGCAACCCGAATCGGTGAAGGATCCGGAGTTTGCCAGGCAGGTCGCAGATCTGCGCCCCGACGTGATCGTGGTTGTGGCCTTTCGAATTCTCCCGCCCGCAGTCTTCGAATCCGCCGCTCTTGGGGCTTTCAACCTTCACGGTTCGCTGCTGCCGAAGTATCGCGGTGCAGCACCCATCCACCACGCTGTACTGAGCGGTGACGCCGAAACCGGCGTGACGACGTTCTTCCTGAAGGAGAAAGTTGATACGGGGCACGTCATTATGCAGCGGCCCATGGATATTGGGCCCGATGAAACAACAGGTGACGTGTACACAAGGATGATGCATCTGGGCGCGGAGGTCGTCGTTGAGACTGTACGCGCCATCGAGGCTGACAGGGTTGAGGAAGTGCCGCAGGTCGATGAGCTTGCCACCCCCGCGCCCAAGGTGAGAGTGCCGGACGCCCAGATCGATTGGACCCAACCAGCCGCCGTGGTTCACAACACGATTCGTGCTTACTCGCCCATTCCCGGCGCGTGGACGATGCTCGGAGACCGCAGACTCAAGATCCTGCGCAGCCAACTGCCAGGTGGCGAGAGCGAGGCCGAACATACAGAACGTACCGTCGGAGAACTCGTTGTCGCGGACGGTCCCGCCGGCCAGTCGGTTGCGGTTCGATGCGCGGATGGCCTCGTGGAACTTGTGGAGGTGCAGCTGGAGGGACGCCGAGCGATGCCGGCTAGAGACTTCGTCGCAGGTCTTCGGAAAAGGTCTGCACTGATCCTTGGCTAGTTGTCGGGCCGCGCGTCGACGAGAATCTGAAGAGGAGCGCCGGAAGCAGGAAGAGGTTCGCCACGAGGGCGGCGAGCAGGGTCAGTGCCGTCAGCGCACCGAGATTCACCGTTCCCCCAAAACTGGACAGGGTGAAGACGAGGAACCCTGCCATCAGAACGAGCGACGTAAACAGGATTGCCTTTCCCGTTTCCCTGAGCGTCACGGCGATTGCTTCATCTCTGGGCACACCGGCAGCGAGCACCATCCTGTACTTGGCGAGAAAGTGGATGGTGTCGTCAACCGCGATGCCGAAGGCCAACGGAAAGATCAGCGCCGTCGATGGCTTGAGGACAATGCCGGCAAAGCCCATCGCGCCGCTGACCAGTAGCAGCGGGACGACGTTCGGGACGAGACTGATTACCGTCAATCTCACCGACTTGAACATCAACGCCATTATCAGAGAGATGAGCACGAGTGCAACGGCAAGTGACATGGCAAGGTTGAACACGAGATTCTCGCCGGAGCGTGTGGCCTTGATCGCCGTACCGCTGACAAACAACTCGTAGGAGTCGGGTGGGAAAAGTCGTTGCGCCGCGGAGAGTGCGGAGTCGGCAAGCGCATTCATGCGCGTAGTGCCTATGTCTTCAACTCCCAGGTAGACGCGGGTCGCGGTTAGCGTGGAGTCAGCGAACATGGGTAGGTTGTCGAACCCCCCACCAGCGCTTCGGCGGGCCGACAGGTTCCGTAGTGCCGACTGAAGGAAGGGCATTTCGTAGTTGCTCGGTAGTCGGTACTGGCCCGGGTGGCCACCGAAGTAAGCCTGGTTGGTGAGCTTGAGCAAGTCAGCGGCCGAATAGGTCTGACCCACGCCGCTCAACGTCGACAATTCTCTCTGCAGTCGATCCACTCTTCTGATCGCGGAGATCGATCGGAAACGTCCGGGCGTGTCCGCAACGACAACGACCTCGAGCGGCAGCACGCCACCATAGGCGTTTTCGAAGTTCGCGAGATCCACTCTCAGCGGATCGTCCTCGTAGAAGTCGGAGAACACAAAGATATCAGACGAGATACTTGTGGCGCCGTAGATCCCTACGCCGACCAGCGCCGCAGCGGCCAATAGAATCGCCACTGATTGCCTCTGGGTAAAGCCGGCAACAGCGTCGAGGAATCGCGACAGTTTTTTATTCGTGGCGAGCCGGAGCTTGTCGGTATCGGGCGGCTGAAGACGAAGGAAAGCGAGGGGAATGAGTGTGACGCTGAGCGCATAGAGGATCACGATCCCGACCGCGGCAAATACCCCAAACACAGCCAACAGACTTGAGCCGGAGATAACCAGAACAAGGAAGCCGATTGCAGTGGTAAGCGAAGTCAGAAAGGTCGCAAGTCCGACGATCCTCATCGTGTCTTCAATTGCGGTTCGGCGTTCACCGAGGACGCTGTACCGATCGTAGAACTTTGTCGTCAGATGAATCGAGTTTGCCATCCCGATTATCACGAGTAGTGCCGGGAGAACTGACGTGACGATGTTCATCCGATGTTGGAAAAGCGCGACCAGGCCCACCGACCAGACGATGCCGAGCGAAACGACAAGGGTCGGCATCGTCACGGCCCGCCGCGCGCGGAACGTCACGTACAGCATGACGAGGGAAATCGCCAGCGCGAGAAAAGTGAATAGCGGCGCCTCCCTGGTGACGCGTTCGCCATACATCGAGCGGACGTACGGGAATCCCGCCAACGCCACCGTCCCAAACATCTCGCTAGCCGTTGCGCGAACAGACTTGACCAAGCCAATGCGAGCCGGCGTGTTATTGAACTCGCGCTCGATCCGAATGATCATCGCTGGCGCGTGGCCTGACTCTGATACGAGGAGTCCCCTCGTGTACACCTGGTCGGCGATACGTTGCCGAAGCAGCGCGTCTGGCAAGTTCCGGTCGTAGATCTGCTGGATCCGCAGTGTGTCACCGCTGCGGACAACAAGCGGAGCGTTTGTCAACGACAGCGCGCTCGTCACGCCCTCCTGCGACGATACCCACGTGGTAAACGAGTCGAGTTGTCCGAGGAAACTAACGTCCTGCGCGTCGGCCTCGGGGAAGACGACATAGAGTACGTCCTGGCTCGGGTCAAAGAGCTCCGACAGCCGCTCGAAGTTGGTAACGACCTCGGAGTCGGCGGCGAGGAAGTGCCCGGGCTGGTGGTCGGTCTGGACCTTGGTTGCCCACCATCCGAGAAATACTGTCACGACCGCGACGCCACCCAGTATCAGCCGGGAGTGCTCGATGATCCACTCTGTGATGCGTGACCACAGCGACATCTCGGGCTGTTGGTTGTGGGAAGCGACACTGGTGAGGCAATAAACCTGCAGGAATATACGTCAATGGTTCGGAGGGGCCGGGAACGGTCGATACTCGGGAAGTGTACCCATGAAATCTTATTTTGTCGGGCCGCCCGTGCCGCGTGCAACCTGCCCTCGCAACATTGACCCTAGCCCAGCGCGCAAGTGCAAACACCCCGCGAATCAGCCGTGGACCAAACAGACGCCGTGGACCAAGCAAACTCTGAGAACGCCAACACGCGCGTCGGCGCGGTGACACCACGTCCGGCGGCCGCAGCCGGCCCAACAGTCCCATTCGACCTTGCCGCTGTCAACGAGCGTATCGCGCAGGAAAGTGCTTTTGTCGACGAACTGCTCTTCGAGCTCGGGAAAGTTGTCGTCGGCCAGCGGTACATGATCGAGCGCCTGTTGATTGGCTTGCTCGGCGACGGTCACGTACTGCTGGAGGGCGTGCCGGGTTTGGCGAAGACGCTTACCGTCAGTTCGCTCGCGCGGGCTATCGGCACGGATTTCCAGCGGATTCAGTTCACGCCTGACCTGCTCCCGGCCGACGTCCTCGGTACCCTCGTGTACAATCAAAAGGAAGGCGACTTCTTCATCAAGAAGGGGCCCATCTTTTCGAATATCATCCTGGCAGATGAAATCAACCGGGCTCCCGCGAAGGTGCAGAGCGCGTTGCTCGAGAGTATGCAGGAGCGGCAGGTCACAATTGGCGACGAGACTTTTCCACTCGGTGATCCGTTCCTGGTGTTGGCCACGCAGAACCCCATCGAACAGGAGGGTACGTATCCACTGCCCGAGGCGCAGGTGGACCGGTTCATGCTGAAGATCAAGATCGACTATCCGACGCGGGAGGAGGAGTTGCAAATCATGCGACTGATGGCTCGGACCGGTGAGAAGGCGGGAGTGTCGGAGGTGATTGACGTGGATCGCGTTCTGTCCGCCCGACAGGTCATCAATGAGTTGTACATAGACGATCGTGTCATGCAGTACATGGTCGACCTCGTGATGGCGACAAGACGACCGGGTGAGCACAACCTGCAGTCGCTGGAGCCACTGATTCTCTATGGCTCCTCGCCACGCGCAACGATCAACCTGAACCTCGCGTCTCGCGCGCACGCCTTCCTGAACCATCGCGCGTACGTTACGCCCGAGGACGTCAGGAGCATCGCGATGGACGTCCTTCGGCACCGCGTAGCGATCACGTACGAAGCTGAGGCGGAGGATATGTCGAGTGACGACATCGTCACGCGAATTCTCGAAACCGTCGAGGTGCCATAGACGGTGTCAGCGCGTACGCCCAAGGCATATAAGAAAGAGTACATCTCGGTCGATTTTCTGTACGACCAGATGGCCCGCTCGGTAGGGATCGATGTCGACCTTGTAAACGACGTGCCGCTTGAAGATCGCAAGATCTCCGAGAATACCCTCCACCGCCCGGGCATGGCGCTCGCGGGCTACGTTGATCTCTTCACTTTTCAGCGCGTGCAGGTCATTGGCAACACCGAGAATCAGTATCTCGATCACCTCGACCCGGTAGCCCGCAAGAAGGCATTCGCGAACGTAACCCAGTTCGCGGTACCGTGCATCTTCCTGACGGAAAACAACGTCCTGGAGCCGGAGCTACTCGCGCTTGCGACCGAAGCCGGAATCCCCGTGTTCACGACGCCGCTTCCGTCAACGGACTTCATGACGCTGGCGCGTGATTTCCTGAACGATCAGTTCGCGCCGCAGATGTCTGTCCATGCCTCCATGGTTGATGTGTACGGTGTCGGACTGCTATTGATGGGCAAAGCAGGGATTGGAAAGAGCGAGGTTGCGCTTGACCTGGTTGAGCGGGGACATCGGCTGGTTGCGGACGACGTGGTCATCGTCACGAAGAAGGACGACCAGGTTCTAATGGGCGCTGGGACCGAACTCGTGCAGCATTTTATGGAGATCCGCGGCCTTGGTCTCGTTGACATTCGCTCAATGTTTGGTATTAGAGCTATTCGGTTTCAGAAGCGCGTCGAAGTCGTTGTCAACATGCAGCTTTGGGACCCGGATGTCGAATACACGCGGCTTGGAATGGTCGATGAAAACCACACGCTAATGGGTGTGGATCTTCCGTCGGTGAAGTTGCCGATCACTCCTGGAAAGAACGTCACGGTGCTGTGTGAAGTGATCGCGCTTAACCACCTCTTGCGCAACTACGGATACGATCCCGCCGACGTTTTTGCGAAGCGACTCGAACAGCGAATTCGCGCGAAAGGTCACGAGCCGCCACAGCGGGGCATCGAGTATTTCGAGCACGACTACGAGTAGTGGGGGCCGCTTTCTTTTTCTCCGCAAAAAGAAAGCTTGGCAAAGAAAAGCTCCCGGCTTCGTGTTTTTGGCGCAACCGTTGGGGCGTCCCTTTCATCCGCTTTGCCAAAAACACCATGCCGGCCTTGGGCCGTCTGCTGTCGCGGCAGGTTGTGCGTGGGCGCGGTGGTTGATCCAGGCGTCTCTGCTGCGCGGAGGGGCGCCCCTGCCATCCGAGAGCGAAGGGCTGCATGAATCAAGCGGCGGCGTTCTGCAGCGGCGTTCTGCAGCGGGGAATGTGACGGGGACTGACGAACGGCCCATGTTGTTTGGGGTCGTGTCGCGTCGGTTCGGCTCGCGTCGGCTCGGCTCGCGTCGGCTCGGCTCGGCTCGGCTCGCGTCGCGTCGGCTCGCGTTTTTTCGGCACGTGTCGTGTCGGCGCGGTTTACGTCGGCACTTGGGGAGACGGCGAACGCGATGTAGCGTCCTGCGGCGCGGGTGTGTTCAGGAGCAGGGGACAAAGGCGGAACCCCACAGATCCTCAGCGTACCGTCCCTCAACCCTCAACCCTCAACCCTCAACCCTCAACCCTCAACCCTCAACCCTCAACCCTCAACCCCAAACGCTCAACCCGCTCTGCTACCCTTCCACCTGCTCCAGCTTCACGCCAACCAGGCTCGACACGCCTTGCTCCTGCATCGTCACGCCATACATGCGGTCGGCCGCCTCCATCGTCTTCTTGTTGTGCGTTACGAGGATGAACTGCGTTGACTTGGCGAACTCCTGGATGATCTTCATGAACCGGCCGATGTTCGCATCGTCGAGCGGGGCGTCGACTTCATCGAGAATACAGAAGGGGCTTGGCTTGACGAGATAGATTGCGAAGAGGAGTGCAATCGCAGTTAGCGTCTTCTCACCTCCTGACAGCTGGGCAAGTACGCTCGGTCGCTTTCCCTTTGGCCGCGCCATTACTTCGATGGCGGACTCAAGCGGCTTGTCCGGGTCCTCGAGTATCACCTTCGCGGATGTCTCGCTTCCAAAAAGCTCTGCGAAGAGCTTCTCAAAGTTCTCCTGTATCGCACCGAAGGTCTCCATGAACCGATTCGATGCAGTGGTGTTGATCTCGTCGATGGTGTCGAGCAGTGTCTTCTCGGCAGCGGTTAGATCAGCGAGCTGCTTCGACATGAACTCGAATCGCTGCTGCTCCTCTTCGTACTCTTCGAGCGCGAGCTCGTTGATCGGACCCATGTTGCGGGTCTGCCGGCGTAGGTCTACTACCTCGCGACGGGCAGCCGCTTCGTCTGCTATCGCTTCGTCTTCGACCGTTACCTCGGCTACGTTCACACCATAGTCTTCGTCGATGTGCCGCACCAGCTCTTCTTCGCGCGTTTTTACCTCTGCGAGCTTGACCGCACGCTGGTTCTCGGCGCGCTGGTGCTCTTCCTTCAGCCGCCGGATCTCACGCAACGTGTGCTCGATCGCCGAAATCTCACTGCGTCCGTCGTGAAGTCTGTTGCGGGCGTTGTCGACCGCAACTTCGAGCTCCTCGCGGCCAGACTTGACCTCGGCCAGATCGACGCGCAGAGCTTCCCGAGCAGAAACTGACTCACGGATCGATGCCTCAACCGCCGTAATGTGCTCAGTACGATCGGCGACCTTGCGACGCAGGTTCTCCTGCTCAGCTGCCGCACGCTCAAGGTCTCGTTGCAGGTTCTCGAATCGGTTCTTCAGCTCAACTGTCGAAACGCTCGCCTCGCTGTAGAGTGCAAGCGCGACGCGGGAATCAGATTCGGTTGCGTGGAAGTCTTCTTCAGCCGCTTCCACCTGTGACTTGAGGTCGCCGAGGGCTCGGAGGTCCTCCTCTACGCTCGTGTTGATGGCAGATATCTCTTCCCCCAGCGCCCGTGTTGAGGCGTCTATTTCCGCGATTCGGGCTGATAGCTCGTCGCGTCTGCGAACTGCGACTTCGAGCTCATACTGTGCCTGGTTGGCGCGGGCCTGAGCGTCCATTGTGCCACGTTCGCGGTCGGCCAGGAGAATTCGCGCAGACTCTACCTCAACGGCTATCAGTGCGGCCTCTGCCGCCGCGACAGATTGTTGTTGCGCGGCAATCGCGCCAAGGAGCGCCTCGTGCTGTGCGCGCGTTTGTTCCAGCTGCTCGCGGCGTCCCAGTCGAGGACTGACGCTGCGAGCAGCGGCCACAGAGCCAGCATGGGTCGCACCCAGGTCGTTCACCCATTCGCCAGCATCATTGATCAACTGTACTGCACCCGTGGCGGACGCTCCAGGTCGAAACGTCGCATCAGACGGGAGCTCGGAGACAAACCACAAATCCCGAAGCAGGATCCTGACCAGTGTATCGTACTCTGGTGCAAGCGTGCGAATAAGTCGGGCCATCGGAATGGCACCGACGACCGGCGTCGATTCGGCAGCGCCGCCTTCGCCTGACACACCGCGAGATAGTCGATCAAGGACGACAAAGGTTGCGCGACCACGGTCTGCCGCGCGCAGCTTGGCTACCGCGCGCTGAAGCTCCGCATCTGACCGGACGACGACGTAGTCCGCGTACGACGCCAGCGCAGCCTCGACGGCCGGCCTGTACCTGTCATCGCAGGTCACAACGTCAGCAACGGTACGCAGTTCGACGTCTGACCATCCGCGATCCTCCGCAAGGAATCGAACGGCATCAGACGCGTCTTCGTACGAGGAGACGAGGCTCTCCAACAATTGCATTTCGGCAGACGCAGCCTCTGCTTTTCGCTGATGTTCTTCCAGGAGTTCCTTTTGCTGCGCCAGCTCAGCCGTACGGCGCGACTCGTTCTCCAAGGCAACAGTGAGGGACTGTCTCGCCGCCTCTGTGACCGTCAGTTGCTCGTGCGCTGCCTCCCGAGCAGCCGTCAGTTGCGCCCGCAACTGCGATACGTCCGATTCGATCTGTTCGAGCCCGGCAACAGCAGTCGCACGGTCCGTTTCCAGCAGCTCGACGCGGCTGTTCTGCCTATCCAGCAATCGAAGCCGTTCTGCTACGTCGTCTGATCGCTCCTGCGCGGCAGTCCGGAGAGAAGAGAGGCTGGCACGGGAAACATCTGCGGCCGCGTGCGCACGGTCCCTCTCGGCCGCTGCTGTTGCAAGTCGCGCTACCGACGCATCAACCTCGGGTTGGAGTTGCGCGATCAAATCGCGCAGTTTGGCCGACTCCGTGTCCAACTCGGAGATGCGTTCGTTTGACTCGGTTTGTTCGCGTTGCGAACGTTGCAGATCACGCCGACCACTTTCGATGCGCTCGTCGCGCAGCCGGATTTCCGATTCGATCCGCTGTACCGACTCGAGGTGTGCGCGGAGGGCGCCTTGCGCTGCTGAGAAGCTTTCCTCTCGTTCCAGCAGCGCGAGCTTCATCGCTTCCAGCGCTGCCTCCGATTCGCCGTGTCGCGCGATCTGACCTTCGAGCTCCACGCGCAACGCCTCCATCTCCTTCTGCAGCGTGACTTTCTGTTCAGCAAGGCGGTCGAACTCGACGCGGGAAAGTGAGAGCTCAAGTAAGCGAAGTCGCGTCGACACTTCCTTGTAGCGCGTCGCCTTGCGCGCTTGCCGTTTCAGGCTGCGGACGCGCTTCTCGATTTCGTCGAGGAGGTCGCGGAGTCGTTGCAGATCCGCCTGCGTGTTGTCGAGCTTGCGCAACGCTTGTGCGCGGCGACTCTTGTAACGGGTAATGCCCGCCGCCTCTTCAAACAGTCGACGGCGATCGTTAGCGTTCTCCGAAAGAATCTCTTCGATCATCTTCAACTCGATGACCGAGTAGGCGCCGGCGCCCATGCCGGTGTCCATGAACAGGTCGGTGATATCCTTCAGTCGGCACTGTACGCCGTTCAGGAGGTACTCTGACTCACCGGATCTGAATAGGCGTCGGCCGATGGTGATGTCGTTGTACTCGATGGGCAGGACGCCACGGTTGTTCTCGACCGTGAGCATCACCTCAGCCATGCCCAGTGGGCGCTTCTTGGCGGTGCCGTTGAAGATGACCGATTCCATCTTGTCGGAGCGCAGAATGCGGGCGCGCTGTTCGCCGATGACCCATCTGACGGCGTCGACGATGTTGGATTTGCCGCAGCCATTGGGCCCAACGACGGCGGTGACGCCCGGGTCGAACTGGAGCGAGGTGCGTTCGGCGAAACTCTTGAAACCGTGGAGCTCGAGTTTGCTCAGGTACATGCTTTGGTTGGCTAAGGGACGCGGTAACTCCGGGCCGCGCAATTAACGTTCGTGAAGACCGTTTTGCAAGCGAATCTTTGGTCGCGGCGGCTCAGGCAGGCGACCTGCTCATTTTGCTGCAATATAAGGGTTTGGCGGGTGCTGCCCGATGCGCGTCGGTCTTAAAGTCCGTTATTGCAGGCGTCGTAAGCCGTTATTGCAGGGGCGCGTCACCCGCGAGTCGTTTTTTGCGCGCATAGGTGTGTAGATTAGTGGCGTCTATCACCCCTGGTTTTGAGGTCGAAATGGAAGCGTCCAAGACGGGACAGTTCACCCAACTTCTCGCCGATCTGGGCTCCGGCAGAGAGGGTGCGTTTGATCGCCTTTTCCCGCTCGTCTATGACGAGCTGAAGCGGATCGCCCACTTTCACCTGCGAAAAGAGCGGTCGGCGCACACGCTCAATACGACCGGACTCGTACACGAGTGCTATATCAACCTGGCTGAGCACCAGGGTTCTTGGCAGGATCGCGCCCATTTCTCCGCTATTGCTTCACGGGCGATGCGCAGAATTCTGGTCGATTATGCCCGACGACGCAACGCGCAGAAGCGGGGCGGAGCCGGGCAGCGACGCGTGACGCTCGACGACCGAATTATATCCATCGAACAACAGGCAACCGACCTGCTCGCCATGGATGATGCGCTTACATTGCTTGCCGCTCATGACGAACGCCTCGGGCGACTCGTCGAGTGTCGGTTCTTCGGTGGCATGACGATCGAGGAGACGGCCGCCGCGCTGAACATATCGGTGCGCACCGCGCACCGTGACTGGCAGCGCGCAAAGGCGTATCTGAACCGGGCCCTGAAGGAAGACCCTGTGCAGGCGTAGCCCCCAGCCGACCGTGGGCATAGCAACAGATCAGTGGCACGCAGTTGACGACTTGTTCAAGTCGGCACTCGACCTCCCCCAGGAGGAGCGTCGTGCGTTTATTCGGATTGAGTGTAGGGGCGACGCCGCGCTTGAGCGCGAAGTGCTCGCGCTGATCGACGCGCTTGACACAGATTCGCTGCTGGACGCCGACGCCGGCGCATTGTCTGGGCCGCTATGGACCGAGTTCGCACATACGCTCGTCGGCGATAAGCCCGATGCCGCGGCCCTTCAGAGAGGAAGCCGCGTTGGTCCGTACACGATCGAACAGGAGCTGGGCCGCGGTGGGATGGCAGTCGTCTATGAGGCGGTTCGCAATTTTGGCCCGATGAAGCAACGCTTCGCGCTCAAGGTGATAAAGCGCGGAGCTGACTCCGATGAGGTGGTCAGCCGGTTCAATGTCGAACGCCAAATACTGGCTTCACTGAACCACCCGAACATCGCCCGCCTTTATGATGGCGGAGTTTCAGAAGACGGCCGGCCGTACTTCGCGATGGAGTACGTTGATGGAACGCCGATTGTTGACTACGCCCGCGAGCAAGAACTGACGGTCCGACAACGCCTGAAGTTGTTCATTGAGGTCTGCAGTGCGGTGCAGTACGCCCACCGAAATCTCGTGGTGCATCGGGACCTGAAGCCTTCCAATATTCTGGTGACGCGCGACGGCCAGCCCAAGCTCCTGGACTTCGGCATCGCGAAGGTTATGGAGTCTGATCGTGACCAGGTGCGCACGCGCACCGGTTCGTTCTGGCTCACTCCGGACTATGCCTCTCCGGAGCAGGTTCGTGGTCTCAACGTGACAACATCCTCCGATGTCTACGGATTGGGTGTTGTGTTGTATGAGTTACTCACGGGCCGAAGGCCGTTTGTGTTTACCCGACGCGACCCGCTTGAGCTGCGCCGGATGATTTGCGACACGAAACCTGAAAAGCCATCATCGGCGGTCCACCGTGACGTACCGCGGGACAAGAACCGTACGAGTGTTGCCCGAATGATCGACCGGCGACCGTGGTCGCCTGACCGAGTGGCGCGCGAGTTGCGTGGTGATCTAGACACAATCATTCTTAAGGCGCTTCGCAAGGAGCCCGAGCGACGATACGAATCCGCTGAGGCGTTGGTAGCAGATATTCGCAGGCACCTGCACGGACGGCCGGTAAAGGCGAGGCCTGAGTCGGCCCGCTACCGAATGGAGAAGTTCGTACGGCGAAACATCAGACCGCTTGCTGTATCAGCGGCCGCCTCGGTGCTGTTTCTGGGTTTCACCGTGTATCACACGGCTCAGGTGACTCGCGAGCGTAACCTCGCGCAGGTACAGGCCGAGAAATCCAACCAGGTGGCGACGTTCATGTCGGGGCTGTTGGGCGAGCTTCGGCCAAACGTTTCCGCTGGTGGAACCGTGAGGGTGGAGGAGATCCTTGCCCGCGGGGTCGACAAGGTTGCGCGCGACCTTATCAGGCAGCCTGAGGTGCAGGCGCAGCTGTACGATCTAATTGGTAGCATCTACGAAGAATACGGGCACTACGACGAGGCCGTAAGCGTGCTGCGCCAGGCGCAGGCGCTTAACGAGACTTTCCACGGGATGGAGAGTGCTGAGCGCGCGCGCACGCTCGCCGTTCTGGGGTGGACGCTGCACAAGCAGGGGCAAACAGAGCTCGGAGCCGGGCACTTGCGTCGCGCGCTCGAGATTCAGCGAGGTCTTCCCGGCCTCGACGAGGAAGTTGCCACGACACTCACCAGCCTTGGCTGGATCTATCACGATGGCGATGAGCACGACCGCGCGGAGACGACTTTCCGCCGCGTCCTTGACATGCGACAGCGGATACACGGAGAGCGCCATCTGGGCGTGGCGGCGTCTTTTGGCAACCTGGGGTTTGTATTGCGGACCCAGGGACGTTTTGAGGAGGCCGAGACACTCTACCGGTCGGCACTTCGGATCGCGCGCGGATTGAACTCGGAACACACTGAACTTGCAGGAGCCCTGCACGGCCTTGGTACGTTGCTCGTCGCTGATGGCAAACTGGACGAGGGCGCACCCTATATCGAAGAAGGCCTTGCGATGCGCCGACGACTATTCGGTTCAGATCATCCGCAGGTGGCCGAAA
Source organism: Rhodothermales bacterium (assembly GCA_028284545.1). Lineage (GTDB taxonomy): Bacteria > Bacteroidota > Rhodothermia > Rhodothermales > JABDKH01 > JANQRN01. The sequence goes on along the minus strand of JANQRN010000231.1, from coordinate 26,932 downwards.
GCCTGTCGAACCTTGGGATGCTGTACAAAGACCAGGGGCGCTACCAGGAGGCTCGCGAGGCGCTGCAGGAGTCGCTCGACATGCGACGCGAGCTCTTCGGCGCTGAGCATCGAACGGTCGCTAACAGTCTCAACCTGCTGGGGTGGTTGTACTACCAGTGGGGCCAGTATGAGAAGGCGGAGCCGCTGATGGCTGAGGCAACCCGCCAGTATCGGAGTGTGGCTGGAGAGCGGCACTCCAGCGTCGCGTCAGCATTGAACAAGTTGGGCCTTATTCAGACGGAGCTCGACGAGTTTGAACGCGCGGAGAAGTCACTAAGGGAGGCCGCAGATATTCGGCGCGAACAGGGCGGTCCGGCCTCGCGTCAGCTGAATATTACGTTGACGAATCTGGCAATGATGCATGTTGCGCAAGACAGCCTCTTGTCCGCCGAGCGCATCCTGTCAGATGTGCTGGAGCAGCGGTTGGCCAACCTGCCGGAAGATCACTATCGGTCGGGTCAGTCGTTCCGGGACCTGGGCTTTGTCTTTCTCCGACAGGGAAGGCTTGGGGAAGCTGAGGAATACCTGGTCAGAGGCTTCGATATTCTTCGCGCGGCGAACGGAATCGAAGACGGTTTTACGCAGACGGCGATCGCTCACCTGGTTGACCTTTACTCGGAAGTTGGCGACCGGAGGCGTACGCGTACGTACGCAGACCTGCTTCTCAAGCGCGAGTAGCTACCCGTCGTCCTCGTCATTGTCACCTTGCGCGTCGAGGTAGTCCTGGTAGCGCTTCAGAGGAGACGGGATCTCTTCGAGATTGTCGGGTATCTCAAAAACCTCTTCCGAGAACTCCTCTGTATTCATGTTCGATACGAAGTTCAGCAAACTGAACAGCGTCACCTGCTCCTGCACACCCTCCGACTCTTCATCCATGCTGGCTGCCCACGCCTCCATGTCGGTTTCGCCTTCCGCGAGAACCTTCTCGAGGTCGAGTTCGACGTCCTCCGGTGTCATTACGACGAAGGTCTCTGCCTGGACGGTGAATCCATCTACCTCTGAGAGCTTTTTGCTCGCTTCTTCCAGCGCCGGACCGATGCGGGGGTCTCCGAGCACGCCCGCCTGAAGCGTTTCGCCTCCTTGCGAACTACGGAAGGCCTCGCCCATGGCTTCGCCCGCCCTCTGGTTGAACGTAGCAATAGTCTTGGCGCCCGCAATCCGCGATGATAGCCACGTGTCGACAACCGTGTACAGGTTGCCCTTGGTGGTCTCGCCGGTGTCCTCGTCCTCCGCTTCGACCTTGGCCTTCATGATGACGAACTTCCGGTTCGCTTCAACGCCGCGAACTGTTCCGCTTCCGCCGTCGCGAACTTCGAATTCGAACTCGACATCGGTGCTATCGGTGGGGCCCTGCTGATTGTTCATGTCGCCACCACCGGGGGCCTGCATCATCGCCGTCGACGAGGCGACCGCGTCTCCGAATTCAGAGAAGTTCATGATCCAGAAGTTCCCCTCTTCAAAGTTCATGTTCACAACGCGCTTGTTGCCAACATCAAGCAGATCTGCATCGGCGGCACTTCGGTTCAGCTGGCGGTCCTCCTGCAAATACACGCGGTCGTACGCTCCGTTGCCAAGCAGCTCGCCAAGAGTCCCCGGAAATTGAAAGACAGTCACGTGGAGGTATTGCACGTACGCAGCGTCAGCAGGGCCCGACGCGTTCGGCTCAATCGTTACGTCTGGCTGACCTTCCTGGGAAATGACGTTGTTCTCAAGGTCAACCGTAGTCTTGTTCTTGGAGAACGCCGACTCGATCATCTTATTGACCTTTTCCTCGGTCTTCGCAAAGAGCGCATCTACCGCTTTGTCGACATTCCTGTCGATGATCTCGTTCGTTTTCTGCTCGGCCTTGCTCTTGGCGCGTTCTTCCGCTCTGTTCTTGATCCGATCTCTGATCTTGCGGCCGATCTGCGCGTCTGCGTCGATAGGCGTCACGAGAGCGGCGATGACAAACAAGACGGCAGTGGTGGTCAGGTACTTCATGTCGGTATGCGTGCCTTTGCGGGATGGTTCTGTAATATAGGGTCATGCGCAGAATCGTGTTCGCGTGGGTCAGGGCGCGTGCCGACTGTCCTGGGACCGATTCGAAGTGTCCTGGGACCGATTCGAACTGTGCGATCAATCAACGCTAGCGTTCACACTACGGATCTCCGAAACTGCCGCCAGCCATGTCCAAGTGTTACGTTGCGTTTATCCGCGGAGTCACGCCGAAGGGTAGCAACCGCGTCCCGATGGCTGCCCTGCGTGAGGCGCTGAGCGACACCGATCTCGGCGAGGTGAGTACCTACATTCAGAGCGGGAACGTATTGGTTCGCGCGGACCTCGCTGCAAGCCGAGTCAGTGAGATCGTGCACGATACGATCCTGGAGCAGTTTGGGGGTGATCTCACCGTGATCGTCAGGACACCTGCGCAGCTCCGCCGGATGCTGTTGCAGAATCCGTTCGCCAACTCGGATGCGTCCAGGCTCTACTACACGATGCTGGCGTCTCGACCCGGTAGCGCGGCGTTGTCAGAATTCGAGGCGCTGGATACTTCACCGGATGACGTTGAGGTCGTCGGCACGACGATTTACACCCGATACGCGACCCGGCTTAGTGATTCCAAATTCCACAACAACGTGTTTGAGCGAAAGCTCAAGGTGGCGGCGACGACGCGGAACTGGCGTACGATCAACGCGGTTATCGACAGGCTGGGCTAAAGGCCTTCTTCACGTCTCGCTCCGTCAAACCAGGTGCGGACATCGGGCCGCCTGACGCACGTCATGCCACCGCCTCGGCGGACATTTCGAAGGTGAGCCCCGACTTGTCGGGCGCGAGATCAATCTCGACGGTTGCACCTTCCTGCACCCAGCCAGACAGGATTTCCTCGGCCAGCTTGTTCGTCAGCTCTCGCTGCATCAAGCGCTTGAGCGGTCGGGCTCCAAACACCGGATCGTACCCTTTTTCCCCGAGCCAGTCTTTGGCCCTGTCGCTTAGCTCCAATTCTACGTCGTGGTTTCGTTCGACCAGCGCTCGAATTATTCCGAACTGGATATCCACAATCTGTCGGATGTCTGACTGGCGCAGCGGATGGAACATCACGATCTCATCGATCCTGTTCAGGAATTCAGGTCGGAGTTGCTTTTTCAGCAGTTCCATGACCTCTGATTCGACGCCGCGTTCGAGCTCTTCTGAGACGTCACCCGAGACACCGGCGAGGCGATCCCTGATTACCTCCGATCCCAGGTTGCTGGTCATAATCACAATGGTGTTGGCGAAGTCCGTCGTACGTCCCTGATTGTCAGTTAGGCGACCGTCGTCGAGCATCTGCAGCAGGATGTTGAACACCTCCGGGTGCGCCTTCTCGATTTCGTCAAGAAGGACGACGGCGTAAGGTCGTCGGCGCACGGCTTCGGTAAGCTGGCCTCCTTCCTCGTATCCGACATATCCGGGAGGAGCACCGACGAGTCGGGACACCGTGTGTCGTTCCTGGTACTCGCTCATGTCGATCCGGATCATCGCGTTCTGATCGTTGAAGAGGAAATCTGCAACCGCCTTCGCGAGTTCGGTCTTCCCGACACCGGTCGTGCCGATGAAGATGAATGAGCCAATCGGGCGTCCCTCTTCCTGGAGCCCGGCGCGGCCGCGTCGCACGGCATTTGACACCGCTTCAATCGCGGTATCCTGCCCGATGACGCGCTGCTGGAGTTCTTCTTCCATCCGAAGCAGCTTCGCTTTCTCGCTCTCGAGCATCCGCGAGACGGGGATCCCGGTCCATCGAGCTACGATTGCGGCGATGTCCTCATCGTCCACTTCCTCTTTGAGCAGCGACCCCTCTTCCTGGATCTCGGCCAACTCGGCGTTGGCGTCTGAGATTTTGCTTTCGAGCGCGGGGATCTGACCGTACCTGATCTCTGCGACCTTGCCGTAGTCGCCTGATCGTTCAAACGTCTCGGCCTGCAGCTTCAACTCGTCAATGGACTCCTTCGCCTGCTGGATTTTCTCGATGAACTCCTTCTCTCTGAGCCAGCGAGAACGCAGACCGGTGCGCTGCTCTTCCAGGTTGGCGAGCTGCTCGGCGATTGCCGCGAGCTTGTCATCGTCTTCGTCGCGCTTGACGGCTTCCCGTTCGATTTCGAGCTGCCTGATCTGCCTGTCGAGCTGATCAAGTTCCTCGGGCATCGAATCAATCGCGATTCGCAGTCTGGCAGCGGACTCGTCGATCAGGTCGATCGCCTTGTCTGGCAGGAATCTGTCGGTGATGTAGCGGTTGGACAACTCCGCGGCAGCGATAATGGCGGAGTCCGTGATCCTCACGCCGTGGTGCACCTCGTACTTCTCGTTGATTCCCCGCAGAATTGAGACGGTATCCTCGACTGACGGTTCGTCCACCAGAACCATCTGGAATCGTCTCGCCAGCGCCTTGTCCTTCTCAAAGTGCTTGCGGTACTCGTCCAGCGTGGTGGCGCCAATGGTTCGTAGTTCGCCACGGGCGAGCGCGGGCTTCAGGATGTTGGCTGCATCCATTGCACCTTCAGCGGCGCCCGCGCCGACGAGCGTGTGCAGTTCGTCGATGAAGAGAATTATCCGGCCTTCAGATTCGGTGATCTCCTTTACGACTGCCTTGAGCCGATCTTCGAATTCGCCCCTGTACTTTGCGCCGGCGATTAGTGCACCCATGTCGAGCGTGAGCAGTCTCTTGTCCTTCAGTCCGTCAGGTACATCGCCCTGCACAACCCGAATGGCCAGGCCCTCTGCGATTGCCGTTTTTCCGACGCCCGGTTCCCCTACGAGGACCGGGTTGTTCTTGGTGCGTCGCGAGAGGATCTGGAGCACGCGTCGGATCTCCTCGTCTCGACCAATGACCGGGTCGATCTTTCCGTTTCTCGCAAGTTCGATCAAGTCTCGGGTATATCGCGCGAGCGCCTGGTATCGATCCTCCGCATGCTGATCGGTTGCCCGCTGGCTGCCGCGGACCGTGGACAGGACGGAAAGCACCTTGTCCTTGGTGACGTCTGCATCTCTCAGGGCCTTACCTATGCCATCGGGCAGCTCCGTCAGCGCAACCAGCAGGTGCTCCGTTGCGACGAATTCGTCCTGCATCGCCGTAGCCTCGGTGAGCGCCAAATCAAAGATCTTCTTCAGGTCTGATCCCACATACTGTCCCGATACGCTCGCACCCTCGACCGTGGGCAGTTTCTCAAGCAGGTCGTTGGTCGCGCTATCGAGCCGATCCCGACTTGCGTTGAGGTGCTGGAGTATCGTGGCGGGGGTTCCCTGGGCATCATCCAGGAAGGCCCGCATGAGGTGCGCGGGCTCAAGGCCCTGGTGGCTTCGGGCGGATGCGACCTCGGTGGCTTTCTGTACAGCCTCCTGGGCGCGGGTGGTAAACTTCTGAAGGTTCACAGTATTCGACTGGCTGCTGATCTTGACTCCGATACCGGATGCTCGAAAAGCGTACCAGACGTGCAATCGCCGCGTACGGGCGACCGCGAGGGCTCGCACCGTGACAGCTTGTCAGCACCGAACGTGCGCGTACTATTCTATCGGCGTTGCTGACAGGCTCGAAACGTAGAGCGTGCCATCGGCGACATGCAGACCCGTTCGTCCCGCCGGGGCAGCTGGACCATGACCGTGCGTCACGCGGCGACCATCGATGTAGGCACGATAGTGCGTGCCCTCGCCGACGACTCGGAGCACCTGCCAGCCCGACACGGAAGACTGCCCGGAAGCCATCGACGCGTCGGCCCCGGCCACACGACCCCCCTGCGACATGGAGCCGTCCTGCTGGAGTTCGGTGTAGTGATAGCCATCGACGCCGGTGGCGTTGTGCACCACTCTTACGTGTTCGCGAACATCGTCCGGGTCGATGCGCACATCGACCTGCACGCCCGTGACCGTATCCGCAACGAGAATTGTCGAGGGTCCGTCGATTGCGAGGACCGTTTCTCCGTCGCGGTATTCAAGTCGCGGCGGTGCAACTCCAGTGCCGACGTCTACCGTTGCGCCCTCAAGCAGCGTCGCGAGCCCGGCGTCCGGCGTCCAGGTCCACGACCCCTGCAGCCGTTCGCCGGCCGCCACTGGTGGTGGGGCCATCATTGCGACGTCTTCGCCAGCCGACGTTCCAAGTCCGTGCGCGTAGACCAGCTTGCCTCCATGTTCTGCGGTTCGCGCGACGACGAACATCGCGACTGCAGCAACAGCAATCAGTGGGAGTCTGAGTTTCATATCCCGTCGCTTCGACAAGAATAGCAGTCCGACCCGCGCGAGGCCGAAGAGGCCGAGCAGCCATACTGCCCGAAGGCCCCAGTCAGCATGCGTATTCAGGTCTGCGACGGCGTGCGCAGGAATCAGCATCGCGTCGGCCCCGTTGCGTCCGGACAGGAAAGCCGCGAGTGCACCGAGTCCGGCTGCGAAGTACAGCCACGCGGCTACGGCATCGTCGCGGCGGCGGATCGCAAGGACGACATCCGCGACAAGCGCTGCTACGAACAACGCGATTGGGAAGTGTACAAGTAGCGGGTGGGCGTTGGGAGCCCATTCTGGCAGCATGATATCGGATGGGGGTGGAGGTTGAGGGTTGAGGGTGGAGGGTTGAAGGTTGTGGGTGGTCGAGTTGTTTTGGGATTGTGGATGGGAGTCGGGGGATCGCTCTGGGTCCTCGGTTCGGTTGCCTTGCGACTAGGGGGCGGGCGCGGGTGCGTCCTGGGCGTAGACCGTCAGACCCTTCAAGCTCTTTTCCTGCATGGGGAAGAATAAGCTCACAAGGTAGCCGACGACGATACACGTCGTGATGGCAACTCCGGCGTAGAGAAGGACGTGAATGTTTGTGTACTCCTTCACGATCAGGGTCACGACAATGCTGGAGACAATTCCAACCAGTGCTCCTTGCCAATTTGCGCGTCGTGTAAACATTCCCAGTGCGTAGACACCACCAAATCCACCTCCGAGTAGCCCGGTAAGCATGATGAACGTGTCCCACAGCGAGGGGAGGCTGTAGCGACTCAAGATCAACGCGAACACGGTGCCAAACACGCCGGTAATGACGGTGATCCATTTTGCGAGCCGGAGGCACGCCTCATCCGTGACCGCCTTCTTGAACCGTTTGTAGAAGTCGACGACGATGATGGTCGAGACGCTGTTCATGCTGGAGTCGAGCGTCGACATCGAGGCGGCGAACAGCGCAGCAATGATGAGTCCCGCCAATCCTGGCGGTAGCTCAGCGGCGATGAAGAACGGGAAGGTCGCATCCAGGTCGAGGAGCGGACTCAGTTTTTCGGGGTTGATCTTGTAGAAGCCATACAGCGCGGTCCCAAGAGAGAAGAAAAGGACGCTTCCCGGAATGACGATCAGTGCCAGGGTCCACACCGAGAAGCCGGCCTCCTTCGCGCTTTTTGTCGACAGCACGCGCTGAACCATTACCTGGTCGCGGGGCCACGTGATGGTGTCGGTTGTCGCCAGTATCAGGAACAGCCACACCGTCGGGATCGTGAGGTCGAGACGCCAGTCGAACATGTGCATCTTGGCATCTGCCGACGCCACAGAAAGCAGTCCGCCGACGCCCCCGTCTATTCCGGTGACGATGATAACGAGACATAACAGCGCGCCGCCGAGCAGCACGACGACCTGCACGACATCTGTCCAGATGACCGCTTTGATACCACCGAGTACGGTGTAGAGGGTGGCGATGAGCCCCATGAACAGAATACTCGTAACCACACCAACGCCCGTAACAGCGGACAAGGCGAGCGCGGGCAGGAAGAGTACGACACTCATTCGCGCGCCAAGCTGATAAATGATCGCCAGGATGCTACCCATCAATCGGATGACAACGTGGAAGCGCATCCCGAGGTACTCGTACGTCGACGTAATGCTGAGTCGGCGAATCAGGGGTACAATGACCAACGCTACGGGGATGATCGCGATCAGTCCGATGGCGTTTTGTGTCAGGTACAGCCAGTCTGTCGCGTAGGACTTCGCCGGGATGGCCATGAAGCTAATTGCGCTCGTACCGGTTGCGTAGAGGCTGAACCCTACGGCCCACCACGGCATTTTCCGTCCCCCTACGAAGAAGTCATCGGTCCCCTCTTCCCGTCGCGAGAAATAGAAACCGATGAGGATCATCCCGAGCAGGTAGACGACGACCATCGCGTAGTCGATGACATAGAAGGGTCGCTTTCCCACGTCAAAGGATGCACGCGCGAGCGTGGGGGGGCTTCCATCTGCTCCACCGGACGCGACAATTAGCGAGGTGCCGTGGACGAATCCGATGGCATTATCTCGTTCGCCTGACCAGTGTCCGGCGTCTGACCACGAATCTGTTACCGTGCTGTAGGCGGCGAGTGTTTGTCCGGGCGCCCCGTCGGCAGATGGACCGGGCGCGAGGAAGCCCACGTGCGCCTGCCCCATAGGCCATGCAGCAATCGGCCTTATCGACGTCGCCGGACTCGCCTGGTTTGTCCACCCGTCAACTGGGTGGTATCGGTGAAGCAGTAGCGTTGGATCGGTTTCGGGCAGGATGGAAACGAAGGTGCCCTCATTTTGGACGGCGACCAACAGGTCGCCAACCGCAGCTGCGCTGGTTTCAGGCAGGTCGCGCCATGAAGGCTGGGCAGACGCGGTATTCAGCGTGTACACACGGAGCGTTGTGGATCCGACGGGGGCAAATCCTGCGACGGTAATCGACTGTCCGACTGCCGTTCCCGCGACATGCGCCAGAGGTGTTGGCAGGTCTGGGAGTGCGCTTGCGTCAAGCCCGTTGTCACCTCGGCGAAGGAGGGTTGCCGGCGTAGACCAACTGCCCGTGTCCCGGTCCCGGCCACCTACGACAAGCAGATCGTTGCCAACCGAGATCGTCGCTGCACCGGGTCTCGACGCATCTACAGACGCGATTTGTTGCCACTGCTGCGAACCGCCAATCGTGTATGCATCGTCAGACCAGGAGACGCTATCGCCCGCGGCGGTCCATCCGCCGAGAATTACCGGATCACCATCGACAACGCCGAGCAACGCGTCTTGCATCGATGCGGGGAACGCGGCAATCTCCGATCCCTCCACATCGACCAGGTCCTGGGCAACCACCGAAGTGGCCAGCGAGGAGTAGAGCAAGATGGACAGCAGGAGAGACTTTCGCATTTGCGACTCGGTTTTGCCTGGTTGGGGGCAATATCGATAATCCTGAGAAGGATCGCGTACTGGTCGGCTGGTGAACTTACGCGAATGGGCGGCGTTTGCTCGCGGCTGGCAGTTGCACCTGTGGAAACGGTACAAAAGATGGATTGGAGTTGCGCTACGACAGGGGAGAGCGGATGGGAACGATTCCGGTCCCTTCTGAATGAGCAATACGACTGGCCGACCAGCTACACGTTCAAGTTCATCGTGCCCCGCGACCAGCTTTCTGAGGTGGAGGCCGTGTTTGCAGACGACGAGCGCCGCATCAGGGAGTCAACCCGTGGACGCTACTGTAGTGTCACGGTTGTCCGGGAGGTTGCTTCGGCCGAGGACGTGATTGCAGTGTACTCGGCGGCCGGCGAAATTGAGGGGATCGTCTCGCTGTGAGGTATTGCTACCTCGTTCAGTCGATGCGTTTGTATACGCGCACGTCTATTCGCGTTAGCGGTGCGGTATCGTGCTCTGCCACGGGCCCGTCGGTCGACGAGAAGTCGACCCGCATCCCGCGGTTGTTGGCCGCCACTAGCAGCTGGTTGAGCTCCTCGACCTTTTGCCGGATCTCGCGCGCCACCAGCAGGTCACGGTCGCGCAGCAGGTAGTCTACCACAGCGTCCAGATGCTCGCGAACCGAATCTTCCATCCCGCTACCAGGTCTCGTGTTGTGTCAGTGCCGTGCGACGCCCGCGCCATGCGGTCCAATATCCGTTATGCGCACGTCTAATGCTCTATAACGACTACATTTAGACAAATTGCGCCGGTACTCCGTATATGTCATAAGGTTGGCTCCGGGCGTCTGGTCAAGGAGGCGTTTCGCGCGCAAGAATGCGGCTGTAGGTCGCGGTGCGGAGTGCCTGTATGTGGGCTCAACCGTTCGGGACCCCGAGCTTCGATTCGAGCAGCACAAGAACGGATACAAGGCCTGCCCGCTCGTTCGCGATTTTGGAGAGGAGCTCGTTCCCGATCTGTACGAGCGGTACAACCCGATCCCGACCCGAAAAGACGCGGTCGAACTCGAGCGCTATCTCGCCGACCAGCTTCGTTCGCGCGGATACGCCGTTTGGACAAACTGATCCGGTGGCCCGGCTCAGTTCACGCGCATGACGCCCGGCGGAATGCCCGCCTCGACCTTTGATCGAGCGACGATTTCCCGGACATCTTCCAGCAGCGCCGGTGCGTCGTAGACGATACCGTCCTTGATCGTCCAGCGAACTCCACCCACGCGTTCGACCTCGCCCGTTTCGTCATTCAGCTTTACAAAACCTGTCCCGTACAACGTTTTGAGATTCGCGAGCGGATTCTGCTGGACGAGGACCATGTCGGCTTTCTTGCCGACCTGTATGCTGCCGATCTCTTGGTCCACGCCAAGCGCCTCGGCACCCTTGAGCGTCGCAGACCAGATCACCTCCAGCGGGTGAAACCCGGCTTCTCGGAGCAGTTCGAGTTCGCGGACATACCCGAAGCCGTACACCTTGTATATGAACCCCGAGTCAGATCCCGTCGTGACCCTGCCGCCTCGGTTCTTGAACTCGTTGACGAAGGCCATCCACAATCTGAAGTTCTCTTTCCATGCGATCTCCTGTTCGGTACCCCAGTTGAACCAATACGAGCCGTGCGCCACGCGACTCGGGCGGAAGAAGCTCCACAGAGACGGAAGCGTGTACTCATCGTGCCATTCCGCGCGCATCTCACGCATGAGGTCCCGGCTGGCCTCGTAGATCGTGAACGTCGGGTCGATTGTGAAGTCTAACGCGACCAGTGAGTCCATGACGGCGTTCCAGCGAGGTGACCCTGGAGCTGCCGCCTGCAGCCAGAGCCTGCCGGCTTCGCCAAATCGGTGCTGCTCGTTGTTGTAATTGTAGTCCAGCGGGTAGTCCTGCACGGTGCGATCGTCGAAGAGCGCTTCGGGCAAGCCGTACCAGTGCTCCATCGTTGTCAGGCCAAGGGAGGCGGACCTCAACACGTTCATCGATGTTACGTTCAGCTGCGCGTGGTGCATGGCGCTTCGGAGTCCGCGCTGCGAGAGTTCGTCGAACGCGGCTTCCATGATCGCCGGAGGTGCCCCAAAGAACTTGACGCCGTCAGCACCGGCATCCGCCACATGCCCAACCCAGGCGCGCGCCGTTTCCGGTGTGTCGACGCCCCGGTCCCATCCGCCCGATGTGCTGCCGAACGATATGTAGGACTTGATGCGCGGGGCGGTGATGAGGTTCGCTTCAGACATCTCGCGGTGTCGGAGCGTCCAGTCCATCCCGTTCCCACTGCCGGGGTCGCGGACGGTCGTGATGCCGTGCGCCATCCACAGCTTGAAGACGTACTCCGGGACGGTACCCTGACTGTTACCACCAATGTGGCCGTGCATGTCGACGAAGCCCGGTAGCAGGTACATGCCGTGCGCATCGATCTCGCGCTCGCCCGGCCCTGGTCGCCGGCCTTCGCTTATCGGCACGCCCGGGTATCCGACGCTCCGGATGGCGGCGATGCGATCGTTCTCGACGACGACGTCGACGGGTCCAACCGGCGGTGCGCCGGTCCCGTCAATCAGTGTCGCGCCACGTATTACAAGGCGCGACCACGGCCCCTCCCCTTCGTCCCGCGCGGGGGCGTCGGGCATCTGGGCCAGCGCGGGAACGCTCGCGGCCGCAAAAAAGGCAAATGCCGCAAAACGGGTCAGAAAAGTGAGCTTTGGCATGGGTTCAGGTTCGACAGCGCGACTAAGAGGAGGAGTAAATATAGACCGAGAGACGGCGAGATCCCCTTCGGTGTAACCAACCGGCGAATCCCTCGTTATGTCTTGAGGTCCCGATTGCCCGAATTCAACACCGCACTCCCATGTTTGCCCACTCCAAACACATCTTGCTTTGCACCGTAGCCATCGGCCTCTTCGTCGTCCAGCAGGCTGGTGCCCAGGCCCTTGACAGTCCGATTGAGCGCTCGTTCAACGTGAGCACAGGAGGTGACCTCGTTGTCGACGTAGATCGCGGTTCGATCGAGGTGGAATCAACGGATGGTCGTGAGGTCGACGTGCGCATCGAGCGAGAGGGGACTGACGACTTCCTGCGTCGAATGAAGTTTGAGGTCAGGGAGACAAGCAATGGCGTTTCAGTTGTGGGGGAGTACGACGGCGAAAAGCGTTGGGGTTGGCGCAACGGCAAGCGCAACAAGGTCCGCGTAAGGGTGCTCGTGCCTCGAAAGTACAACGTTGATCTCAAGACCAGTGGCGGTAGCATCGAGGTACAGGACCTGGACGGGTCAGTCGACGCGAAGACGTCGGGTGGTCACATGACATTTGGTTTGATTGACGGCCCGATTGTGGCGCGCACTTCTGGCGGCAGCATAACGCTCGAGGGTAGCTCGGGCCCAGCAGATGTGAAGACATCCGGTGGCAGTATTAACCTTGGCGACGTGGGAGGAAACGTCGTTGCGCAGACTTCGGGAGGCTCAATCAAGCTGGACCGCGTGCTCGGAGAAGTAGATGCCAGCACATCAGGCGGACGCATCCTTGTCAAGGAGGTTCGCGGGACGATCAACGCGCGTACATCGGGCGGCTCCATCGAGGCGTTTATATCGGAACAGCCCAAAGGAGACTGCTCGTTGACGACAAGCGGCGGCAGCGTCAAGGTAGCGCTTGCCCCCGACGTCAGGGTCGACATCGAGGCCAAGTCGTCTGGCGGCAGTGTTCGAACCGACATCCCGATGGAGGTTGTTGGAGAGGTGAAGCGCACCCGCATGAACGGTACCGTGAATGGTGGCGGCCCGCTGCTTAAGCTTCGCACTTCGGGTGGCGGCGTTCGCATCGTAAAGGCATAGGCGTCAGCATAGGCGAGGACAGAGTGAGCACTGGTCAACGGCTGATCCGTATTCTGTTGGGCTGATTCCTCTATCCCAGGACCGATTTGTCCACCTTGCTCGCCAGTCTCGCGTTTCTGCTCTGGCTTTGGGCGTTGTTCGCGCTACGCTATATGTCCGCTTGGTCGCGGATGCTGCGGCTGCTGTTGATCTCTGCCTGCATTGCGCTTCCTGCGCTCGCCTCGATCCAGTTTGGCAAATCGGCTGCGTCGTTTGTCGGTTTCATGGTCAGCTTGCCGATTGCGGTTGCCTGGCGCCGAGTCGAACCGCAACTCGAACTGGACTGGGCACCAGATCAGGCGAGGTTGCCCGTTGCCCGATTCGAGGGAGATCGTGTCAGCATCAGCAACGTGCGCAACGCGCGATATCGATCAACGAGGGACTTTGACGTTTTCTGGGAGACGCGGACGTACGACACCTCTGACGTGCGGACCGTAGACTACGTAGTTGAGCCTTTCGGAGTCGTGCACGGGCTCGCCCACACGTTTGTCAGTTTCGGGTTCGCGGACGGCCGCTATTTGAGTGTCTCTGTTGAAATCCGGCGCGAGCGGCCGGAGATCTTTGGTCCGTTGAAGGGACTCTTCCGCCAGTACGAGCTCATGTACGTCGTCGGTGACGAACGCGATCTTATCGGGATGCGCGCGAATGTTCGCCGCGACGCCGTTTATGTGTATCCGATTCGCGCCACGCGCGCGCAGGTGAAGGCGATGCTTGAATCGATGTTGCAGCGCGCGAATGAGCTCGCAGCTGAACCCGAGTTCTACAACACGCTGCTCAACAACTGCGCGACAAACGTGCTCGATCACGTGAACGAACTGGCTCCCGAACCCCTTCGGTACTCGCTTCGTGTTGCTGTCCCCGGATTCTCCGCGAGGTATGCATACCAGCGCGGTTTCATAGATACAGAACTGTCCTTTCGCGACGCGCGTCGCCGCTACCGGATTAACGAACGGAGCGCGTTTGATGACAAATCCGATGAGCTGCTGGAGTCGGAGGGGCAGACGTGGTCGTCCCGCATTCGGGCGGCGCGCGACTACTCGAATCGGGAGAAGTCTGGTGCGCGTTTCTCCGCGAAGGCTTGAAACGCTTCTTCGGCTTCAGGTGACACGAGCCGTTCCATGAAATGGTGCGCTTCGTGTTTCCAAACCTCGGAGACTCGAGCGACAAGTGACTCCTGTACGAGTTGCTTCGTCAGCCTGACTGAAGCGGGTGGGAGCGCCGCAATCTCCCGCGCTTTTGCGATGGCGTTTTCCACGGCGGTACCGTCTTCGCATATCGTACCAACGAGCCCAAGGTTGTGCGCCTCCTGTGCACCAAAGGGTACCCCGAGCAGCAGGAGCTCCATGGCCTTCACGCGGCCTGCCATCATTGGCAACAAGTAGCTCGATGCTGCCTCTGGGCAAAGGCCCAGTTTTGCGAAGGGAAGGGAAAAGCGCGCGTTCGCCGAGGCAACGACAATGTCGCAGTGGAGAAGCATTGTTGTGCCGATGCCAACGGCCACCCCCGCTACTCCAGCCACAACGGGTTTTGGGCAGGCGATCAGAGATTCGAGGAAGCGATAGACGGGTGCGTCGGGCGACTGCGGTGGGTCGTCGCGAAAGTCTTTCAGGTCATTGCCGGCGGTGAAACAGTCGTCGGAGCCGTGAATGACGACCACCCGAACCGACGGTTCTTCCGCCACGGCTGTCAGCACGGCGGCCGCTCGCGCGTACATATCGTTGGTCAGGGCGTTCTTACGATCGGGGCGATTAAACGCGATGGTCAGGAGATGACCGTCCCTGGTCGCGGTGAGGTGTTCAGGCATTCGATTAGCGGAGCGGGCAAGAGGCGACCGCGATCATGCGCGACTCGTCAGCGGCTACCGCGGTGTAGAAGTGAAAGTGAGTGGTATCGGTGCGAACAACGTACGGCTTCCCCGCGTGCAGCGCGTCGAACGAATCGGGCGCACCGATGTCAAGGATCGGGTTCGTCGGGCTTGGGCGCCAGCCATCGGGAAACTCGGCGTCCGTAGTTGAGGCGATGCCGTCACGAGAACTGACGCCATCCCAGCTGTAGTACGCCATAAACCAGGTGTCACCTTGTCGCCACAACGACGGGTCGCCCGTTCTGCCGGTACTGTCCCACGCATCTTGTCGCCGACTGCCAACGAGAAGAGGGGAAATGTCGTCGTGGACTTGCCATGAGAAGAGATCGGTGGAGCTCGCGACGCCGATAGTCTCCTCTTCGAACGGGGCCCCTCGTTCGTCGGCAATAACACCCGATGCGTTGAAGAACAGGAAGAACAATCCGTTGCGTTCGACCACGTGCGGAT
The DNA here is from genome assembly GCA_028284545.1 of Rhodothermales bacterium. Classification (GTDB taxonomy): domain Bacteria; phylum Bacteroidota; class Rhodothermia; order Rhodothermales; family JABDKH01; genus JANQRN01. The sequence goes on along the minus strand of JANQRN010000231.1, from coordinate 11,587 downwards.
GCCAGATCGCGTCGCGGCGCCATCCCTCGCCGGCCGGAGAGATAATCGGATTCTGATCGTTGCGTTGCCAGTTGTAGAGGTCGTCTGACACCGCGTGATGCATCGCCTTTACGCCGCGTTCGTATCCGGGCTTCGATGTCGAGAAGTAATACAGGTGATAGCGGCCGTTGTGAACAAACACCACCGGGCCGGCGGTGCCATGCGTGTCGAGTCCACCCGAGGGGCTACCAGCCACACGCTTGCCGGTTGGTCCAAAGATTGGATTCGCCGGGTCTTTCTCCCATTTGACGAGATCGTCGCTCCATGCTAGTCCGACCCTGGGATTGGAGACGGACTCATATCCCCGGCGTTCCGGGACAGCATGTTCGTAGCCGGTATAGACCATACCAAACTTGCCCCTGGCTTCGTCGAACCAGACGGCGGGCGACTCCACCATACCCGCATCCCACGCCCCGGTTATGCCTGTAGGCAAAACAATTCCAAGCTTTTGCAACGTGCACTCGAAGGGTCGGCTGACGTCGGCCGAGGTGGGGGATTCCCTTACATGGTTATCCGGGTCATCATTGGGGCTTGGCATAGACGCGCGGGGTAATCTCGTCGTGATTTGGGCGAAGCAGTAAGGAGGGGTTCCGCGTCAGAAGGTACGCGGGTGAGGAGAACTGTGATCGCCCGCCACCCGGACCATCAACCCATCTCCAATATCGTATCTGTTGCGCTTCGTGAATTCGGTTGTGCTGCACGTGGGTTCGCCTTGACAAACGCTGCGTCCTTTCGTAACTCAGTACAACATCTAAAACATCATTTCACATTTGGAATGCTGCATGGATGATCGCTACGTCATCCCTTCGGTGGACCGTTCGTTCGCCGTGCTGGGAATCCTTGCTTCAGCGCACACTAGTCTGAGTCTTGCCGAGCTCGGTCGGATTACAGGCATTCCCAAGAGTACGCTCTTCAGGATCTTGGCAACGCTTCGCAAGCACAACTGCATCATCGAGCAGGAGAACAGGAAGTTTCGAATCGGAGCGCGCCTGTTCGAGCTCGGTAGCGCTTTTGTTGAGCAGTTTGAGGTATACCATCACGCCGTGAAGTACATGCGCAATGTCGCAGAGGCTTCAGGTGAAACAGTATTCCTTGGTTCCGTAGAGCAGGGAGAGGTGGTATACACGAGGCGCGTTGAAAGCCCGGTTTCGATCACGGCAGTGAAGAAGCTGGGTACCCGTGCGCCTGTCGAGGGAACGGCGACCGGAATGGCGATCCTCGCCTTTCAGCCGGAAGCTGACGTGGCATCTTTCCTTTCGAAGTTCGACGCCGACACGGCGCGAGACATCCGCGGGCGAATGCAGGAGATCGTTCATGACGGCTATGCCGTAGTTGATGGAGACCACAATCCGGAACTGTTGTGCGTCTCCGCTCCGGTCTTTGACCACACGCGCCGCCCGCAGGCATCCATCACGGTTGCCATGTTATCCAGTAGCCCAAACACGCGGGAGCGCGTCCCGCAGGTAGGCACACTCGTGCGCGACGCCGCGCGCGAACTGTCTGCCGAAATGGGCTACAAAGTTCTACGGCGATCGGTTCTATCTGATCGCTTTCGCCAGACAGCAATTACCTAAATCTGATCACCACGCAGGAGGTCGACTCATGGCGCGACTCTTACAGTTGAAATCGTCCCTGTTGCTGCTGTTGCTGCTTTCCCTAGCAGCGATCCCGGCAGCGGCGCAGACGGGCAAGTTGTCGGGGACTGTTACCGATGCGGCTTCGGGTACACCGTTGCCTGGGGTGACGGTCGTTCTTGAGGGCACAACGCTTGGATCGGTTGCCGACGCCGAAGGCCGGTACACCGTGATCGGCATCCGCCCGGGGGTGTACACGGTCCGCTATTCGTTCGTCGGTTTTGCGCCGACCTCGATCCAGAACGTGCGCATCACCTCAGACCGCACAACATCGCTAGACGCGCAGTTACGCGAAACCGTCGTCCAGGCGGGCGAGCTGTTAGTCGTTGCTGAGCGGCCAGTCGTCGACGCAAACCAAACGACATCGCGTGCGCTTGTCACCGGGGAGGATATCAATCGCCTTCCGGTCACAAGCCTCGAGGATGTGATTGGGACGACATCTAACTCCTTCGACGGCTTCATCCGTGGATCGCGTCGCTTCGAGACCAAAACGGTACTCGAGGGCATCGACATTTCGGATGCGTTCTACGCGCTGTCTGAGGGTGACAACTACAACGGAAACGTTTACAACGCCGCCAACCGGTCGGGCGAAACCTCGTCCTCGATCCTCTCGGTCAACCCATCCGCGGTTTCTGAGGTTACGGTCAACAGCGGTGCCTCGCCAGCACAGTACGGCGCCGGCACGGGTGGTGTTGTTGCGATTCAGCTCGCTGAGGGACGCGGCAAGCTCAGTGGCTCGATCTCGGCTCGCGTGGCGCCGAGCATCGCGCGACCGGGCCCGGACTCACTGGACTTCTACTTCGACGGCCAGGAGTACTTCGACTCGCAGGCCGCCCTGCAAGCTGACCCAGACACACCGGCAGAGAAGCTTGCGTTGTTCACGTGGACTGAAGACAAATACACGGTCGGCGATACGCCCGAGTATGATATCCGCGCGAACGTAGGAGGCTCGATCACTGACGCATGGACATTTGGCCTGTCGGGTCAGTTCTTCGATACGCATGGTTTCATGCCGAACTACTACCGGCGGCGAATAAACGCGCAACTGAAATCGACGTACGCGATTAGCGAAAACACGCGCCTCTCGGTAGTTGGCGTTTTTGATGATCGCGGAAAGTGGGGCGGGTGGAATAACACCGACTATCACGAGTTCTACCGCTTCTACCTCGAGGGTGTAGCGCAGAGTGACGCCGGTTCCTACGTCGGTTCCTTGAAGCTCACACAGATACTGAGCGACAACTCGTTCCTCGACTTCCAGGTCTATCGCACGTACAACCAGACGCGCTACGGCTACGTTGACGACGATGGAAACGGGTTTACCGACGTCGGCGAAGACGGTGATTTCATTGATTTCACCAACCCGGAGAATGTTCGCAAGTACATCGCGATTCCGGGCATCGACGTTGATCACGTCAACAACCCGCGGATGTTCATCGACGACGAAAACGATGAGCTTGGCGAGCTTGGCGGAGTCTTCCTGCCTGACGGACGTCGGTACAAGCTGGCGCACCCGAATGTCTTCTCCGAGTTCAAGGAGTCGATCGTAAACGGTGCCCGCGTGGACTACACCAACCAGGTGAACTTCCACAACTACGTTCAGGTCGGTGCGGAACTTAAGATGCGAGAGTTCGACTTCCTCGGCGTCCAGGGCTCGATTGGCCGAAGCGTCAACCTGAACGACGAACTGGAGCCTTTCCGTATCTCGGACTGGAACCGCAAGCCGATGGAGCTGGCGCTCTACGCGTCCGACCGGATCGAGTACGGCGGTTTGAAGGTGAATGCCGGTCTTCGGGTGGAGATTGTAGATCGTGATACAGAGATGATCAACGACTACTTCTATCCGTTCCAGCGTGACTCGGTGCTCTACAGCTTCAACGACGCAAACGGTAGCCCGACAGAGGCCTACCTCTACCGCCACAACTTCGACCGTGGCGAGTCTGTGGGTATGGACGTACTCTGGAACCCGAGCATCGGTGTCTCGCACCCGATCAGCTCGCGGGCTTCGATGTACTTCTCGCTGGCGCACAAGGAGCAACTGTTGCCCTACAACCAGCTGTACCGCAACTACGACGGTAACCACTCGAACAACCGGTTCATTCCGTTCAACGATCCGGAGCAGGACCCGATCATCTCGAACGAGTTCGAGATGGGAGTTCAGTGGGAGTTTGCTGAAGGTTGGGGTGTTGACATCAACGCCTACGCGCGGGCCATTGAGAATTACGGCTCCCGCAACTTCCAGACCGTCACGCGGATTCCTGACGGGGCGCCGAACCTAGGTCTGTCACGCGCGACGTTCCTGACTGACTTCGGATACGGTGACGCCCGCGGTATCGAGACGGTACTGCGCCGGCGCCCGCTGGAGCTTGCCGAAGGCATCATGCTTGGCCTGACGGCCTCCTACACCTACTCGACTGTTGAAGTCTCCGTTGCGTCGGAGGGCATTGACCTGTTCCGATTCGACGAGGATTCGGGTGAAACGCAGCTTCCGTTCGACATCACCGATGACCTGTGGAGCTATCCGCAGAACGTTCGGGGTGGCTCGACGATCACCGGCGGCTATGACCGACGTCACCGCGGCATCATCCGCGCGACGATGGACTTCCCGTACGAAATCGGGCTCGGGCTCAACACCAGGATTGAAAGCGGATTCCTTTATCCGCCGGCAACTGGTGGGGATGCGCGCGACCGCGAACTGCTCACGGGACCGACGAACTACTCGATCGACCTGCGGCTCGAAAAGCAGTTCTCATTTGAGGGTAACCTCGGGGTTGATGTCTATGTCGACGTCACGAACCTGACGAACCGTCAGAACGTGGTCGCTTACGACAACAACATTCAGTCGGGTGCTGCCATCATCTTCCAGGAGACTGGAGTTCCTGGTAAGCGACTGATCGGCCGCAACGGCGCTTCGTACTACGGCGCCGCGCGGACAGTTTACTTTGGCACGCGCCTGCGCTTCTAGGCATGGCACGACGTGAACCGTTGCTTGAAACTTATACCGGATCGAAAAATGGTTAATGCAGGCATGTACCAAAAGCTGACGGCCGCTGTCGCTGTGGCGCTCCTTTTCGGAGTCACATCGCAGACAGCCGTCGCTCAAAAGTCGAACGTGCCGTCGTCGCTGCTGAACTATAGCGAAGAGGCGACGACGCCAACAGACGGCTACATGGTCGCCGGCGAGCTCTGGTCGACCATCAAACCCTTAAACACCGTAGAGGCGAACGGCGTCGAAGACCCGAACAGAGACGTAGGTGCACAGCACTTTCTGACGTTCGGGCCAAACGGCGGCAACTGGCTGAACCCGGGCTCACACTGGCCCGGCGGTTACGACCTCGTTCAGACGTGGCGCGATGGAAAGCGCATGGTATTCCCGGCGTTCGAGGCTGACTCCTGGGGGCCCAACGCAATCCGCGCGAGCGGCGAAGACGAGCGGTTCGCGTTCGCGTATTACAAGCCGACCGTGGCCGGAGCCGGTGACCCGGCGCGTAACTACACGCGACCAGCACGCTTCACCGACGCAACCCGAACCCACCTCATCTACGAGGCCGGGTGGCCGACAAACATCGGCGTTGACTTCAAGGTTCGAGCGCATCAGTACACGCTCAACGACCAAAACCTGAACGACTTCATCGCGATTGAGATCACGATGACGAACACGGGTGAAGTCGACATCGATGCTGACGGCACCGTGGAGATCAGTGGTCATGAACTCGACGCCATCGCCGCGGCGATGTGGGTTGAGCCAACGATCGCGGTTCGGATTACGCAGACAGCCGGCCGTTCAAACCGCTTTGGCGCGGGTCGAACGATCGGCTACGCAGGCGCTACCGATCCGACCACGAATGCGCCGTACGACATCTTCTACTGGTATGCGAACGTACCGGAAGGTCGTTACGCGAATGGTGCCACGCCCGCAGCGGGTGAGCGGCGCATCGGTGTGAACGAGGGTCGTTTCCTTGAGGGTTACACGGACATCTGGATGGGCCACCGGTATATGGGGGCCAAGCAGGGTGCAATCGTTGACGGCAACATCGCCGCACTTTCGGGCGCGGCCGACAAGCTCAACCTCTTCGGCACGCATCCAGTAGGTACGGGCGCACAGAAAGGGTGGTACAGTTCGGTGCAGTGGGAGAACCCGCTGTTCGGATTCAACAACTCAGACCAGGCCTTCCGCTCGGCCACCGCTGCGTTCTACGAGGACTACGGCAAAACATCGATCGATGCCGAAAGCTCCGACCTGTCACCGAACTCGAACTTCTTTGCGTCTGGCACGGCCGACGACGTAACGACATTCGTGGTCGGCGACGCGTCAGCGCGACCAAACGGCGACATCAAGTACGCAAGCATCGACCTGGGCAACCCGGCAGGTGGACGCGGAAACGATTCGCCGGTCTGGGAAGACGCGTTGCTCGCAACGCCGGGCGATTTCTACTCGACGATTGGGCATACGAAGATCCACACCTTCGGTCAGGACCCGTCGATTGGAAACGGTCCGTACAGCCTGGCCGTAGGCGAGTCGATGACGCTCGTCTTTGCAGAGTTCGGTGGCTACCGCTTTGAAGGACTAGCTGAAGCCTCGCGTGCCGCAGAGTGGGCCTGGGCCCGCGACTGGGACATCTCGGGTGCACTGGCCGCTCCGGCTGCCCCCGACATGAAGGTCACGAGTACGGTTGAGGGCAGGGCCTTCGTTCAGTGGACGGATGTCGGTTCTGCTTCACCGGGCAACGTTGATGGCTACAAGATCTACCGGGCAGCGCAGTTCGAGCGTACCAACTGGCTCGACAAAGGCTTCCGTGGGATCGATAACTACCAGCAACTCAACGAGCCAGGCGGAGACCTGACACCGTTCCTCGAGCCGGTCAACCAGTACTTCGATGCTGAGGCCGAGTTTGTGGGTGACATTCAGGGTACCTACCAGCCATCTGAGTGGGGTCCGTACACGCTCATCGAGAACATCTCGGCAAGCGAGTTGGCGACATTCGCCAACGCTTCGGGTGGTTACGACTACGCCTACACGGACGAGAACTCGATTACAGGCTTCACCTACTGGTACTATGTGGCCGCCTACTCGAACGGTTCGTTCACGGGTCCCAGTGGCGCGATCAGTCACCTTGAGTCGTCGAACTTCACGCGCAACGGTCGAAACGATCCGAATGCCGCTGACGGCGAGTTGGGTCTTGGTTCACCGTGGGGCGGTACCTACGGATACGCGATCCGTAACTCCGAGTACCCGGCTGCCGGTTCGCAGGAGTACAAGAACATTGGCGCGCCGTTCACCGTAACGCCGCCGGTTGCTCCGAACGATCAGGTTGCAGATCTGATTACGGTTTCTCCGAATCCGTACATCATCACTGGCCTGAATGACCAGCGCAACCTCTCGACAAGTCACAACATCAACTTCCTGAACCTGCCAGGAGACTACATCCTGACCATCATGGATGTGTCTGGCCAGATCGTCTTCCAGACGGAGGCGACGAGCGCTGTCAACGGACAGTTCACCTGGAATATGCAGTCGAAGGACGGAATTGAGGTGGCCTCGGGACTGTACATCTATCACCTGGAATACGGCGACAACGAGACCATTGGTCACTTCGCCATACTCCGCTAACCACTGCGTCACCACGTAGGACTTAATCTCGGAGATCAACATGACTACCGAAATTCGAAAAGTCAGAAAAACAGGTCGAGCGGGTGCCGCAGCGCTGAGGGCTCTACTGGTCCTTGCGATCGTTGTCGCCGTCCCGATGGACGCAGATGCGCAGCGCAAGGCCGGTCGAAACGGTGCCGCCTTCCTGAAAGTATCGGTCGGCGCGCGCGCCACCGCGCTTGGGTCTGCTGCCTCGTCAATTGTCGGCGACGCGAACCAGGCGTTCTGGAATCCGGCGGGTACCGCACTCGCCAGTGATCAGACGCTTGATGTATCGCTGTCGTACAACGACTGGATCGGGGACATCCAGCACACTGCTGCAGCCATCGCCTACAACATGGACAACGTTGGTACCCTGACCCTGGGCATCCAGGCGTTCGGCGTCAGCGACATCCCGGCGAATCGCGAGAATGGTTACACAGACCCGATTCTGCAGGGTCTTGTGACCGACGACGGAACGTCAAGCACGTTTGACTTCCAGGACATCGCGGTAAGCCTCTCGTTGGGTCGATACATCGTGGACAACTTCATCCTCGGTGCAACCGTGCGCGTCGTAAACGAGTCGATCGACGGCCACAGCGCTTCGGCGGTGGGCTTCGACTTCGGCTCGATCTACAAGCTGGGTGTTGCCAACTGGCAGATCTCGTCGCGCGTGAGCAACCTCGGCTCGTCGCTTACCTACTTCAACCAGGATAACCCGATGCCGCTGGTCTTCACGATTGGCACGTCGTTCTATCCGGTGAACCGGGAAGAGGCGCGGTTGATGATTGCTATCGATGCCACGAAGCCTCAGGAATCGCAGCAGCTCGTATACGGTGGCGCTGAGCTATCGTTTTACGACCTGCTGTTCCTGCGGGGCGGTTACAAGTTCAACTACAGCGGCACGAGTGACGGTGGAAACAGCCGACGCGACGCCATTGATACAACAGTCGAGGGTGCCTCCCTCGGTGGCGGTATCCAGTACGCTGTCTCTGGTTACAACGTGGCCATCGACTACGCGTTCACGCAGATGGACTTGCTCGATCCCGTGCACCGCTTCACGCTCCGATTCGGCTTCTAGAATACCTCCTGGTGCGTAAAGGAAAAGGCGAGTCGGGCACTCTGCTCCGTCTCGCCTTTTTCTTACTCCACGCCGCACCTCACTGTGTACCTCACTCAGCACCGCGATGTGACTCGTGCTCAAGATCTCCACATCGTCCGGGCGGTGGGCTCCGTTCTGCAAGCAGATCGAAGACTTCCTGGCTCAGGATATTACCGAGCTCGTCATAGACGGGATGCCGGTACGTGGTTACCGAAGCCCGGACAACCCGGCGCTTTGGATTCGCGATCACTCCGACATCGCCCGTGCCGGCAAGTATTTTGAGTCAAGCCTGAAGTCCCCGGTTGATGCCTTCGCGGCACATCAGTCTGCGAACGGACGGGTCTTCGACTACGTGACTAGCAGTCCGCTCCCATGGACCGGAGAGAAAGAGAACTGGGAGCGTTGGGTTCGAATTCCCGTCGAGGCGGACGTTGAGTACAGGTTTGTCAACGCCGCGTTTGAGGCATGGCAATCGTCTGGTGACGACAACTGGATCGAGGCGCACGTCCCTGCGCTCGAGCGCGCATTGCAGTACACCACAACGCACCCGTGGCGGTTCGATGACGAACTTGGTCTCGTCAAGCGCGCGTTTACGATGGATACCTGGGACTTCGACTACACCGCTGGCCGACACCCATGGCTCAATTTCCAGATCACCGAGCATACGCTCTGGGGCATAATGCACGGTGACAACAGCGGTCTCATAGGAGCGGCGTCCCGGTTGGCCAAGATCTACGCCTACCTGGGCCGGCACGAGGATGCCGACCGGTGGACCAATCTCGCGGCCGATGTGCGCGAGCGTGCCAACAGACTTCTATTTAACGGCAGCTTCTATCGGCATTTCCACAAGATTACGCCGTTTGAGCTTCGCGGAGTGGATGAAGACGCGCAGCTTAGCCTCAGCAACCCGATGGACATCAACCGGGGGATGGCGACGCCCGAGATTGCCACGGCAATCCTCAAGGAGTATCGGCGTCGCCGAGAGGTTGGAAGGAGCGATAACTCCTCGTTCGCCGAATGGTACAGCATCGACCCGCCATTCCCGGACGGGTTCTGGGGAGAAGAAAAACTGGTTGCCGGTGCCTACATCAACGGCGGCGTATTTCCGCTCGTCGGTGGTGAGCTCGCGCGCGCCGCACTCGAGTACGGTTTTGAGGACTATGGCATTGAGATCCTCGATCAGTATCGCGAGATGATCGCGAAAGCTGGTGAAACGTACTTGTGGTATTTCCCCAACGGCGAACCATCTTCGGTGGAGACCAGCACCAGTCCGGAGGCGACGGCAACAGACGGCTGGGGTTCGTCGGCTATGCTGTTCGGTTTCGTCGAGGGTCTGTGTGGCGTCACCGATGAGCTCCATTCGTTTGCGGAGGTGCGGTTCAGTCCGAGGTGGCCTGCTGCAAGTGAGGAATCAGCGTCGGTTGAAGTTGCCTACGCCGACAGCGGCAAGAGCTTCGCATACGACTATTCCGCTGCGAGCGAGTGTCTGACCTTTGCACTCCGTGCTGAGGAGAGTCGGGTTCATGCCCACGTCATGCTGCCGCCGGGCGCGAACGCAGGCGAGGTGCGTTTGAACGGTGAGACGGTCGATGGCAAGTCGGAGCAAGTAGGCAATAGTGCCTACGTCGATTTGACGTTTCCGGTTGAGGGTGCAGCGTCCCTGGAAATTGATATCAAGCAGTGATGTCGAACGACGAGCACAACATCATACCTTCGCGCAGGCGGTTCGTGCAGCTCGCGGCGTTTGGCGCCATTGGGTTGAACGGCTGTGCGGTAGCGCCTGCGTCCGGAGCAGCGACGGTCCCCACACCAGGTGACTGGCCCGAAGCCGATGACGAGTTCTGGAAGATGGTGCGACGACAGTATCCGTTGACCAGAGAGCGCACCTACCTGAACACTGGCGGGCTGGGTCCGGCAACCTACGCGGCGCTGGACGCGATGCGGGCCGCACAGATGGAGTTGCAGCGGATCTCCGAGCACGGTCACTCCCGCTTCAGACGAATACGCGAATCGGCCGCGGCCTTCCTTGGCGTGGGAGCTGACGAGGTCGCGTTTATGCGGAACGCGACAGAGGGCAACGCGACGATTGCGTCAGGGATCAAGCTCTCGGCTGGAGACGAAGTGATCTTTGAGTCGCACGCCCACCCAGGAGGTGCCATCCCGTGGATGACGCGTCAGAAGGAGGACGGGATTCGAGTCAAGATCTTCGATCCAGATCCTTCGTCAGCCGACGGTAACCTGGAGCGGATAGCGTCCCTCATAACGCCGCGGACGCGCGTTGTCCAGGTCAGCCACATCACGGCACCAACGGGCATCGTTATGCCCGTCGCCGACATTGCGAAGCTGTGTCGTGATCGCGGTCTGTACTTTCACGTGGACGGCGCGCAATCGTGTGGTGCAATCCCGTTCAACCTGCGCGACATCGGGTGTGACTCGTATGCGGCGTGTGGACACAAGTGGCTCGGCGCCCCACACGGCACAGGTCTTCTCTATGTCCGGCGCGAACGGCTCGATGATGTTGTGCCCACCGAAGTTGGCGCGTACTCCAACGGTGACTACGAACTCCCCAGTACGTTTGACTATAACGATACCGCGCAGCGATACGAGCCCGGCACACGGGACGTGACCTCAGTTATCGGCATGCAGACGGCCATGGAATTCATGACCTCGATCGGGATGGACCGGGTCGCGGAGTACACGCGCGGACTCGGCGTCTACCTGCAGGAGCAGCTTGCGGCGCTGGACGGTGTAGAGGTCCTTACGCCGGCGGACCCGATGCTCCGAGGCGGGATGACGACGTACAAAATTCGCGGCACGAAGTACGACGACCTGTACCGCCACCTGTTCAACAACCACAGGTTGCGCTGCAGGGTTGTATCGGAGCAAGGTCTCGATGCGCTGAGAGTCTCGACACACATCTTCAATTCCAAAGCAGACTGCGATCGCGTAGTCGAGGGAACCAGGGAGCTACTGGTATGAGCATGCTAGAGATAGGTGTTGTGACAGACGAGATAACGCGCGACCTCGCGGCGTCGTTGTCGTATGCGCGAGACTGGGGTATCGGATTGTTCGAGTTGCGCGAAGGCAGCGAAAGGCGCTTCCCACACTTCACGCCAACGGAGGTGTCGCTCATTGATGCGGCGGTCGCGGCCGGTGAGCGCATCACCGCGGTTTCCCCGGGGATAT
>JANQRN010000229.1 GCA_028284545.1 Rhodothermales bacterium | reverse complement strand
CAGGAACTCTCGAGTTGCCAAAGCGATCGACTCCGCTTGATCCCTGAAGGGCCAATAGCTCGCTCGCTTCATGGGTATCTCGGTGGCGCGGGGTATGATTTCGAGACTGCGCCTCGTCGCGGCAGACATATCCGTACCGACGTTCCTGTCAGACCCCCATGTGATGATTCCAACGGGCTGCATCACCTTTGGCATCTGGAGGTCGGCTCGGTAGGACAACGCCGCGATCTCTCCGAAGATCCACTTGCGGCCCGCGGAAACGTTGTCGATAAATGCCCCGGTTACATACTCGGCGGATAGGCCCGGCTCCAGCCGCCCCAGATTGGACTCGAGCCTCTCGATCATCCAGTTCCCCTGCCAATCCGCTTCGCGTTCGTTCGCGAGTCCGCGCATCCTAGCCAACCATTCCTTGCGCTCCGATTCATTGAAGGCCGGCGCGTTGGTGAGCACGAGACGACGGATCCGATCCTCGTAGTTGACGGCCATATCGACGGCAATCAGCGACCCCGTCAGCATCCCGAAGACGTCGAACTGGCGGGCGTCGGATAAGTCGTTCATCGCCCCCATCAGCGCATCGGTGTAGTCGCCGAGGGTCGGTTGCGACGACGGGGCATCGGACTGGCCGTAGCCGGGCGTGTCGAACGCGAGCACCAGCCCGTCGCGAGCCAGCAACGGCATCACGTGCTCATAGATCCGGCCCGACCCCGGCGAATAGTGCAGCAGCACGAGCGGAGGTCGCACTGCCGACTCGGCGCTTAGCGGCTCCCCTATTCGGACGTGGATCTGCCCATGGGGGCCATCCACGTATTGTCGATAGAGCTTGACGCCATCGTCCGCCTGGACGAATCCAGGGAAAACTGCGATGGCAACTGCCGACACCCAAAGAAGCTTCACCGGGAATCCCCCCCTAGTTCGGCGAACCTGGGGCCATACTACCCCGACTCGAGGTCCTCAAGATCGAGCAATTGTGTCGAGGTTACCCGGCCGCCGCCTTGGACTAGTCCTCCCCGAACCGGAACGAGGCTTCGAGGCCGATCTCCCGGCCGCGGGGGATGGCGGTGAACTGACAGCGCTGCCCCGCCACGCCCTGAGGGAAGTAGCAGGTGCTGGTGCCCGTGAGACCCGCACCCAACGCCGTTTCGTCATCGAATGCGTCGCGGATGAACAAGCCCATGCGCCAGGTGTCCGTCACCAGCGTCGCGCGCAAATTCGTGCGCGAGAAACTGTCGATGTACATCGTGTTGGACAGCTCCGTGTAACGCTTCGCCACGAACGTCGAGTCAGAGCGCAGCTCCAGATCCACGTCCTTGCCGCCCAAAGCCGGGAACACGTACTCCAACGACAGATTGCCCGACCACTTCGGCGTGTTGACCGAAGTCAGGCCCTGCAACGAGGTCGGACGACTCGGTCCCGTCGTGATCGTCGTGGTCGCGTCATACTGCGTAAACAGCTGCAGATCCGACGTCGGCACCACCGGATCCTTGAACTCATGATCCGCCAGGCCAAAACCACCGCTCACCGTAAAGTTCTCCGTGACCGCGAAGGCACCATCGATTTCGAAGCCGATACTCTCCGAGTCGCCCGCCGTCGCCACCTGATTGATGAAGATCGGCGTCGCGTTCGGAATCGGGTTGCGAACGGAGACTCGGAACTGCTGATCTTGGATGTCCTGGTAGAACGCGGCAACGTTCATCACCGCACGACCATCCAGCCACGTGCTCTTCCAACCAATTTCCAGATTATCCAGCTGTTCCGGCGGCGCATAGAAAAACTGTTCCTGGCTACGATCCGCCGGGTTGGTCAAGAACGGGGTGGTGTTCCAGCGGCCGCTCTTGGTACCGCGTGCCAGCACACCATAGACGAGATGGTTGTCGTTGACGTTGTACTCCACCGTGAAGCGGGGGTTGACGTCTGTCTCGCTCTCGCTGAGATCGCGACCAAGACGGTTGCCCGAAGGACAGGTCACACAGCTTGCATAGGTCACCTCCTCATCCTGGAAGCGAAGCTCAAGACCTGCCGTCAGCTTGTCGGTAAAGTCGTACTCGATCGCGCCCATCAGCGCCGTGTTCTCGATGGTCTCCTGACCGCGCTGCTTGCCGTCCGGGTTGGTCGCACTAAAGGCGGTCGGCCGGCGGTTGATGTCGTCCTCTTCGAAAATATAGAACCCGGCCGACCAGCGTAGACGCCGATCGCTCGGGGACACTAGCCGGACTTGGTGGCTCGTATTTTCAAACTCCTCCTGGAAGGCCAGCTGGAAGAACCGGAAGAACGACGTCTCCTTGTCCGGACCGTCTGCGCCAAACAGCGGATCCCCCGTCTGCGGGCGGAACGTGAAGTCGCCGTTGGAGAAGTACTTCTGGTTGAAGACCCCACCCCGGTAGCTCAGCTCATAGCCATCCCACAGCTCCTTCGTCACGACCAGAGAGAAGAATGTCCGGTCACGATCGATGGCGTCAGGCAGCGGGCGAAAGTTGTTGAGCCCAAAATGACCGGTCGTGCCCAGCACCGGGTCTGGAATGGCACCGTCGATCCAAAACGAGCCGTTGGGCAACTGGAAAAGACCCCCGGTGTTGGGATCCCAGTCCGTCAGATGCTGAACGTGAACCAGGGATACGCTGTCCCGATCCTCGTCGTAGGCAACACGCGCCTTGACGCTCCACGTGTCGTCCGGCTCCCAATACACCACACCGCCAAAGCCGCGGGTGTCCTCACGGCCCACATCCCGACCGGTATCCGGCGTGCGCGTCAGCGCTCCTACCTGGGACGACTGGGCGTTGAGGGACACCCAGAGCTTGTCTTCCACTACCGGAATGTCGAGGCTCGCCCCAACCCGGTTGCTGGCATCGCCCTCCTCGTGCTGGGAGAAGCCCGCCGTAAAACGGCCGCTAAACTCGTTGCTAGTCGGCGTCTTGGTCACGTAGTCAATGGCCGCACTGTAAGTCGCGCGACCGTAGGTCGCGCTCTGCGGACCCTTGATGATCTCAACCCGCTCCAGCTGGGACAGGTTCAAACTGGTTAGCTGACCGCTAACGTAAACCCCGTCCACAAAAATCGATACCGCCTGGTAGCGCTCATCGGACGTGTTGGGCGATACGCCCCTTACCACAATCGCGGAAGGGTCCGAACGGCCCGTCCCGCTGTAGAACGTGAAGTTCGGCGTCAGCTGCGCAATATCCCGGATGTCCTGAATACCCGTTTTGGTGATCAGATCTTCCGAAAACACGTTAATCGTCAGCGGTACGTCCTGCAGGCTCTCTTCCCGCTGTTTAGCCGTCACAACAACCTCTTCGAGCTCCTGGGCCACACCCGGCACGACGAGCACGGAACCCAAGGCCCCTAGGCCCATCAGTCGTAGAAATCGATTCAACCTAGTCATGAGAAACCCCCAATCGTTCGCTATTGTCCCTGCCCCACCGTCAGTGGCACTTGCCTCACGGTATTCTTCTGTCTCGCGGCCCTCTCCCCTAAGTCGAAACGCAAGACCTGACTGTTGCGGTAAGCCGAAGCCACGCCTGACAACACGAGCTCACGCTCGGTTAGCGCCCCGTAGGACCCGCACGATTAAGTGAAACTACTACTAGCACTAAAGAAATCGTTGAAGAATTTCGCTGCGTAACGCTTGCGAATTCGCGAATTCGCGAAAACCGTTTCGCGAAGAATCCAGGTGGCCAAGGCATGC
>JANQRN010000147.1 GCA_028284545.1 Rhodothermales bacterium | reverse complement strand
CAAGAGTCTGACTAGAAAGGGAGAGTACTTCTGCACGTACCACTGATCGGCTGCTCGGCGTACCCCGAGCCCGTATGTGGGATAGGGATGTATCGTGTCTGAGATCTGGCGCAGCTTGATTCCGTTGCGCATCGCAACCGCGAACTCAGAGATCATCTCGCCTGCTGAGGCTCCGGCGATGTCGACGCCATAGATTTTTCCGTCACGTTCTCGCGCGTAAACCTTGATCAATCCGCGAGTCTCAGAATCCGTGATTGCGCGGTCGATCTTCGTGAACGGGAAACGGTACGTGCGAAAGCGGACGCCGTCCGCTTCCAATTGCTCCGGCGTGCGTCCAACGTGCGCGAGCTCCGGGTCGGTAAACGTGACCCACGGCACGTTGGCCGTGTCGAACTTCATCGGAAACTTCGTGAGCATGTTCGTCATGGCGACTTTCGACATGTGCTCACTCATGTGTGTGAACTGGTACCGGCCAGTCACATCACCTGACGCATAAATGTGACGCCTGCTCGTTCGACCGTGTTTGTTTACCACCACACCACCTCGATCAGTCTCCACGCGTACGGCCTCGAGGTTGAGTGACTTGATGTTGGCCCGGCGGCCGGTCGCCATGAGTACAGCGTCGGTCTCGATCTCGATCGACTGACCATTGCGTTCGAGCGTGACTACGGTTGTTCCCTCGCGTCGCGAAAAGCGCTTGACTCCAGCTCCAAGCTCAAATCGGACCCCATCGGCGGCCAGTGAATCGGCCACGACCGCTGCCACCTCGGCGTTGTCCCGCGGGAGGATGCGATCAGCCATGTCAACCACCATTACCGAGGTGCCGAGCCTCGCGAAGGCCTGGGCCATTTCAGATCCGATTGGGCCGCCACCAACGACAACAAGTCTGTCGGGCCGCTCGTCGATTTCAAAGAGTGACTCGTTTGTCAGGTACGGTACGGTATCCAGTCCTTCGATGGGCGGGACAAATCCTTTTGCACCGGTCGCAATCAGGAAATAGCGGGAAGTCACAGCACGAACATCGTCGCGCGTGTCGTCGCGCGAAGTGTGTTTGCGGATAGTCACGCGGTGGTCGTCAACAAACGATGCTGTACCGGTCACGACGTCGATCCCCATCATTTCATAGATCTCGGGTTTGTCTGCGTCTTCGTAGACCTCTTCTCTGACGCTTCGCACGTAGCGCATGAGGTCTGCGAACGTGATTTCTACATCACTCCCCTCGTCGGAACCGAGCAATCCGTAGTGGCCCAGGTTGCGCAGCTGGTGCATCACCTTTGCACCCTTGAGAATGGTCTTGCTTGGGACGCAGCCCGTCCAGGTACAGTCGCCGCCGAGTCGCTCGGCCTCGATCATCATCGTCTTGGCGCCGAGGGTCGCAGCGATCCCGGCACCTGTGAGTCCGGCGGCACCACCGCCAATCACGACAACATCGTAGTCGTAGGCCATCGCTTAGTCCGATCCGGCTATGTGGGCGGAGGCATCGGCCGCTCCCAACTTCGCGGTCACACTTCTATAGGCCGACCATCCGCCGTAGCTGAGTAAGGCGACGATCACGCCGTAGACCCAGATCGGAATGTTGCGCCCGGCAACCAGCAGATACAGGTAAGCTGAGATAAAGAAGAACCCGGCAAACAGTGTCGGCACCGCAATCTGTTTACCACGACGTCTGTTGCGCACGATCCATGCGACAGAAAGGGTGAAGAACGGGATCGCCCCAACGTATATGCTGCCAAAGATCAGGGGGTTGACACCGTAGGATTGCCCGAGGGACATGAACCAGTCGACTATTTCCTGCACGGGGCTTTCTGATTTCATTTACAAGCTGTCGACCCTTTGTGGTCGTTAGTCGACCGGCGTTACAGCGGTGCCGGGTCGGCCCTAATGGGCGCGGAGATCGCCTCGCGCAACGTCGAGGGCATCGGCAAGCGCAATGAGGTCCGATCGATCTGTCTGAAAGTTTGTGATGCAGGCCCTTAGGCAGGCGTGTCCATTGGCAAGCACGGTAGACGAGATCCACGCCCGGCCTGATTTTACGACCGCCTGCGCCAGTGCATCGGCCGCGCCTCTGTCGGTTGGGTCGGCCTGGGGGTCGGCGAAGCAGACTACGGGGAGACTCGTTCTGTTTACAATGCGCCATCCTCGCTCCGAGAGGATGGATCGAAGCTCATGCCCGACCTCGATCTCGCGGTCCACCAGCTCGGCGATTTGTTGCCAACCTGCGACGGCGATTGTCAGAAACAGCTTCAAGCCGGTGAACCGCCGCGACCATTGAATGGAGTGGCTGAACGGATCAACAATGTCCAGGCCGGCCGCGTCGCGCGGCATGTAGGCGTCGTCTGTCGCGAACGTGTTGGAGAGGATCTGCGGATGTCGCGTAACGTACATCCCGGCTCCCATGGGTACCGAAAGCCACTTGTGAGCGTCGAACGTAACTGAGTCAGCGCGTTCGATCCCGGTCACTTCTGAGCTTGCCGAGTCTGAAAACGCGGCCGCGCCTCCCCACGCGGCGTCGACATGAAACCACATGGACTCTTCTCGGGCAACGTCTGCAATCAAACCGAGTGGATCGACGACACCGGCGCTCGTCGTTCCCGCCGTCCCAACTACAAGAAACGGCCGCAGACCATCCGCGCGATCACGCGCAATCAAGCTGCGGAGCGCTGTGATGTCCATGTGGAGGTCGGCATCAACGGGCACATTGCGCACGGCCTCGAAGCCCAGCCCGGAGATGCTGGCGCCCTTGCGCAGCGAGTCGTGCGACTCGGTCGTGAGGTACATCGTCAAGGCCCCCATTTCGGGGTCAACGCCACGCTGACGGTAATTACTGTCGGCGCTGACAATCGCCGTGAGTACCGCAGTGTGGTTGGCCTCTGCTCCACCCGACGTGAACACGCCGTCGACGGAGTTTGCGTTGAAGCCGAACCGCAAACCGATCTCCTGAACGAGATATCGCTCCACCTCTGCAGCAAACGGGCTGTGACTCCACGCCGCCAGCTGCGGGTTGAACGCGGCAACCAGCGTGTCGGCGGCTACACCCATCGTTGTCGGGGCCGGATTGAAGAGTCCGAAGTAGCGTCGATGCGCCGTATGGACCTGGTGTTCAGTCAGGCCGCGCCCGGCGAAATCCAGTGCCTCGGGCACCGTCAGCCCACGCTCAAGATCGAGTGCCGCAAGTTGGCTTCGGAGGGCGCCAGGGTCCAATGGGGGGGCAACCCTGCCATCGTCAACAGAACGCCAGTGGCCTTCAACAATGTTGATCAGGTCTGACCAGAGTTTCTCGCGAGCGTTTTCAGAAAGGCGCAGCCGATCTACACCCATCAAGTAAACTCGGTCAATATGCCCGCCGTTATCAGCACGCCCATGAGCGCGATCATCAGGACGGTGAAGATGAGTCCGATGACCATCATTACCATCATGATGAAGAAGTGCTGCTGCTGTTTCTGCAGGGCGCGGAAGAGCGCTCCTGGCTCGCTATTCAGCCAGTCGAGGTAGGACTCACCAGATTCCCGAAGCCGAAGTCCCGCGAATATGTACGGAATGCCGACGATTGCTCCGATGATGGTGAGGCAGTTGAAGGCGCCAATGACGATGTAGAAGAGCCCGACAATCTTCATATCGCGGATCATCTTGGTGACCACGCCATGCATGTCTGCGCTGGCCGTCTCGCTTCGTTCTTCGGGCATCTGGGCCTCCTCTGTTGGGTACACGGCGGCAAGAAACGTTGATGTGCCGGTAAGTTGCAACAAACCGGGGGGGTCGGGCTGAAGTTCTTCCCGCCGCCGTCGATCCTTCCGGGGAACGTCATGTGAATCAGTGAGATCGAGTGGCAGGTTTGAAGAGCGAACGCGGCGGCACCAAGTCAGTGGTGGCGGTAATCCCTGCAGCGGGCCCGTCCACACGGATGGGGGTACTAGATAAGCTGATGTTGCCAGTCAGCGGCATCCCGCTACTGCGGCGAACCGTCGACAGCGTATTGCACTGTGTCGATGAGGTTGTAGTTGTCGTCTCGGCGGAGCGCTCTGACGAGGTCGTCGAGCTCATGGAATCCGACGGCATCGTAGTGGTAAACCCTCGGCCGGAGGACGGGATCGGAAGCTCGATTGCCGCCGGCGTTCGGAGTGCTAGTGAAAGCCGAGGGTATCTGGTACTTCCGGGCGACATGCCACTCGTACTGAGCGAGACTATCAGCAAGCTTGTCGCGTCTTTCGTTGCCGCGCAGGACAAAATCGTTGTACCGGTACGCGACGGCCGGCGTGGACAGCCAGCAATCTTTCCGCATTGGGCAAAGGTCGACCTGTGTACGCTCAACGGAGATTCTGACGGTGTCGCGATCACGAGGCAGCACGCGGAACGCGTTGTTGGCGTGCAGGTCAGTGACAGCGGCATCTGGCGCGATATCGACCGCCCAGACGACTACCACGCATTGGTCTCAAGTCTGTAGCGAGTCGAGCGGCCTCAGGCGGCGCTCGTGTACAGCAGCGCAGACAGTGCAAACGCCGTTGCGAGCAGCGGGTCGTCCTCTTTGTTGGGTCCACCGAGGGGATTGGCGAACGAGCCGTCCTCCCGCTGCGCCGCCACAACCATGTCGCGAATGTCTCGCAACAACTGGTGCCCCGGTTTCAACCGGGACAGCACCTCGGCGCGGACATTAAGGTGGTAGAAGAACATGACGTCCTCCCACTGTCCACGCTCCGCTTCGGGAATGCCCGGTACACGATCGATCGCGGGATGTTGCTCAAGCCACGACAGCGCAGCCACAACTCGGGGATCATCTGTTGCGGTTCCAGCCGCGAGTAATGCGAGTATGCCGTCACACGTGGCCGTGGCATATGATCGAAAGTAACGCGCTCCAGTTGCTGTCTGATGCACACCGCCCTTGTTAGTCCCGAACACGACCGGTGAAGCGTAGA
The DNA here is from genome assembly GCA_028284545.1 of Rhodothermales bacterium. GTDB lineage: Bacteria > Bacteroidota > Rhodothermia > Rhodothermales > JABDKH01 > JANQRN01. The sequence goes on along the minus strand of JANQRN010000147.1, from coordinate 15,958 downwards.
ACCCGCCATCAAAAGCGTCGACGGGTTGTGGCCCGTCGATAACGGAACGTCGATCTGTCGGAAGTTTCTGCGCGAGAGCGAGAAACTGCTGGGCAGATCGCGACACATCAGATGCGCTGTCCGGACGCAGGGCTTCCAGGGCACGTCGCGTGTGGGACAGGTCGACATGGCCGACCGAGCCGGGTGCAAAACTGGTTTCACCGAACCCCCATCCCCCAAACGCAACATGACCGCCATCAACCCCGCGATCAGCCGACCACTGCTGTGACTGCAGGTAGTGCCGCATCTTCTGTACCAGGAGGCTGTCTTGCGACAGATTGGCTCTCGTGAGCGCAATAAGGGCGTAGCTCGTGGAGTAGTTCGGATACTCGAGTACGGCCCGGTCTGTCCGTCCCAGGGCACCGGCATCGTCTGCCATTACACGAATCGCGGCGAGCGACTGGTTGATCGAGGCTTCGATGGTCGGGCGTTCGCTGCCGAGGGTTGCTGTGGCGTAGTGCTGGAGCACGCTCGTCAGAAACGGAGTCCACGCCGCCCCGCCACGTACGATGCCGTGCGTCGGACTCCGCCAGGCGCCGTCAGAATCCTGATGCCGAACGAGGTACGCGGCCGCACGTTGCTCGGGCGTTTGTGCCTTGGACGCTGGTTCGCAGCCCCCCAGGAGTACGGCGACGGCCAGCGTCGCCACAATCGACATCAGGATTCGCGACACGCCGGCTATGACTTGGTGATCAGGTCGAGATCACGGTCTGCCGTCAGCGTCATTACGACAGCTGCGGTTGAGAACACCGGACTCGTGATACAATGGTGGCCGCTCCAGCTACCATTCTGGTTCTGGACTTTTTCGAGTCGCCCGCTCATCATTTTGTGCCATTTGTCCCACTCGTTTCCGCCTGCGGCCGCGAGTGACTCTGCCGTCATCATGTACGAAAGAAACTCTTCGCCGCCGTTGTTTCCGAAGCCGGCAAGCACGTCGTCGTTTGACAACATCTCTGACGTTGTCTTGAACTGGCGGTAGGCTGATGCGAGCTGTTCTGCCTCATCTTTTGAAAGCCCTACGGCAGCCAGATTTTCCTCTGACACCTCGGCGCTCGGCGCCAATTTGCCGGCCCGTTTCGCCTCTGCAACCTTGTCTCTCGCCTTGCGGACATCTGCCGCGATTGCACGCTGGCTGCTGGCGACGCTATACAAGTCGATTCCCGCCGCCGCGTCGGTCCGCACGGTGCCGTCCTCGTCAACGTTCGAGGCCTGGTACCGGCGGAGCCGGTCGAATGCCTCCTCATCCACTTCGCGGCCCGCATTCGTCGCCATCTCGAATGCCGAGTTGGCCATGGCGGATTGGAGTACCGGCGCCCATCCGCCCCCGGTGAAGCTGCCGTCCGCCTGCTGGGCGCGCTGCAGTTTCCGCACACATTTGTCAACCGCAGCCTCTACGCGCTCGTGCAGCTGTGGATCTCCAACTGTCTGCTTGAGCATGCGCGTCAAGAACTGCGCGGTCATCGACACGTCGATGTTCTGGCCCAGTTTTGCCTGAGGCTGCGTTCCGCGAATGTCGGTAATTGCAGGCCCCTCCTCAGGGTAAGCTTCGACAGACTCAAGCAGATAGTGGAGCGCACGCGAGACGTTCTCGCGGTAGGGGCCCGAGGTCAGTGTGTTGCCAGAGCGCACCAGCGCCAGTGCCGCGAATGCGCTCGTCGCGGGGTCGATTGAAACGGCCCGAGGATCCCGAACGTCCTGTCGGCTGTGGCTCCCGGCACCCCATCCGCCACCCTCTGCCTGGGCTGCAGCGAGCCAATCCAACGCGCGTTCCGCGAACGGCGCAAGTGGCTTCGGGTCGTCGTCGGTGACACCGCCGGTGGCCCCGATTGTCCCATTGTTAGCGATGTATTGATCGAAATGAGAGCGATCGGTTGAATGCTGTATCGTCGGATACAGAGTAATCGCGACCACGCCAACCGTGGATGCGAGCGTCGCAAGACGCGTTAGAGTTGTCATGAGAGTTTCCTCAACAAGGATGTATAAGAACGAACATCCTCCGAGTCGTGCATGGAGCGCCAGATGTGTGTAGTGGGCGCTTTTCCCTGAACGAATGTGGCCGGCTCGTTATTGCGGGGCGATCGAATAAAACGCGAAGCCAGACCTGCAAGAGCCGATAGAATCAGGCCGTCTAAGTCGACTGCGGCACGATGTCTTCGCCCGGATTGACAAACCGGTCCTCTTCCCATCGGTGCTGGAGATCGTGCAACTCGCGGTAACGACCATTCAGCGCAAGCAGTTCGGTGTGGGAGCCGCGCTCGATGATCCTGCCCTCTTCGAGTACAAGGATCTGGTCTGCGCTCCTGATCGTCGAGAGTCTGTGCGCGATCACGAATGTCGTTCGCCCTTCGCGAAGTCGACGAAGCCCCTCCTGAATAAGCGCCTCAGACTCTGTGTCCAGACTCGAGGTAGCTTCGTCAAGTACTAGGATGCGCGGGTTCGCCAGCAACGCACGCGCGATGGCGACGCGCTGCCGTTGACCGCCAGAAAGTTTGATACCGCGTTCGCCCACAACAGAGTCATAACCGTCGGGGAACGAGCTGATGAAGTCGTGGCAGTTCGCGAGTTTTGCGACCTCGACGACTTCCTCGTCGGTAGCATCGGGCTTCGTGAAGCGGATGTTGTCAGCAACCGTCCCGTCAAACAGGAAGTTCTCTTGCAGCACCACGCCCAGTTGCCGCCGGTAATCGTAGATGCGGACATCTTCCAGATCCCTTCCGTCAAGCATCACGCGCCCGTCGCGAGGACGGTGAAATGCCATGACGAGCCCAACCAGGGTCGATTTCCCCGACCCGCTTGATCCTACTAGCGCGGTTGTGGACCCGGCCGGTGACGCGAACGAAATGTTTTTCAGCACCGGTACCCCCGGCTCGTAGTGGAACGAAACGTCGTCAAAGGAGATGTCGCCCCGGACCCCACCGAGGGCAAGCCGCTTCTGATCTTCAACGTCTTCGGTATCTGTGCCCAGCAGTTCGGAGATGCGGTCTAGTCCCGCAAGCGCATCGCTAACCTGCGTACCAATCGACGCCATCTGGATTATTGGGGCCGCGAGCATGCCGGTGAAGAACACATACATCACAAAATCGCCGAGCGTCATCGATCCGCTGAGAATCGCGCGACCGCCGACGAGAACCATGATGACCCCGACAACTCCGACGACCAGCGTCCCAAAGGACGTAATTGCCGAAACGCCGGTGATCGACGACTTGATATTGTTGAACAACCGGGCGACCCCAGACGCGAAGACGCTTTGCTCCCGGTCCTCCACGCTGTAGGCTTTAATGATTCTGATGCCGCCAAGCGTTTCGCCAAGCCGGCCGGTGACCTCGGCATTAATGACACTACGCTCGCGGAAAATCGGTCGCAGTCGCTTAAAGGCGTAGGCCATTCCGCTCCCGAAGAGGGCCAAGACGAGGAGCGTAATCAGCGTGAGCTGCCAGTTCAGGTAGAGTAGGACGGCCAGCGCGAGGATTGCTGTGAATACACCGCCGACCAGCTGGATAATCCCGGTGCCAACCAAATTGCGGATGCCCTCCGCGTCGGTCATTATGCGCGAAATCAGTTCGCCGGATTTCGTGTCATCGAAAAACTTGATCGGAAGCCGGGTTACGTGCGCCTGGACGCGCTGGCGCATGTCCATGATCGCGCCCTGTGCGGCAACGCTGATCAGCTGCGACAACGAAAACTTTGTTGCCGACTCCACAAGTGTGGCCGCCGCGACCGCGAGCGCAAGTGGCACCAACATCTCGGCGCGACTGTTTCCGATGACTTCGTCAATCAGAAACTTGGAACTGGCGGGCAGCACCAGCCCGGCCAGCCTCCCGACAACCATCAACGCAAGGCCGACCGATAGTCGCCCCCGGTGCTGCCACATGAGCCGCCTGGCCTCCCGCCAGGCGTTCTTGAGGTTCACCTTCTTCTTCCCCTGCTTCGCGTTCTCGTTCTCCTTCTCAGCCGTGCCGTCGTCTGTCTCGGTCGTTGCCATTCGCCGTGTCGCTCCAGTGTGGTCGGGTTCGACGCGGCGTAACGGTCACTGTTTCATATGCGGCTCCTTGTAGGCTCAGGCGCTCGATTGGAGCACCCAGGACCCATTAATTGGACGTTGCAGAACCCGGATCGCCTCAGAACTCTATCGTGTAGCCCAGAACGGGCAGGGGAAAACCCTCTCGAACTTCTTCCACCACATTTGATCGAAGGTTGTAGTCGTGTACAGTGTCCTTCGTCGCAAGCGCGTTCTTCAGCTGAAGCGCAACCACGTGAGATAACCTGCGACGGTTCATGCGGTAAGTGACGGTAGCGTCCAGTAGCCAGATTGCGTCGCGGCGATCGGCAAAAGGCGATCGCTCATCGAACACCACCTCGCGTGCCAGCATGGATGCCGACACGTCTACCGGACTGGACCGTTCGCCCCCGACGCTGGCAATCCGCAGATTTATCCCGAGCAGGTTGTTCTCGCCCACATTGTACTCGCGGCCCGCGATCACGTTGAGCGCGAATCGCTGGTCAAATCGGGTTGGATGCCAATCGCCGCGGCCGTCACGATACCGGGAACGAAATAGCGAAGCTGAGGCCAGCGCGTAGAACCCGTTGCGAAGAGGGCGCTCAAGAGTCAGTTCCACACCAACATTTTCACCTTTGCCCTCGTTGACCAGCGGTGCAGCGAAAGTCCAATCCTGGCGAAAGTTCAGCATCGAAAAGGTACTGTCCGCCACTACCGGCACGTCGAAGAGCCGCTGCGCATAAGCTTCCAGTTGGGCGCGAGCGCCGTTGCCCAGCTGTGTGCCAACCCCAATGACAAAATGATGGGCGCGTGTGAATGAGAGACCTCTGTTGGGTGTTTCAACTCCGTCAGGACGGGCGAGGTAAACCCGCACCGGCTCGGCCTGGCTGTGCAAACCATAACCCAGCGTCAGCGTTTGCCGGGGAGTCATGCTCCATGTCAGCCCCACTCTCGGTTCGATGGACGTCGCACGGGTCAACGAGAGGTGTTGCGTGTGTAAGCCGGCGCTGGCGGACAATCTCGGCGACAGCGCATAGCGCGATTGTGAGAACAGCTCTATCAGCTCCGCGCTGCCGCTGCCGTCCGCAACTGGTACCGGAGGCGGCACGTGGTCGACCGCCGACTGAAGGTCGAGATCGTAGAATAGCCGTTGAAACGTGGCACCGGTTCGAATGACGTGGCGCGACGAAAACTTGTGGTTGGCTACGACGCTGAGGATCGCGCGCCCGCTCGTGTTTCGGAGATCGAGCTCCGGCTGCAGCGCAACCGTGTCATCGAGACGGTCCTGGTCCCACCGGATCCGCCTCGCTGTCGCGGCGGCGGTCGTCTTCAGGTATGTGCGTTTGCCCAGGATCAGGTGGTGCGAAACACCCGCGGCGCCGACAAGGATGTCGAGATCGTAGCGCGTCCGGTCCCAGAAGTCGTACTCCCACTCCGTGGAGTCTGCATTCTCGACCAGAAGCTGAGTGTCGAGGCCCCCGAGTCCCCAAAGCTCGAACCTGCCGCTCCGCTTCGTTGGGAAGGACAGTTTGAAAGCAAGATCCTGGTAGTTGATTCCGCCCTCGGTAGGAAGCAGCGGCATGATCAGTCCGAGCGTCGAGTAGCGATAGTTGAATAGGTAAGTTGCCGGACTGCCGATCAGAAAGGGTCCTTCAGATGCAACCTCCACACCGATAGCGCCCACCTGAAGTGTATGTTCTCGCGTGGACGGATTCCCATTGCGGAAACGCATGTCGAAGACGCCTGATATGGCGTTGCCGTACTCGGCCGGGAAGGCACCCGTGAACACGTCAGAGTCTGCCAGCAGTCGTCCGCTGAACAACGTGAGGCCGCCGCCGCCGGCTACCGACAATCCGGCGAAGTGGCTTGGCGTCGGTATCGGTACTCCTTCAAGCCGCCACGCCACTCCCTTGGGGGAGTTACCTCGGATGGACACGGCGTTGTCCTGAACGCCGCTGCCTGACGTAGCAACGCCCGCGAAACTCGCGACTAGCCGCGCAGGATCATCCACCGCGCCGGCGAACCGCCTCGATTCTTCAACTGAAAACGACCGCCCACTCACGGTCGCGAGGTCGTCTATCGCGCGGCCGTGCACGGGTTCGGCGGAAACGACCACCTCAGCGCCCTGCACGACCTGCTCGGTCAGTGTGACGCGCAAGACCGTCTCCTGCCCAGAGCTGACCAGGACGTTCGGCACCTGTTCGGTCACGTATCCGAGGTAGCTGAACTGCAGCGTGTGCCGGCCCAATGGGACACGTCGCAGCTCGAATGCACCGTCCGCATCCGTCGCGGTGCCAAGAAGTGGGTCGGAGTCCACAATTGTCACGCTGGCACCGATCAGGGGAACGCGGGTATCCTGGTCGACAACGGTGCCGCGAATCGTTTGGACTTGCCGGCCCGCTACAACCGGATCCTGCAGCCCCTCACACCGGACTGTCCCATTCGTGGTCGCCAACAGGACGACCAGTAGCAACGCCTTGTTCATAAAGAGCGGGGTCAATTCACGTGGTGGTGCCCTACGGCACGTTTGACCCAAAGGGTAGGAGGCCGCGAAGCACGATTCGACCGTGCCCGCCGAAACGGACCACATTGAGGGTCCAGGCCAGCGGGCCCGCACCTCTCAAGCCGTTCCTAGGCCATATTCGCGCTCTGCGCGCGGTACTGAGACGGCGTCATCCCGGTGTGCTTCTTGAACGCGGCGTTGAAGGAAGACTTTGCGTTGAATCCGGCGTCGAGTCCAATCGCCAGTACGGTCCAGTCTGCGTAGGCCGCGTCTCCCAGGCGGCGCTTGACTTCACGGACCCGGTATCCGTTGACGAAATCATAGAATCGTTCGCCGACCTGGGTGTTCAGGACCTCGGTAAGGTTGTGCGGACTGATGGCAAGGGCAGATGCGAGTTCCTGCAGGGTCAGGTCGCCACGTGTATACGGCCGCTCGGTTTCCATAAGATTAATCAGTCGCTCCCGCAGACGGCCAGCCTCAGTTACATCCATTCCGGAGCGTTTGTAGCTGGCGCTCCCGGTTGAAGAGTCCTCGGGCGAAGGAATCGCTACCTCGGGCTGCCGAAGTCCGAAGTACCCGACCGCGTATACAAAGATGGTGACGGCTAGAAGCGTGAGGTCGTCATAAAACTCGCCTGGGTCCATCCCAACGACCGTGGCGTGGCCGCCCAGCACGTATACAGTTGCCGCAACCGTCAAGAGGCCAACTGTTCCTATAGTGAGATTGCGGAGCCACAGCAATTGCATGTGCTCCACAGACGAGACGTTGTCTCTGAGCCGGGTACGATGACGCTTCAGGGTGTATACGATCATTGCCACGTAGACTCCGCCCACGATCAGTTTCAGCGGATTGACGACACCGATCCAGTCAGCCTGCGGCGCTGACAGAGGATCTGCCAGCAGCAGGAGCTTGTCGGACGGTGTTTGCAGGTAGGTAGGTACAAACGAGATTGCGACAAGGACGAACGGGGCGAAGTGCAGCCAGTCTCTTCCGGACAATTTCTCCTGGCCCTCCGTGAGTGTGCGCACGTACAGATACAGCAGTGGGCCGTAGAGGAACGCGATTGGCAGGTCGAGTCCGATCAGGTTTGGGAAGCGCGCGCTAAGACCGGACGAGTGGTACACGGCCATGGCCAGATCGATTGAGAAGACGAACATCACACCGGCAAGCATCCGATTGGGCAGGATGTTGCGCTCCCGGCTCGCCAACACGGCGGCCAGGAAGAGTCCCTGCGCTGCACCAACCAGGTAAATCGCTTGCATGTATCTGCTCGTCAGCGTTTTGGCGGAGGATCCGGCGTCCCTACTAATCAACAAGAAGATACCATATCATGGTCGCGCCAACTCTTCTCGCCAGTTGTTTGCCGACCAATGTCCCGCCCTGCTTTGAAAAGACTTGCAACGATCGTGCTACTGCTCGTCGTAGTGGGGGGCGTCCTCTTCTTCGGGTTTGCGCCACAGCTCGTGGACAAGCGATTCAATCCGGTTGCGGGTACGAAATATGCTGCGAGTGAGGCGGCGGTATCGCTGCATGACTCGCTCAACGTCGTCGACTTGCATGGTGATCAGATGTTATGGGATCGCGACGTGCTCGCGCAGGTCGATCGCGGCCATATCGATCTTCAAAGGCTGCAACGGGGAAACGTAGGGTTGCAGGTATTCTCGGCGGTTACCAAGTCTCCGCGCGGCCAGAACTACGAGAGCAACTCCGGAGACACGGATCGTCTGACCGCCTTGATGATCGGGCAACTCCGCCCCATGCGGACATGGTTTGATGTCAACGCGCGCGCGTTGGACCAGGCGCGACGAATCACAAAGTCTATCGACCAATCTGATGGCCGCCTCCAGTTGGTTAAATCAGCGACGGATCTTGAGGACGTGTTACATGCTCGGGCGAATGGTGACGACGTGATAGGCGTACTGCTGGCGATGGAGGGGATGCATGACCTGCGCGGTAGCATGGATCGGTTTGGGTCGCTGATTGCGGCGGGCTACCGCATGATGGCCTTCGTCCACTTCTTCGACAATGATCTCGGTGGATCAGCACATGGTGTTCAAAAGGGCGCACTCACAGACGAGGGGCGCGCGGTGCTGGAGGCGATGCGCGAGACAAACGTTGTGATGGACCTCGCACACGTCTCGGAAGCCAGCATGAACGAAATACTGGATCGGTTCGATCGGCCCGTTGTAGTCTCGCACACGGGCGTCCGTGGCGTCTGCCCGTCTCAGCGCAATCTCTCAGACGAGATCCTCCGGCGGATTGCCGACAACGGCGGCGTGGTCGGCGTCGGCTACTGGGAGGGAGCTATCTGCGGAATCGAACCGGCAGACATCGCAGCATCTGCGCGGTACGTCGCCGACCTGATCGGGGTAGAGCACGTTGCTATCGGATCGGATTTCGACGGGAGCGTTGAGACGGCCATCGATGCCTCCGGGCACGTCCTGATAACGTCTGCAATGCTCGACGTCGGATTCACCCGCCAGGAGGTCCGAATGATCATGGGCGAGAACGCTATTCGCGTGCTACGGGCGAACCTCTAGCCTCTTTCTCTTTGCGGATCAGCACGCGCAACCCCCTTTCACCATTGCTGGTCGCAACGTAACATCACGCACAAGAAATGGGTGACATGACCAGCAAAGCAATTGGCGTTAGCCCCGTTGTGGCCCGAGCAACGCACTTCTTTGTCGTGCTTTGCGCACTTCTCGCTGTAGTGGTTCTGCGGGCTGAGGCCCAGCAGGTTGCCACCGTCCGCGGGTACGTGACCGATGCCGCGCGCGCGGCTCCAATGCAGGGTGCCACAGTGGGTCTCTTCGCCGGGCCCGACGCCTCGCCAATTGGGGCGGCGACCGACGCCGATGGGTATTTCATCTTGACGCGGGTGGCTCCGGGCAGGTACACGCTCCGCGTTTCGTTCGTTGGCTTTCAGCCGCACGAGGAGGTGCTCGACATTTCACCCGGGGCGGTCGAGATCCGCAGAGTTGGTCTGATTGAAGACGAGACACTCGTCGGTGAGATACTCGTGGAGGCTGACCGGGTTGGTGGCGCCGCCACGGTATCGGCCGGGTTGCAGACCATCGTGCCGGCGCAAATCGAGAGCGTTCCGGTGCCCGGTGTTACCGGTGATCTATCCGCCTACCTTCAGTCGCTGCCCGGCGTTGTGGTTCAAGGTGATCGAGGCGGGCAACTGTTTTTGCGCGGCGGGGCGGCTGACCAGGGGCTCGCGCTTATCGACGGCATCCCGGTCTACCTGCCCTTTCACATCCTCAGTTTCTTTTCGGCGTTCCCGGAGGAAATCGTGGACGAGGTTGACTTGTACTCGGCCGGATTTGGTGCACGTTACGGCTCTCGAGTGTCGTCGGTCGTAGACGTCCAGACGAGGAACGGCAGCAAGCAACGAATCAACGGCTCAGTTGCGCTGGCACCGTTTCTGAGTGGTCTGCGTGTGGAAGGACCCCTCGTTCGTGATCACGTCTCGGTTATCGGATCGTATCGGCGTTCGCTGGTCAGCGAGATCATGCCGAACCTGTTGGACCAGAAGTTTCCCTACACGTTTGGTGACGCATTCGGGAAACTACATGCTGTAGTTGGCCGCGGGCATTCCTTGTCGGTCACCGCGTTGCACACGTTCGACCGTGGTGACATCGCTGGTACCCGGAGAACGTTTGACGGCACGGTCGTGAACGAGTCACCGGCGGATTCAAACGAGGTAGCCTGGGACAATACCGTTGTGGCCTCGACGTACCGGTATAGTGCGGGCCGCATCCCACTGACGCTTGAGCTGTCCGGCGGGCTTTCGTCGATGTCGAATACGCTTGGGCCGGAAGGCGCACCAACCCGATCCTCAGAGATCGAGAGTATTGATGCGGCAACTACGCTTAGCTGGACTTTCAGGAACGCGGTGCTGACGCTGGGCGGGCGCTACCGAAACTCAGATTTCGCGTATGTGCTCGGCGGTCAGTTTCAAAACGTGAACTCGGCGTCAAACGAAATTGAGGAGTACATCGGTTTTGTAGAATTACCGATGCGGTTCGGGACCGTACAGCTTGAGCCGTCTGTTCAGTACTACGAGGTCCCGGGATATGAGTCCGTTGTGGACCCGCGGCTTCGAGCGAGTTGGTCCCCCACGCTTCCGGTGCCGCTGTCGGTGCACGCTGCCTGGGGACGGTACCATCAGGTCACCGCGGGGCTGAACGACGAACGGGATGTCGGCAACGTGTTCACCGCCTGGGTGCCCGCCCGCGATCAGCTGCAAGAGGCTGAGCATCTGGTCGGCGGACTCCGAGTTGTGCCCACTGCATGGCTGTCAGTGTCACTCGAGGCCTTTCAGAAGACCTTCAACGAACTCTCGGTTCCGGTCTTGAGCGCGTCGCCAGAATTTACGACCGCGTTGCAAACGGCCGAAGGAACTGCGCGCGGGTTTGATGCCCGAATATCGGTTTACGACTACCCGATCGCCGAGCACTGGACAGTCGGTGGTCACGTCACGTATGCCAACGCCGACGTAGCGTACCAAACGGCGAGCGCGTCCTACCATCCGCCACACGATCGTCGCCACCAGATCAACGCAGTCTTTCGAGCCCAAAGCGGTGAATATGCGGTCAGCCTCCAGACCCAGTACGGAACAGGGCTACCGTTCAATGAGTCGGCGGGGTTTGACAAGTTCATTCTCTTTACGCCCGACGTTGATGTCGGGCTTGAACCGGGTACCGACCGCATTGCATACGGCGATCCCTTCGGCGGACGCCTTCCGGAATATGCACGTACCGATGTCTGGTTTGAGCGACGCATCGACCAGCAGCGCCATCGACTAACGCTGCGCGCGGGGGCCGTCAATGTCTTCAACCGCGCCAACCTCTTCTACTTCGACCTGTTTACATTCAGGCGCGTGGACCAGCTTCCCTTTATCCCGTCGGTCGGGGTTAAGCTGGAGGTTCGCTGAGGGCGTCGATGACGCCGGAGTTGGCCCTACTTCGTCCCCTCGAGTGCAGCGATTCGGCCCGGAAGGCCGCACAGGCTGTTTTTTCAGCGTTAGTGGCACTATCTGCTGAATTATTGCGACTATAGCTATGGTGGAGGTGCCCGAACGGGTCACCGGAATAGCAACATCGCACGGAGGATGGCTTGATCAACATGCGACAAACGCTATCGCGGCGTCTGGGGGCGATCTTGGTCGTTAGCGCCACAGTCGTATCGGCGAATGCCCAGCACGCTGTTGTCAGCGACGTCGTCTCGTCTGGCGCCACAAATAGCACGAGCGCATCGTATTCGCTCCGCGGTACGGTATCGCAGGCCACGGTGGGCGCGCAACAAGCTGGCAACAAGTCGATAAGGGTGGGCTTCTGGTACGCCGCCGGTGGCTTTCTCCCGTCGGGATTGTTAGCCGACTTGAGGCTGTTCCTCGAAGGGCCGTACACGGGGTCCCAGCAGATGTCAGCGGATCTAACAGATGTTGCGCCGTCCACGCAGCCGTATGGCGATCCGGCATACGCTGAAACGCCGATTTACTACGAAGGCCCAGAGTCCGTCGATAGCCTCGCGGCTGGGATGGTGGACTGGGTTGTTGTTGAGTTGCGCGCAGACACCAGCAGCGCGAGCAAGGTGGCATCACGCGCAGCCTTGCTGCGCGAAGACGGATTTGTCAGGGATCTGGACGGCGTAAGTTCGGTCAAGTTTGAGGACATCCCATCCGGCGACTACTTCGTCGTGGTGCGCCATGGCAACCATGTCCCTGTGATGTCTGCCGCTGCAGTCTCATTGGGCACGTCACCTACGGCCGTCGATTTCACATCGGCTGCGGGCAGCGCCTTTGGCGTCGATGCCTTGAAGCAGGTGGAGTCGGGGGTCTATGCGTTGTTCGGTGGTGACGAGAACCAGGACGGTCAGGTCACCGCGCCGGACTTCAACTCGTATCTGGTGGCAACGACGGGCGGCGTCACCGGCTACGTCCGTGCCGATTTCAACAGGGATGGTCAGGTAACCGCGCCGGATTTCAACATATACCTGGCCAACACGGCACTTGGCGCAGCGACACGTTTTCCCGACGGCACCAGCGGCGCGCTCGCCGCAAGGTCTCCCGACGCGATCGGTCCCGACTCGACGTCGGTTGAAGCGCCTGATGTCCCACTCAATACACTCAAGAGGTTCCCGTGGGAAGAAGAACAATAGTGGCACGTATCCGACGATCTGGCTACCTCCTCGTCCTGGTCGCTCTGCTCAGCTCATCTTCCGTCGCTGCGCAGACGTCACAGCTGAAGGCGAGCCTTGTCTCGACTGATGACTTCGAGGGGGGCAAGGTTGTGCTCGATGTCCTGGCGAAAGTGACGGCGATTTCGCCGAGCACGCTGGGATCAGCTACGATCGACATCGACTATTCGAGTGATCTCTTGACATTCCTTGGGGTGGTCGGGAGTGACATTAACCCGTCGGCAGACGGGTACAGTTTTTCGGCGGGCGCCCTGACCGGAGATCCGGTTTCCGGGGATGGTAGCGGTGACTACGTGCGCATCGCAGTTAGCGGCGCAAGCGTGGGCCCGGGATTCGGACAGGGTCCAGGGTTCGATGTACAGAGCGCGTATGGCAATCTCGCGCGTCTGGAGTTTGGCATAACCAGCGCGGGGGTTGGCGCCAGTGCCTCAGACCTGGATCTGTTTATCCGTACCGGATCGGCATCCCTCGGCTTTTTTGAGAATGCCGCCAACAACCCGGCCACAGGTGTCATCGTCGAGTCGACGATCAGTGAGATCATCAATGCAAACGACATCTCGCTCGCGATTGACGATGGTGACCTTGCGTTTGAGGGTGACTATCTATTTGATCCACCCTACCCCAATCCGTTCAACGCGTTGTCACAGTTCGACGTGGCGGTGAAAGAGGCGCAGCCCGTGGTGATTGAGGTATTCGATGCAGTGGGCCGGCGGGTAGCGAAGCTCCACGATGGTCCCCTCGCGCCGAACCAACGGGTCCACTTCAGGCTTGATGGCACGCGGCTCGGGAGCGGAATCTATCACGTCAGGGCAAGGGGCAAAGAGTTCTCTGCGGTACGGTCCATCGTTTTGGTGAAATAAGGAATGCTGTTACAACCGATGAAGAAGATGAAAACACAAAAGATCCTACCGGCGGTTGTACTGCTCGTGCTTTCGAGCAGCGTGATGCTTCAGACGGCATTCGGACAGGATGCGTTGCCGGATACCATGACCTTTGTGAGCCCAGTGGCGGAAATTGATGTCAAAGAGGGAACCGTAGCCGGATCATCTATGATGTCGTACCAGGGAATCCTGACGCAGGGATCCGACCTGGTAGACGGCTCTGTCGATCTTACGTTTGCGCTGTACGACGTTGCGTCCGGTGGGACGGCACTTTGGTCGGAGTCAAAAACGGTAACCGCCACGGATGGTGTTTTCGAAACGGAACTGGGAGACACGACTCCGATCACATTGCCATTCGACGTGCCGTATTACGTCGGGGTGACAGTTGGTACTGACAGCGAGATGACGCCGCGCACATTACTAACGGCGGCCCCCTATGCCTTTACGGCGGCCGGATTGCAGGGCAGGCCGGTAGCCGAGACAGCACCCAACGCGGGTCAGGTGCTGAAGTGGAGTGGCACCGAATGGACGCCGTCGAGTGACAACGCCGGCAGCTCAGTCTGGAATCAAAGCGGCACCAGCATCTTCTACAACAACGGAGATGTTGGTATCGGTACCAGTAGCCCGAACGGCACGCTCGGCGTGTTCGCGAACAGCTCACTTAGCGACCCCCACGTCTTCCTGCACGAAAACGGCAACGACTACGCGCGACTGAACTTCAAGAACAACAACGGCTCGAACTACTGGTCGATCGCGGCCTACATCGCGAGCAACAACCAGAATGACCGGCTGAACATCTGGAACGGGACGAGCGGCGATGTAATGACGATCACCGGCGATGGCGAAGTCGGGATCGGCGTGGGGATTTCGCCCAAGGTTGGCTTCCACGTAGGTAACGGCAAGCGCGTACTGTTTGGAACGGACACACTCGGCAACGGCGACAAGCTGATGTTCCTCCCGGACCTCCACGCGTTTCGCGTTGGAACTGTCGCGACGGGGGCGGCTTCGACCTACTGGAATCGCGACAGCACCGGTCTGTATTCGTTTGCATCCGGCCTGAACACGCGTGCGCAGGGTTTCGGTGCAACAGCGATGGGCAGAGACACCGAGGCCACGAACTCCTATGCTTTTGCCAGCGGCTTCTTCACGAATGCGGACGGACAGTACTCGACTGCGATGGGGTTCAACACAGATGCGTTTGCGCTGGGGTCGACTGCGCTCGGGTATAGTACCGACGCGGAGGAGAACTACTCCTTCGCGGCTGGATATTTCGCCGAGGCACAGGCGATATATTCCGTCGCCATCGGCAATGCCGTCCGGGCGCAGTCGTTCGCGTCTATGGCGGTGGGCCGCTACAACGTCGGTGGTGGCAGCGCAACGTCGTGGGTGAGCGGTGACCCGATTTTTGAGATTGGGATCGGTACCGGCCCGTCCAGTCGAGCGAACGCGGTGACCGTGCGAAAGAACGGCAACGTTGGAATTGGTACGACCGTCCCACTGGATCGCCTGCATGTTAATGGTCGCGTTCGATTGCAGACGGTTGAGTATATCGAAGATGGCGGCACAAGTGAGATCGCAGTGCGTGGCGATCTGAGGCCGACCGCGGACAACACCTACGATATCGGGACCTCTGCGTTGCGCTGGGACGACATCTATGCAACGAGTGGGGTGGTGAACACCTCAGATGCGCGCCTGAAGACCAATATCGAGAATATCCCAAGCGTTCTGTCGAAAGTCATGCAGCTTCGTCCAGTCACGTTTGCCTGGATCGCCGACGCGGATCAGCAGGAACGCAACGGGCTCCTGGCGCAAGAGGTGCTCCAGATCTTTCCAGAGGTGGTCAAGACCACAGACCAAGTCGTCGACGAAGAGACGGAAGAGGTCACCGAGGTTCCCGCGGCTAACCTGGGAATCAACTACTCCTTGCTCATTCCAAAGCTGATCAAAGCGATGCAGGAGCAGCAGGAGATGATTGACGCTTTGCAGCTGCAGGTGGCGACGCTGCAGGGGCAGAACTAGACCCTGAACCACTTTTAAGGCAGGTTTGCAACCTTATCTGCCTGAATCGGTCTCAGTATATCCGATCTACGTGTTCACCAGTCGGATCAGACAAATGAGACCCGTGCGACCGCTTTCACTTCTGGTCGTCGCCGCGATGTTCGTTTCCGCGGCCCAGCCGACCTTCGCCCAAACTGAATCTGAAACGAGTCCGCCCGAGGGGTTCGTGCAGTCGCTTCGAAGCGTCTACAAGACGGCAGACGCCTCCTCTGAGACTGTCGGCCTCCTTCGGCCTGGCGACTTCGTGCGCGTGGAGCACGTGCACTCCCTGATGTA
>JANQRN010000114.1 GCA_028284545.1 Rhodothermales bacterium | reverse complement strand
CACGCCCATACCCGCGGTGCACTGGTCTTCATCCCCGCGCTAACGCGCACCGCCCCGCTAGCGCCCACGTCCACTCCAGATGCTCGCGCCAGCGCAGTGTTCGGCCGGATACCCGTGGCAACGACGACAATCGAACACGCCAGGAGTTCGCCACGCTGAGTTCTGACTGCCTCGACACGACCCGCGGGATCCATGACCACGCTGACTACGCTATCGTCACGTACCTGACCCATCTGCCGAACGCGGGCCGTGAACCAGCTCCCGAGCGCAGGATTGAGGTATCCCGGAAGCAGCACTCCTCCCGGTTGAAAAATCACGACCGGATGACCTGCCTGCTGGAGTGCATAGGCGATCTCGAGGCCGATGTAGCCACCGCCAACAATAGCCACACGCCGTGAGTAATAGCCTCGACGATCGTTTTCGCGAATTGTCTCGGCTGCGCGTCGCAGGCGCGTAGCGTCCGAAATATCTCTGACGGTGAAAACGTTCTCAGCTCCACACCCTTCGAACTCCGCCGGTATCGCCTCAGCGCCGGTGGCCAATATCAGTTTGTCGAATGGCACCTGGGCGGTCCGAGCGTCCGCGTGATCACGAACCACAAGATGCCTGCGCGCCACGTTCAGCGACGTTACCTCAGTGCGCGTGCGAACCGAGACGCCCTTCTTTCGTTCGAATTCGGCCGGAGAATGGGCAACGAGCGAACCCGCGCTGGTGATCTGTCCCCCGACGAAGTACGGTATCTCGCACGCACCGTAGGACACCTCAGAACCCCGTTCGTACAGCGTAACTTCTGCTGCCGGATCACAGCGCTTGGCCTCTGCTGCCGCTGCAGGGCCGGCGGCGACGCCGCCGACGACGGCGATTCTCTGTGATGGTGTTGCCTTCATACGCGTTCAAGTAAAGCGAAGTTATCAAATAGCAGCCCATATGGCGCGCATAGAACACATTGGAATAGCGATCCCGAACGATCCAGACGTGGTTCGACTGTTCACTGACCTGCTCGGGGCACCGGTATACAAGTCCGAACACGTCCCGTCGGAGGGCGTCAGCACGCACTTCATAGATGCCGGTGGCGCCCGAATCGAGCTTCTCGAGTCGAGTAGCGACCATTCTCCGGTCAAGCGTTTTCTTGAAAAACGCGGCCCGGGTGTCCACCACCTGGCATTTGAGGTAGACGACCTGGAGGCCACCTTCGCCAGGATGCAGCGTGCTGGTGTTGAACTTGCATCAACTGAAATCAAAGACGGAGCAGACGGCAAGCGCGTCTTCTTCCTGCACCCCCGCGGCACATCAGGTGTACTGATCGAGTTCTGTCAATCGAGCCGGTCCGTTCTACAGCCGCTCGGTCCCGGTCTTGCCCGGGCTGGCCGCGCGGGGGCCCCCAGAATTGTCATCGTTACGCGGGACATTACGGGCGGCGAAGTTGATCTGCTGAGTCGACACTTCGAGCGCTCTTGCGACGTCACCGCAGTCGCCGCAGGCACCGCAGAAGAACCGTGGAGTGATAGTGTTGTGACAGCCGACCTCGCGATCTTTTCCGATCCTGCAATTGCAAACTCAGCGGTATTTACGCCCACTTCGCTGCCACGTGCGGTTGTCTTCGTGGGACCCAACGACACCGACGACAACATGTGGTCGCAGCTTACACCCGACATCCTTAGTGGCGTGCTCGCCATCGGCCCGGCGTCGATGGCGGCTGAATTCAGCAGGCCGCCAATCACCGCGACCGGTCGGCGCGCGCTCCTGCCGATCGAAGGCTCCCCCTTTAGCGTCACAGGCCTATCTCTCTCACTTGCGATGATCACGAGTCACCTGCTCGCAAAGTCGTGACCGAGTCTGAACCAACACGCGACGAGCTCGAGGACAAGCTGACCCGCATCCCGCGGAGCCCCGGCGTCTACAAGATGACCGGCGCTGACGGCAAGGTTTTGTACGTCGGGAAGGCCAAGGTCTTGCGTACTCGGGTTCGGTCCTACTTCCAGAACAACCGAGCGCTCGACGGCAGGCTCGGTGCCATGGTCGCGAAGGTTGCGGATGTGGACGTGATCGTCACGCACACCGAGGCCGAGGCGTTGATCCTTGAGAACAACCTGATCAAGAAGCTCAAGCCGCGATACAACATCAACCTTCGGGATGACAAGTCATTCCCGTACGTGTGCATCAAGAACGAGCGGTTTCCACGCGTATTCCCAACACGTCGACTGAGACAGGACGGCTCAGTGTACTTCGGACCGTACACGAACGTGAAATCGATGAAGAGGGCTCTTAGCGCGATCCGATCAATCTTCAAGCTTCGAACCTGCAACCTTAACCTCTCGCCAGAAGCGGTGGCGTCTGGCAAGTACTCTGTGTGCCTGGAGTACCACATCAAGAAATGTGCTGGACCCTGCGTCGGCCTTCAGACCGAGGAGTCGTACAACGAAACCGTACGACAGGTCAAACAACTGCTCAATGGCAAGACCGCCGGACTTGTGTCGCTGCTGAAAGACGAGATGCAGTCCCAGGCCAAGCAGCTCAACTTCGAGGAGGCGGCGTCGCTCCGCGACCAGATTGACGCGCTGATTCGCTATTCCGAGAAGCAGCGCGTTGTCGCATCCGACGGGCTCGACCGCGACGCGTTTGCCGTTGCTGTCGACGTCGAATCCAACCTGGCCTGCGGTGTCGCCTTCAACGTCCGCGATGGCAAGGTATCAGGCAGTCAACAGAAGGCAATACGGGCAATTGAGGGCGTACCCCAGGAAGAAGTCATGCGCGCGTTCGTAGAGCGATACTACGCCGACGCGGGGTATACACCTGATGAGGTCCTGCTTTCTGATCCACTTGATGACGCGGAGGCACTGGCCGACTTGCTCCGCGAGCGAAAGGGCAAGCTCGTTCCGGTCAAGGTCCCCGAGCGCGGAGACAAGGCGGGGCTCATGCGAATCGTCATGGCAAATGCGAGGCTTCAGCTGGAGGAACTGAAGCTCGAACGAGCAAAGCGGGACAACCGGGTCCCCCACTCGGTGGAGGCGATTCAACGTGATCTCAGACTCGAGACCCTACCGCGACACATTGAGTGTTTCGACATATCGCACCTCGCCGGTACAAACACGGTCGCGTCATGCGTAGTCTTCGCTGACGGCAAGCCGCGCAAGAAGGCGTATCGCACTTACAAGATCCGGGAAACAGACACCGGCAAACCGGACGACTTCTTGTCCATGAAGGAGGTAGTAGCGCGGCGCTACCGGCGTCTGCTTGATGAGGACTCACCGCTTCCCGACCTAGTTGTCGTCGACGGCGGGAAGGGCCAGCTTTCAAGCGCCGTTGAAGCGTTGCAGGAAGTCGGAGTGTACGGACAGTTTCCGATTGTGGGTCTGGCCAAACGGCTTGAGGAGGTCTACTTCCCATGGGACACAGACCCGGTCCACATCCCATTGGCCAGCGCATCGCTCCAGCTGCTCCAGCGGATCCGGAATGAAGCCCACAGATTCGCGATTACGTTCCAGCAGAAGCAACGCCGGAAGAGCACGCTGAAGTCCGAGCTACTCGACATTCCCGGTGTTGGCGAGAAGTCTACGCGCAAGTTGTTGAAGGAGCTGGGCTCGGTGAAGAATGTTCGACGGGCATCCGTCGACGAACTCGCCGCAGTTGTTGGCAAGTCTATCGCCAATCGAATTGCCGACCATTTTGCTGGGGCGCAGACAGACTGAAGATGCGTACATTCAGTACCCTCACCAGCAAACGCGCAGCATATGCTGAACTACATCTGGGCCGGTCTGATCATCTTCAGCCTGGTGTTCGCCCTCGCCGCTGACGTTCGCGACCTGTCGGCTGACACGTACCGCAACGGGGCGACGCTTCCCGTCGAAATCACTTTTCAAAGTGGCTACGACGCATCGCAGCGGCGCGTCCCGGTTACCGTAGGGCTGTCAGAAACGACATTTCGAGACTTCTACGGAGTGACGCACGCAGTTGATACGGTCTTCTCCGGAACGCTCATCCAGACGAGCGACGGACGACAACTGCGATTTGCGGAAGACGCTGCGCTGCCCGAGCCACTGGCGACAATACGAAGTGTGACCTCAAGGCGCGACAATGACCTGCGCGGCCCCGTCGTTGGGTTTGCGCCACCGGCCGTTGGCTCACGGGCCGTCACTGCCGGCGTGACGTTTGACCGCGTGCGCTTCGTGAAGCTGAACTCGATCTCGGCGGCAGCGCTCGACTTCGCCGAGACCGCGGTGACGCTGGCGCTGGGCCTGATCGGCGCCCTGGCGCTCTGGATGGGGCTGCTGAAGATTGCAGAAGAATCAGGGATGCTTCATAGCATTGTCCGCTTCACACAGCCGGTCGTCCTGAAGCTCTTCCCCGAAATACCCCGCGACCATCCGGCGCTGGGCATGATCGTCCTGAACCTGTCGGCCAACATGCTCGGCCTCGGCAACGCCGCCACGCCACTCGGACTCAAAGCAATGGAGGAGCTGCAATCGCTGAATCCGACAGAGGATACCGCGACGAATTCGATGGTAATGCTGCTCGCGCTAAACACCGCAAGTGTTCAGCTAGTGCCCCCGGTGATACTCGTCGCAATAATGGGATTGCAGATCAACCAGCTCATGATCGCGATCATCATCGTCACGTTCTGTTCCGGCGTAACTGCCGTGATCATGGCGAAGCTGTTTGGACGATTCAAACGGTACAGGGAAACGGACCCTGCGAACGCATCAAAAGTGTTGGAGGGCTAGATGGAAACGTTTCGCAACCTGATCGATCTCGTCTCCGTCTTCGTCTTGCCGGCGATCATCGTAGGGTTTCCCCTCTACGGACTGATCAAGAAGGTGCCCGTATACGAGGTCTTCGTGGATGGCGCCAAGGAGGGCTTCAACGTCGCGGTCATGATCATCCCCTACCTCGTCGCCATACTCTTTTCGATTGGCATGTTTCGGGCTTCGGGCGCGCTGGATTTTCTCATCGACGGACTCCGACCAATCGTCGGCGCGATCGGCATACCGGCCGAGGTGATACCCATGGGTATCATCCGACCGTTGACCGGCTCCGGGTCTGCGGCCATTGTGCTGGACATGATCAACCAGTACGGCGAGGACTCCATCTTTGTCAAGATGGCCGCGACGATGTTCGGCTCGACGGAGACGACGTTCTACGTGATCGCCGTCTACTTCGGGGCAGTCAACATCCGGAAGACCCGGCATGCCCTCCCGGTAGGGCTCATCGCGGACTTCGTAGCGTTCCTGCTCGCCGTCTTCGTCATTCGCCTGCTGTTCGGCTAGGCCTGCACGCGACGACTAAAGCTCAACGACGCAGTTGCTCGACATGAAGTCGTTCGGCACATACGCATCGGCGTCTTCGTCGTTCACCCACTGCGTGCCATCAGCAAAGTAGCGGAATTCGAGACGAGTACCCGGCTTGAACGACACGGTCTTCTTCCAGACGCCGTTCTTCTTGTCCAGTTTCATCTCGTGCTGGCGAGCGTCCCATTCGTTAAAATTCCCGACGACCGATACCGATTCCCGCGCGACATCCTGAGGAATGCTGAAAGTCACCCGGACGGATTTGCCCTTAGGGCTGAGCTTTTTGTCGACCATATCTAAACCTATCTGCTTTGCCGGTGGGTAGTGGGCGTGCTGACCGTTCAGCGGACCCTAAACAGATTAGATAGTACGATCGTCAGTCCCGGTTGATTCGTCGCGGTACCCAGGATTACGAATTCTTAACATCCAGGACGGTTTGGATGCCCAGTTCTATTGTCTTCAACTGAACGCCAACCGCGTCGCGCGTCGATACCGGCTGCAGAAAGAACCCCGCAAGTGCGTCTTCGATCGGCTTGCCGCGACCGAGCTTCTTCCTGATACCGGGAAGAGCCGCTCGCCACTCGAGATAAGTCTTCGGCACGCCCGGTTCGTGGTCTGCCGGCGCTCCCAGCGAGAACAGCGGAATCTCTGTTACCAGCGAGAGCGGATCGCCACCAAGGGAGCGGACAAACTCCATCGACGAGTCGTGAAAAAGGGCGGCCGTGGCATCGTCGCCCTGGGAATGGAAGTAGGCCCGCATACCCGCGCCGGAGGGCGTCGTGGTGAACCCCGGTCCGAGATAGAAAAAACCCTTTTCACCCATCCTGTTGTGATCGTGGAGCCCAAGGCCAATCCCCTTCAGCGCATCCCGATAGCCCGACTGGAGCATCTCGGTCCGGTACCCCCAGTGCGGATCGATCAGGAGGAGTCCGCCCTCAGCGAAGCCCATGCCATGCAAACTTACGTGCATGTCAAGCGGCGCGAAGCGCTTTAGAAACCGGGCCACAACCTCGTTCTCTCGTCGCATTCCAGGGTAACCAAACTCAATGTCTTCGCCCGGCGGCTCCCGAACCGCGTCTCGTAGATAGGCAACCGGGTTGGGCCACTCGCGGATCCAGGGTCTATTCCGGGACTCGCCATCCGGATTCACGTGTGGAAGAACGACAAACGTAACCGCCTCCAAGAGTTTCCTAAAGTCATCCCTTCGACGTAGCAGCCTCGTGACAAAGAGCCGAAGCGTCTCCGGGCCAACTGGCTCGTCTGCATGTGAGCCGGCAAGCAGGGAGACACGGGTCTCGCCTGTGCCAATCGTAATGCCCACGATCGGTCGCCGATTGCTGGTCTCACCTAGCACATGGAAGGCGGCAATATCCCGGTTCGCCAGGCAAGCTGCCTGGAGCTCGTCGAGAACGTCGGCTTGCAGCCGAAACGCGGGGCTGCTCTTGGGAGCCAGATCGGCAATCATGACCGGTGCAGTTTGCGAATCGCCTAAGGACAACGTACGCTTGGCGATCATATACGTTCAAACGCAGCGCAAACGCCAAATAACGTGCGGATTTGTTTCGTTACAAGTGAGGTTGTGCCCTTTGCGAAGGCCGGTGGGCTCGGCGACGTTTCCAGGGCCCTCCCCGTCGCCCTTGCGCGGTTGGGATGCTCCGTCAAGATCGTGATGCCGCTCTACGGGTCGATCAATACCGTTGATCATGGGCTCGTGTTTGCCGAAGAGCTCTACGAGTCTTCTGTCTACGTAGGCGACTCGTTGGTCACGTTCAACGTATGGTACCTCAAACTCGGCCCCACGGGACCCGAGGTGTACTTCGTCGACTGCCCGCACTACTACCACCGCTCCGGCGTATACACAAACGACGCAGACGAGGACGAACGCTTCATCCTGCTACAGAAAGCCGCGTTCCTCATCATGCAACGCTATGGCTGGAGCCCTGACATTCTTCACGCCAACGATTGGCCAACCGCGCTTGCTCCTGCAATGCTCCGAGAGAGCTATGCGTGGGACGGACTCTTTGCTGACACCGCTTCTGTACTAACGATTCACAACGTCGGGTATCAGGGCCTGTTTGACCAGTCAGCTGTTTACAAGTCCGGCCTCCCGCAGGATGGCTTTCATCCCGGCGGCCCTATGGAGCACAACGGTGCGTTCTCCTTCCTGAAAACCGGACTGATGTATTCGGACGCGATCACCGCCGTCAGTCCGACGTATGCAAAGGAGATTTGTACACCAGAGAACGGTGCCGGACTGGACCACGTGCTCAGGATGCGCGGCGAACGCGTGATCGGAATACTCAACGGCATTGATTTAGAGGAGTGGAACCCGTCCCGAGACAGCTATATCCACGCTCACTACGACGCCGACTCGCTGGAGCGGAAAGAAGAAAACAAGATTGCGCTCCTGACGACCTGTGGTCTCCCCTATCAACAGGGAGTCCCGGTGATCGGTATTGTAAGCCGCCTCGTCGGTCAGAAAGGGCTTGGACTCCTGTTCCCAATTCTTAGCCCGCTTGTCGAGTCCCAGGCAGTGCAAGTTGTCATGCTCGGTTCGGGTCAGCAGGACCTTGAGGAGTTTTTCCGCTCGGCCCAGGCTGCCTACCCCGATCGGGTCCACGCACATATCGGCTACAGTGAAGCCCTGGCTCACCAGATCGAAGCCGGCGCGGACATGTTCCTCATGCCGTCCTTGTACGAGCCCTGCGGGCTTAATCAGATGTACAGCTTGCGCTACGGCACCGTACCGGTGGTTCGCAAGACGGGAGGTCTGGCCGATACCGTCGTCGACCATGACGAGTCCGGGGGACACGGAACGGGGTTCTC
>JANQRN010000094.1 GCA_028284545.1 Rhodothermales bacterium | reverse complement strand
CAGGGTGGAGCGTGAGGCGCAGGAGGCCGAGCTCCGCCGGTCGCCGTATGAATCCACTCAATCGACGGTCTGCGCCGCCTGTCGCACGACTCCTCGGCGACCGCGGATATCGGCGTACTATCATGTGCACCTCGCGCCATACCAACCAATCCGACTGTTGCCGTGCCCTCCTTCGTCGTGTTGTGCCGCCTCGCCGCTGCGGCCCTTCCAGCCTGGCTGATGCTGTTTGCGTCGGCGCCGGCCGCCGCCGCACAAGGGGCCGCCGTCAACTCGGTTCAGTTCTCACCCGATGGTACTCGGCTGGTCTCGGCAAACATGGATAACGAGATCGTGATCTGGGACGTCGAGACAGGAGAACGACAAATCACGTTTCCCGCGCTCGAAGACTACGTCGTGTTTGTGGCGTGGAGTCCCGACGCCAAGACGCTTGCCAGTGCCAGCTACGACAACCGCATCAGGCTCTGGGATGTCGCAACCGCCACCGTGCGCGATACGCTTGTCGGCCATGCCGGGGTGCCTTTCTACGCACACTTCTCTCCGGATGGCCGGCTCCTTTCCACCGCGGCCGAAGGCGGTGAGGTGTTTGTGTGGGACGTTGACGCGGCACAGTTGAAACAACTCTTCGCCCCCCCAGGCGACATCGCGACCTCGGCCCGGTTTGCACCTGACGGCGCCTCGGTGCTGATCGTCGGCCGCGGGGGCTCGATGGGGCGATGGAATGTGAAAGACGACGAGGTTGCCTCCTACCAGGTCGGCGGGGCCACGCTGACAACCGGGCGGTTTGCCAACGCCGGCGCCAACGTTGCCGGCGGCGGGAGCCAGGGGATCATTCGGGTATTCGACGCCGTCACTGGCAGCATACTTGAGACGTACGACCACGGCGTCTACAGCAACTCGTTCACCCTGACCGATCAACTGCTTGCCAGTGCTGGCGGCGACGGCACCCTGAAGGTCTGGTCGCGCCAAGACGGCAGCGAGCTGTACACCCGCGCCGCGCACAGGCGCATCGCCTTTTTCGTCGAGGTCTCGCCGGACGGCCAAACGCTCGCCACCGTCGGCCAGGACACGCGCATTCGCCTTTGGGATGCCGCCACGGGTCGATTGCTGCGTACGATCGACGGGCGCTAGCCAACCATCGTCGCATATGCGTCGTTTCAATCGCGACAACGGGCGAATGGATCGTTGCGAGTCCGCAAGAGCTACCGATTCAACACATGTGTCCCCAGCGCATAGCTCATCGCAATCTGGAATGTGAACGGATACGTGCCCTCGGAGTCTCCAGCGTTTGACTTCACGTTGTCGAACGGGCTGTAGTACAATCGGGCCGTCGCCTGCGCCTTATCCGAAATCGCGTAACCGGCGCCTGCCGTGATACTCGGATAAATCAGCTTGATTCTGTCGCTGAACTTGCGTGTACCCGCCGAGTTGTCGCTTGGTGCGGGCTCGCCACTCTTGATCTTGCGCGACTCCTTCGCCGAAAGTCGAATGCCGATCTGTGGTCCGCCCTGAACATCAACCTTGTCGGCTACCTGATAGCGCGCCAGGACCGGGATGTTCAAGTAGTCATACTTCAACTTCTGATCGTAGACGACTGTCGAGAACGAGCTGAAATCGTAGTTCGCGTTTCGAGCGCCCTCCTGCGAATACACGAGCTCAGCTTGTAGCGACCACTTATCGGTCCGCGGCATCGTCACGTAACCACCAAGCACGAGACCGGGACGATAACCCAGGTCGGAGTACGTGTCGCCAGACATCGTGGAGAGATTTATTCCGCCTCTCACCCCATAATTGAGGTTCGTCTGGGCGCTCGCGATTCCCGATAACAGGCAGGTCGAAAGCGCTATCGAAAATGCGACGGTGGCCCCTTGAGCCAGTTTCCTGGGCCGTCTTGTGTGATTGAGCATCTCAGTGTACCAGAATCGTGGAATCCCTTGTTGTCTTGAAAACCGAGAATTTGGTGCCTGGTAGGCCAATCGTTGAGAGAGGCCGTTTTTTCACGCCCTGCGCCTCGTATCGATTTTCACGGACGACACCGTTCTAGAGTGTCGTAGACACGCTACTTTGGACGCCCTCCCGGTAGCTCGGGCAGCAGCGAAGCGGTCATGAAGGTAGGCGGGGTCACTAGCGCCAGCTCGGCGAAACCTCGATCAGTATGCGGTATCGAAAGCAAGAACTCGCACCGGCCTCCCTCACGCGTGTGGCGGCGACCGTCGCTCTCGTCTTGTTGGCTGCCACCAACGCCGACGTTGCGGCACAAAGCAGTGGCTTCTACGGCACCGACGGACCCGAAATCGTTGACGCCAACGGCACCCCTGTCGTTCTCCGCGGTGTTGGGCTCGGTGGCTGGCTGATGCCCGAGGGCTACATGCTGGATATCAGCGCTCCAGACGGTGGATCCCCGACTACGATTCGGGCCCAGATCGTCGACCTGATCGGGGAGGCTGACGCAGACGAGTTCTTCCGAATCTATCGAGAGAACTACGTCAACGCAAAGGACATCGAGGCCATCGCGGGATGGGGATATGACCACATCCGACTTCCCTTCCACTACGACCTGTTCTTTGATCCCGACACGCAGACCTTCGACGAAGACGGGTTTGCGCTGCTGGACACATTTCTCGGATGGTGCAGAGCACACAACCTGCGCGTGATCCTGGACATGCACGCCGCGCCTGGAGCGCAGAACGATGGTCCGATCAGCGACAGCGACGGCACGGCGCGACTGTGGACGGAACCGGTCCCGTACCAGGATCAGACGGTTGCGATCTGGAAAGAGATCGCCTCGCGATACGTCGCCGACACGACGATCATCGGGTACGACCTGATCAACGAGCCGGTCACGCCCAACGGTGTGAATACCGATGACCTGCGTGTCCTCTATACGCGAATCGCTGACTCCATTCGTACGGTGGACAACAACCACATCCTGTTCATCGAGGGCAACTTCTACGCGACGGACTTCGGTGTGCTCGAAACACCGTTCGACTCGAACATGGTCTACGCCTTCCACAAATACTGGAATGCGACGGACACCGGGACCATCCAGTACCTGCTCAACCTCCGAAACGACACGCAGGTGCCACTCTGGCTTGGAGAAACAGGCGAGAACTCGAACGTCTGGTACTACCTCGTGCGAACGCTTGTTGAGGCGAACGGCATTGGCTGGAACTGGTGGACGCACAAACAGATCGAGGCGACCGCGAGCCCCCTCTCAGCGCCCTATGCCCCAGGCTACGAGGCCGTCCTGGACTACTGGCGTGGCAACGGCACGCGACCCTCGGCGCGTTTTGCGAAAGATGCGCTTTTCGCGATGGCGCGCTCGCTCCACATTGATTCCACTGAGGTGCGTCGGGGCGTTCTCGCCGCGCTTTTCGAGCCGGACTTCTCTTCGCTTCGCCGGCCGTTCAAGGACCATCGCATCCCCGGTTACATCAACGCGGTTGACTACGACATCGGCAGCCAGGGCCAGACGTATTCTGATGTCGACTACTTCGCGACGAGCGGCACTCCAGGGGGCGGCAATACCGGCGGACATTATCGCAACGACGGCGTCGACATCGAACGGTCAACAGACCCCGAAGGATTTGACTACAACGT
This sequence comes from Rhodothermales bacterium, assembly GCA_028284545.1. Classification (GTDB taxonomy): domain Bacteria; phylum Bacteroidota; class Rhodothermia; order Rhodothermales; family JABDKH01; genus JANQRN01. Next base: position 3,104 of record JANQRN010000094.1, on the reverse strand, counting down.
CGGATGGGTGAACAATCTTGAGTGGTTGACCTACTCATTCACCGCGGACAGTACGGCCAATTACGACATCGAAGTCAGAGTCGCAGCCCAGTCACCGGGTGGCTCCTTTCGCTTGAGTGTCGACGACGCCCAGATCGGTGACGACGTCTCGGTTCCGGCGACCGGCGGATGGCAGAACTGGCAGTCCGTTTGGCTCAGGAACGTGCAAATCGAGGCGGGCGAGCACGTGCTGAAGATTCTCATTCGGCGGAAGGAGTTCAACATCAACCGGTTGACGTTTTCGGTGGCGAGCGGCACGGACACCGACGACGTTGCAGACCACGGTGATGACTGGTTGTCGCCGGGCTATCCGAATCCGATGGCAGACCAGCTGTCGCTACCGGTGCGGGCCACGGCCGCGTCGCGCGTCCGTGTGAAGGTGTTCGATCTCCTGGGACGACTCGCTTTTGAACGTGAGGAACGTGTAACCCATTCCGGTAAGCAGGATATTGTGATCCATCCGCAGCTTGCTTCGGGGGTGTACCTGTGTCGCGTATCACTGGACGACGCTACTGGTACTCGCACAGAATGGCAGACGATTGTCGTGCGCAACCGGTGATCGCGCAACCGGTGATCGGTGCGACCAAGAATCTTCGCGGCGGGTCTACGTCACATCCTCGGGCTGCTTCAACACGCGTGACCAATGAACATTTCTCGCCGCGAACTTCTTCGCCTGATTGCTGCCGCGACTCCGGTGGCGGCGCTACCCCCCGGTACGTTGCGCTTGCCGCCGCCGCCCAGCCGCCGCGATCGGCCAAAAGACGGTGTCCTCAACTACGGTTTGATCTTCGACGAAGCCGATGTCGTACGAATGCGGACCGTGTTTCGCAGCGAAGAACGATTTTCCGATGTTCGCGACGACCTCACCGCGACGGACTTCGAGTCGGAACACCGGGTGCTGGACGAAGACGTTCGGTACAACGATCAGCTCGGCAGGATCATCCCGCTATCGCTCCTCATGGAGCGAATGGCTTTTCTCTACCTGATGACGGGGGACGAAGCCGCGAGGGACCTTGCGGTCAAGGCGATCCGAACCCTCATGATGTTTCAGCGATGGGACATCTACATGGACGGCGACGATTCGATAGGCGTGCAGCGTGCACCCGAAGCGACCATCGCCGCCGTGACCGCCATCGACTGGCTCGGTGATGCGGTGACGGCCGACGAACGGACCAAGTGGATGCGGACGATCGGCGAGCGAGGTTGCGAGGCGTGTTACCGCGCGCTGCAAGACATGCGATGGCCGCAGCAAGCCGAGGGTTGGCACTTCGACCCGGAAAGCTCATTCCACGTCGTTCGACCGGGCGATCAGCACGACCTCAACCGCCGGGCAGAGATCATATCCGATACGAACCTGCGTGCACTTCCCACAGCCGCAATTACAATTGGCACGATTGCCTACGAACTCGAGTTCGAGCGCAGCGCCGACTCGGAGAGGTGGCTGGAGATGGGTGTCCACAGCACCGGCACGTTCCGAAACTTCTTTGGCGCTGACGGATCATGGAACGAAGAAGTCCACTACGCGAACTACACCGCGCTGAACCTCGCCAAGGCTGTGATCGCTCTGGATCGAGCTGGGATGCCAGATCTGCTGGACGTGGTACCATGGGAGAACTACGCCGGCTTCCTGATGAACATGTCGTTGCCTACGAGCGACGATCCGTACGCCGTTGTCAATTTCGGCGACAGCGGCAACAGAAAGGGTTCTCCGCATACGTTTACGCGCGCAGCGTTGCCGCTCTGGATCGCGCGCAAAACACGGAACCCGACCATACAGTGGTTCGCGAATACGCTGGCCGGAAAGCACACACACTGGTCCGTCGCGTGGTTCGATCCGACCATAGACCCGAGACCACCAGAGGACACCCCTGCACTCTGGGTATCGTCTTTCGACCGCGTCGTGGCGCGAAACGGATGGGGGCCTGAGGCGATGGTTGTGGCGATGCGGAGCGGACCGCCCGCGAACCACGAACACGCCGACCGAAACGGCATCATCATCAAAACGCACGGCCAGAAACTGATCGCCGATCCCCTACGCCCACCGTACGGGTATGCCGACGCAGCGTGGCCGATGCGGCTCACGCAGGGACACAGCGCGGTACTGGTTGACGGGCGCGGACACGAACATCACAACGGCGTCGAAGGCACAAACGCGTCACGCTCGTACGCGCGGGTAACGACAAATCGCGCTACCGACACTTACGCATTGTGGACGAGCGTCGCCACGCAAGCTTACCGGCTCGTTGATCTGAAGATCAAAGACGTAGTCCGAACCGTCGTCGTGCTTTTCAGCGAACGCGTCGTCGTCGTGGCTGATCGCATGTCGAAGTACGAAGGCCCGTCTACGCTTACGGCGCGCTTCTTTGGCGACAATATGGACGGACTGTGCAAGCAGGCTGTCACCGCTACCGGGTTCACCTGCAGCCGGCCGGGCGCCGTTCTAAGCGCCGTGGTTGAGGCCGACGCGCCCTTCACGGTCGTCGAGGGAACGCCGTTCGTGCCGACAGAAACAGCACAAAAGCACCCGTTTCTTGATGTCGTTACAGGCGCTGCCGAGAACGTGCTTGTGGTCACCGCAATGGCGTTGGGAGAAGAGATGGGTAGCCTGACGGCCGTCACGATAGAAGCTGCGCAAGGCGGTTTCGCTGTCGGTGCCGGGCAGCACACTGTTCGTGTTTCGGAGAGTGGGGTCGAGGTCGACTAGTATGACGCGATACCCAGGTGTGTCCTCCAGGACCGCCTAGCGCATGCCGCTGGCCATCTTGCGCGCCGCCGGCAATTGCCGCAGCCGCCACATACTTATACCGCCAAATAGGGGCCCAAGAGCGAGGAGCGGAAATGCAACCGTCCAAGACGTAATGCCGGCGAGCCAGGGAAGCCCGCGGATAGTTACCAGCGTCAGCAGAAAACCGAGACAAGTCTGCATGGTGAGCGCGGTTCCGATGTAGCGTTGGTCGGCCAGCTCTGACACTGCTGCCGAGAACTGCGCACTGTCGGCTACGACGGCAAAGCCCCATAGCAGCGCCACGGCCGTCAGAAGAAGCGGTTGGTTTAGCAGCAATCCG
>JANQRN010000062.1 GCA_028284545.1 Rhodothermales bacterium | reverse complement strand
GGCGAATCCGCCCGGCACGCGGATCGATCTCACCGACGCGATCCGGTTCATCCAACCCGACGACGGTAACGTCGACGACTTGACCGTGATTTCAGTGGCACTCGACCAACCCGTAGCTCCCGGCGAATGGATAGACCTCGATATCGCGTTCGAATCATCGCTCCCGCAGATCGTCGCCCGTACTGGCTGGGAGTTGACTGAGGATGGGGAGGTGTTCGTCATGGCGGCGCAGTGGTTTCCAAAGATTGGCGTGCTGGAGATCCCGGGGCAGCGCTATGTGCCGAGTGATGCCCCACGCGGCGAATGGAGCACGCATCAGTTCCACGCCAACAGCGAATTCTACGCCGACTTCGGCACGTACGATGTGCGGCTGACCGTTCCGGCGAATTACATCGTTGGCGCGTCTGGGGTGCTCACGGAAGAGTCCGACGAAGAGACGACGCGCACCGTTCGGTATGTAGCCGAGGACGTCCATGACTTTGCGTGGACGGCAAGCCCATCCTTCCTCGAGGTTACCGACACCTGGCAGCACGTCAACCTGCGACTGCTTCTGCGACCAGAGCATCGCAACCAGGCTGACCGACACCTCGACGCCGCGAAGGTCGGGTTGGAGTACTTCGACAAATGGGTTGGCCCGTATCCGTATACGACGCTCACGCTTGTCGACGGGTACGGCGGGAGCAACGGCATGGAGTACCCCACGCTCATCACGTGCGGCACGTACTACGGGCTGCCGACCTGGATGCGTGCTCTCGAGCTAGTCACCATCCACGAGTTCGGACATCAGTATTTCTACGGCATGCTGGCAAGTAACGAAGCCGAGGAAGCATGGTTGGACGAGGGGATGACCTCGTACCTCGAGAGCAAGATCATGGATGCCGCGTACGGCGAGGGCGCTCTTGTGGACTTCCCCGGCCTTCCCGTAGGCAGCGCCGTGCAACAGCGAATGACCTATACGGAGTCGCGACCCGAATCAGGCGCCCTCTTTACAAAATCGTGGGAGTATAGGTCGGGCGACTACGGAAAGGCCTCGTACGCCAAGCCCGCAACGCTGATGAACTCACTCGAAGGCTACCTGGGAGAAGATCGGATGATCGCGTTTCTGCGAGCGTACTATGACCGCTGGAGCTTCCGACATCCAACTACTCGTGACCTGCAGGACGTTGCCGAAGACGTTGCCGGAGAGGACCTCGATTGGTTCTTTGACCAGTTTGTATACGGCACGGCCGTGGTGGACTACGAGGTCACAGAGATACAGACCGATACCGAGTCACGCGTGGTTGTTACCCGACTGGCTGACGGGTATTTCCCGCAATCCCTACGGGTTACCTTCGCGGATGGCGCCGAGGAGGTCGTGTCCTGGGATGGGCGTGAAAAAGAACGAGTCTTCACGTTTGACTCAACGTCGCCGGTAGTCGACGCATACGTGGATCACGAGCGCCAAGTGCTCCTCGACGTCAACCTGGTGAACAACCGGATGGCAATAGATCCGCCGAATCCCTTCGCGACCAAGGTGCACCTCAAGACCACGTCGTGGGCGCAACAGCTACTCTACCTGATCGCGGGAATTCTGTAATGACCAACGAACGACCTGTCCGCGGCCTCAGTGAATACGTACGACTTGGCCTGGTAGCTGCCCGGCGCAAACCCCTGCTCGTCCTGGGTCTGTGGCTCTTCCAGTTCGCAATCGCATTCCTGACGACAATACCGTTGTCATCAGCCGTGAAGTCGTTGGCCGAGACAGGATTTAGCGCGGACATGGCCCGACGTATTGACATCCAGCTTCTTGCTGATATCGGCGCGCAGCTCCAATCCGGCTTTGGGTTGGCGTTTCTGCTGCTACTCGTTGCCGTACCCGTGACGGCTGTTCTGCGAGCGCTGGCAACTGCCGGCGTAATCAACGCGGTGCGTGATGGCGGCGTCCGCGGCTTCTGGGACGGCGTTCGCGACTACGGTTTGCGGTCAGTCGGCGTGGCCCTGCCGTTCCTGCTGATCACGCTCTTTGTGCAGGCGTGTGTCTTCCTCGTAATCAGCATCGGCATCGGAGCCGCTGGAGAGCAGGGCACCGTGCTGCTCTCGCTGCTGGTGCTACCCGTCGCTATGGGTGCGGTAGGGGCGGCGGCAGACCTGATGTGCGACTATAGTCAGATCGCCGTCGTCAGCCGGAACGAATCGATCACCAAGGCATTTGGCCGCGGGATCGGCTGGCCCTTCAAGCATCCTCGCGCGGTGCTCCTGTACGCCGCCTGGCTAGTCCCGGCAATCGTGCTTGTGTTGATGCCGCTGCTATTTGAGAACTGGATAGCGGCGGCGTCGATCGCCGGCATTCTGTCGCTGACGCTTGCACAGCAAGCCAGCTTCATCCTTCGCGCTGCGGTAACGGTTGCGTGGTACGCGAGCGAGGTCGAGTTCTTCGAGTCGCAAACGTGGGACGAGTCACCACTGATTGCCGGAGCAGACGACTGGTCAATGCCCGATGAAGCTATCGGCGACGTAGGCTAGGCTGCCGCCGAGATCGATGAGGCCGTGAAGTCGTTGGCCTCCGAGACGATGGGCAGGAAGATGTCTCCGTCGGGTGCCTCGTCGAGCGCATCGCAGAAGAACTTCGCAAAAGCGCGGCGGTCCTCGTCCGCAAGCAGACCCGAATCAAGCACTTCGGTAAAGCGGTCCCAATGCGTTTCGCGGATGCCACCGGCGATGTATCGTTCGAAAAGATGTGTCATGGCGTTGGAGCGTGAGGATTTGGACATGGAATTGAGTTTTGTCGGAGCGCATGAACTGCTTGCGTATCAGGGGCGCAGGCCAAATCCGGGCCGTACTCAAAAACCGCCCAGCAATGTCGCATATCGAATGCGACGCCAGGCGCGGGGGGCAAGAATTGCCGCGATATGGCCCTTCCTGACCCTCATTGCGGGACAACGGGCCCCTGGGCTAGGAAGACGCCGTTCGCGGTAGAAATGCACCAGCGGAACCGCCGGGTTGCCAACCTGTTCGCTCAGCCGATCCCCCTCGGTACGGGCTCCCCGTCCGTATATTGACGGCGATTTTCCATCCACTCCAGGACGATTCCCACGCTAGATGTTTCGCGATTTTAAACCCGATTGGGTTGCCCTGATTTTCATCGCCGCCTACCACGTGCTCCTCGTCGTAGGACTGCCGATCTACCTGCTGATCCAGCGCCCAAGTGCCGCCCTGCTGCTCGGCTCGCTCGCTCTAGTCACCCTTTGTCTGCTTGCGATAACGGCGGGTTACCATAGACTCTACGCCCACAGAACGTACCGGGTGAAGAAACCGGCCGAGTGGTTTATGGTCTTCTTCGGAACGCTTGCCGCTGAGGGAAGCATCTTCCGTTGGGCGCACGACCATCGCTTGCATCACCGTCACGTCGACGGCCCTGGCGACCCGTACGGAACCGAAAAAGGCTTCTGGCACTCACACCTGATCTGGATGCTCAAGGAAGGCGACCCGATCGACCCCAAGTACATACGGGACCTTAAAGACAACCGGATGCTGATCATCCAGGATCGCTACTACGGGGTCTTCGTCACCTTGACGAACCTCATAGCGGTCGGGGGATTGTGGGCGCTGACAGGCGATCTCCTCGGCGCCGTTGTCATTGGGTTCCTGTTGCGGACTTTCGTCGTGCATCACTGCACGTGGTTCATTAATTCGCTGGCCCACATGTGGGGCTCCAAGCCGTACTCTTCTGAACACTCTGCCGTCAACAACCTCATCCTTGCGTTTCTAACGCTCGGCGAAGGCTATCACAACTACCACCATACTTTCGCCGGCGACTACCGCAACGGAGTTAGGTGGTACCAGTTTGATCCTCCCAAGTATCTGATCTGGGTGTTGAGCAAACTTGGTCTCGCATGGGACCTGAAGCGAACCGATCCGCTGATGATCAAGAAGAAGCTTGTGCAGGCAGATCAGAAGCTCCTGATCAACCACCTCACGCGTCTCGACATCCATGAGCACGCGCAACCGCTGATTGAGGCAGTTGAGAAGATGTCGGAAAAGATCTCTTCCTCGATTGTTTCAGCCAAGGCGCTGATGGATCGCTACCGCTCGCTCGACCGTCGCCAGAATCGGGTCGAAATCAAGGAGTTGCGGAGACGCTTCCGCGAAGTCAAGCAAGAGATTGCGGCTGACTTGAAGACGTGGCGCAGGCTCTGCCAGACGGTCTTGTCGATGCAGCCTGCGGTCCAGGCGGCCTAGCCCGGTTGGCGTCGCGAACGGCTATACGTTTCCTTGCGCTGGCGATTCTTGCGCTTGGCGCTTCTCCAGCGAAGAGTCAGGGCACGCTGACAGACAACATCCGCGTCACCAGCCAGCAACTCGGCTACGACCTCCAGTACCGGTTGTATCTGCCCGCCGGCCACGAAGACCTCTCGGACCTGCCCGTCATCTACGTTGTCGACGGTCAATGGTACATCGAAACCGGGGAGATGCATCTTACGCTGGATGAACTCATCGCGGCGCGACGCATTGCGCCGGTCATCGCGGTTTTTGTCGACAACCGGGACCCCGACAATCTGAGGTACAATCGCCGCAATGGTCAGTTTTTCTGCAACGAAGACTACATTCGCTTCTTCACAGACGAGCTGATACCCACAATTGATGCCGACCTAAATACGCGGTCGGCAGCCGATTCACGGGTCATACTGGGACTGTCCTTCGGTGGATTGAACTCAGCCTGCCTCGGGCTACATGCCCACGACGCCATTCGGGGCATCGCGATGCAGTCGCCGGCAATGCACCCGGTGCGGTACATCTTCAGTGCGTACGAAGACTCGACGCGGATGCCGATCGACGTCTTTCTAAGTAGCGGCAATGCGCGCGACAACGAAGCTCGCACCAGGCGACTGCGGGACATTCTTCAGGACAAAGGGTACCCGCTGAAGTACATCGAAGTACCTTTTGGGCACGACTGGGACAACTGGAAGCCGCTTCTGGATGATGTGCTCCTGCACTACTTCGCCATCGACAGGCCCTGAAGTTGGCTGTCGCGACTTCCGCCCGACTACCCGGGTCAGGCTCCCAAAACGAAAAGGTTCAGGAAGCCGGCTGCCAATGCGAGCGCAAGCACGAGCCACCATCGTAGGGTCAGCAGCCGCCAACCCCGCTTGCCGGTGAGGTCTTCGCCTCGTGCGCGGCGCTCCTCCTTGTAGCCCGGCATGAAGAGCAACGCAATTCCAACGACGGCAAAAGCCGGGAACGCTATAGCGCTTCGTACCGAAAAAGCCCCCGTCGTCAGGGCATCGCGCCACGTCAGAACGGTGAAAACCAATCCAGTCAGACCGATAAGCAGACCGCCAACCTGTTGCCTGCGGCGCCCGTCAGCCTCCCTGTAGCCATCAGCCATTGCTCGCTTCGGCCAACCTTCCCGCAATTGCTTCGACAGCGGCCTCGTAGGCCGGTTCGACTTCAGCAAGCGACGCGACGCACGCGCCGAGATCGTGGAGGATGCCATCCTCGATGCTGTAGATCCAGGAGTGGAGGCAGAGCGACTGACCCCTCTCCCAGGCATCTTCGACAATCGTGGTCCGACACACGTTAAGGACCTGCTCTATCACGTTGAGTTCGGTTAGCCGGTCTGTGCGCGCATCGCCTGAACCGGCGCCTCCCAACATTCCCTCATGCTTTTGGGCAACATCCTGAATATGCCTGAGCCAGTTGTCTATTAACCCGTGCCGTTGTCCATCGAGCGCTGCCTTCACGCCGCCGCATCCATAGTGACCGCAGACGATGATGTGTTCAACCTTCAGTACCTCGACCGCGTACTGTAGCACAGACAGGCAGTTCAGATCGGTATGAACCACGACGTTGGCAATGTTGCGATGGACGAAGATCTCGCCCGGCTTCATGTCCACTACAGTCGTCGCGGGTACGCGACTATCCGCACACCCAATCCATAGATATTGCGGATGCTGACTCTTGGAAGTCTCGGCAAAGAAGCTCGGGTCAGCAGCGCGCGTGCCGTCGGCCCAAGACCGGTTTCTGTCGAGAAGGTTCTTCAGCGTTCGCATGTCATTGCGTGTCGTCCGGGGTTGCTGGTGGCGAGGGTAAACACCGCAAAATAGTGTACCCGGAAGACCTCAACCCCGGAGTTCGTCTACCGCCGGGCGACAGCGGTGTACTTGCCACTCGCGTCGAATATGGCCGGACGGTACGACTGCGTGTGGGGCCTGACCGCGTAGACCACTTCACCTGTTTCGTTATCTATGACTTGAATCCAGCGACGCTCACCGCCGTCTAGTTCAATCTCGTCGAGGAAGCCCGCCGGCTGGCGTCCGTAGTTGTCCGTTTGATCAATTGTGACCGGCCAGCCGTCGTACTGCGCCGCACCCTCTAGTGAGGGGTCCACCCATCGAGGCCAGGCCTCGGATGTGATTTTGCGGGACTCTCTGTTGAATCTGATGATCCCGTATCCCGGTGATCGATCGTAGAGCGCAGACGGTTCGAGGCCGGTCAACACCGGATTCGCGACGGCACGGACCGTCATCTTGTTGCCAAAACCGTCGTGAAAATCCCCAGTGTACTCGGGCGCATCCGGGAGTCGATTTGCGCCCGGGTTGGGCGGAAACCACCGCCGCGGCCAGATATTGGCAATCGAGGGGACGACAAAGGCGTTGCCCGCATCGCCCCATTCGTCAATCCCGTAGTGAACGTAACTGCCGAGGTGTTGGTCGCCTGCGATGTGAAACGCGAACCCCTTGCGCATGCGACGCAGCGCCTCATTGCGACCGGTCTGGGGCCATCCGTTTGAATCCATGTCACTGGCGATCTTGTCGCCGCGCTGATATTCACCGGGGCGCGGCAAACCCAGCGCGGGAAGCACCGCGCCGCTCGTCGCCGAATCCGGTATTGTCGCGAGATTACTGAACAGCGTTTGCGAGAGGACAACTTTCATCCAAGCATCATGTGACCAGTCTGTCGCCCACGAATCGAGGAAGTCCAGTTGGCGCTCTCCGAGTAGTCGTGCCCCGGCGACGTCGGCCTGGGTCGCATCGTAGTTCTCAACCTGCGGCCATCCATTCCAGACGCGGGCGGCCGGGACTGTGGTCACCGGCGGTGACTTCCACATACGATCGGCCAGTACCGCAAAGCTCACACCCGCGTACTCGACACGGGTATGGTACACCGAGATGCCGTTTGCAAGTGGCTCGGGATCCGCGGGGTCAGGCAAGTGCGAGACCTGCGTCCGATGCACCATGTTCACCCACTCTGCAGGCATCGTGTATCCGCCGGCGTCGGTTGGCGGCGAGAACTGGCCCGGCATTCGCACGCCCGCGTTCCCCCAGACATTCCCGTGATATACGTCGTGATCATCCGGAATGATGACGGTCGGAATGTCGCGGGCAAGATCGCGAAACGAAATCACAAAACGGTACCAGTGGTTCAGGTAGTCGAGTGTCGCCCGTTCCACGGGTGTTCGCTCCACGCCTTCGAGGCCGGCCTCGTAGATCTGATCACCAGCGAAGAAAAGCATGTCCGGATCGTGGTAGGCGACCGCATCGGAAAGCTCAGCGTGTGGATACCAGAAATGACTCCCGTTCCATTGGCCCTCACCGCCAGACATGTTCTGGCAATTCATGGCGCCGACGACAAACTCAGCCGAGGTCGGCTCCGCTCGTATGGTGCCCGCGTAGTGCGTCGCCACTATTCCCTCGCGGGAGGAGAAATCGTAGGAGACGCGGTAAGGCGTACTGCTCGACGCGTCCCAGTCGTCTACGCGAAAAGTCGCTGTGAAACTGCCTTCAGCAATCGGAGACGATGCGGCGACGACCCAATCCCCACCTCGGCGTATCTCGAGCTTCGCCCGTGAAGCGTCATCCGCGCCTATTGGTCCAAACTGCGCCGTCATCTTGAGCGTACCCCCACTGAGTGTGTGGAAGGCTCCGATGACGGGGCCGACAGCCCGATCGTCGTCCTGCGCGAGCTTGTCGCCAGACAGCCGCAAATTGTTGAACCAAAGGCCGGGGCTGTGTCGGTGCGCAGCTAGCGCCACGTTGCCATCAACCGAACCCGCCGGGACGTTTCGATACGTAGCGCGCGCAACCGGCAGCCCGGCACTACTTGATGTCTCGACCACCAGCGTGTACGTCGTGTCACCGATATTCGGCCTAAGCCGTGCCGACAACAACACTCCCCCCGGCGTCGCGCCCCCGAAACGATCAAGTTGATCCGGCGTGACAAGCGGCCATGCAGATGTCGGGATGTTGCCCACAGGTCGGCGGTACCCCTGGTTCACGGAGTTGTCACGAACCACGATCTCACCGCGACCGTCGACGGCTACTATGAGCCCGCCGTCTTCAGCGGGCCAATGATGCGTCAAGGCTGAGATCCGATGATCGACATCTGCGCCGCCTGATCCGATTAATAGACCAGCCCATGAATCGGCGCTTCCGGATGCAAATGAGCTCGCGTCACCAGGTCCAAGCTCGACCGAGATGTCGGCTGCGGCTGAACGGTCTGACAACCAGTGGGTGAGAACATGAACGGTCCGCATGGGTTTTTGCTCTCGACCCTCGACGCTCACCAGTCGACCCGACTGTACCCGCCAATCCTGAAGACGGTTAGCCTGAAACGCCGGTCCGATCCACACGCGATCTGG
>JANQRN010000061.1 GCA_028284545.1 Rhodothermales bacterium | reverse complement strand
CCCGATGGTGTAACGGACAGCACAAGACTTTCCGAAGGTCTTGGTCCTGGTTCGATTCCAGGTCGGGGTGCTGAGTGTGTTGGGTCGCCGGCCAACGCTTTGCGTCGGTGTACGGTTGGATTCCTCACGAGGGCTACTCGACAACATGCCTTGCGAGTGTGATGGACGCACGGTGGTCTTCGGAACCACAAGACGGGGTTCGATTCCCTGGCGGGGTACTGCAACATGTCCTGGGAGTGTGCCGGATTCGCACGCGAGCCTGCGATGCTCGAGGATCAGGTTCGATTCCTGGCCGGGACACTCGATGACGCTGGAGCCAGATGGCCAGGCAGCCGGTTGCAACCCGGTCGAAGTGGGTTCGATTCCCACCGGCGTCTCTTTCAAGCAAGGACCGTTGATGCTGTTCGTCCAGCGGCGCATTGACCCCATACCGTCCAGTGTATCGGTCGTGGTTGGCGATGTGCGTTCCGCGTATGGGCTCTAAAGCGATCGGCGTCGATGGCGGTTAGCTCAGTTGGTTAGAGCACCAGACACTTAATCTGGCTGTCACGGGTTCGACTCCCGTACCGTCCACCAAGATTGTCGGCTGGTAACCGACTCCCGACGCGAAAGCGTCGACCACAAAGCCCAAGGGAGACGGACGTTTGTTCGGTCGGCCGCTGCCGGATGTCGGCTCGCGCGAAAGCGCGAAGGCGCCGGACGCGGCAGCACTCACGAGTGCCTTGCAGTGCGCGGATACCGCCCTAACAAATCGCTCGCCAGAGGGCGGCAGACCTCGGCTGCAACGTCATCGGCAAGTCCGACGATTGCGCAACGGAGCGAAACGCCTGGCGGCGAGCGACAAGTCATCGCTTAAGACGCATTCCGCACTCGATAAGTGTGACCCGCAATCGCGCTGTTCTCCTGAGGGCCACTTTTTCTCGTGGTTCAACAGGTCTCAGGCGAACCTTCCAGATCGCCACGGCGTCATGGAGTTCTCACAAACAACGCGATCTGCCGGTTGTCATTCACCGATTCGGCAGGAAAGGAGGTACAGCACGATGTTCTTCAAGCACGTCAAGATTCGCAGCTACGAGATGGGACTGTACTTCCGAAATGACGAGTTCAAGGGTCTGCTCACTCCCGGATCGTACCGGCTGGTCGACCTGTTGCTGGGCGTGCGCGTCGAGATTGTCTCGCAGCGCGACCCGTGGCTTGTCCACGACAAGCTCGACGTGATCGTCAAGTCAGGCGCGCTGCAGGACCGCGCCAAGGTCGTGGACCTGAAGGACCACGAGCGCGCGCTGGTCTGGATCGACGGCCGCTTCAGCCAGATCCTGGCCTCGGGCCTGGCCGTCTATTGGACGGGCCACCGCGACGTGAAGGTCGAAGTGGTCGACGCGCGGGCCGTGCGGATCGAGCACGACGACCTAAAGGTCATCACCCGCGCGCCGCAGTCGCAGCAACTGCTCGACGTCTGCGCGGTTGAGCGGAACCACGTCGGTGTGCTGTTCACGGACGGCCGTTACGTCGATACGCTTCAGCCGGGCCTGTACGCCTTCTGGCGCGGGACTGCCGACGCCAAGGTGGTTGAGGTCGATATGCGCGAAACGATGATTGACGTCGGCGGCCAAGAGATCATGACCGCCGACAAGGTCACGCTGCGGCTGAACGCCGTGGTCGGTTACCGCATTGTCGAAGCGAAGAAGGCCGTCACCGCGGCCGACGACGCGCGGCAGGCGCTGTACCGCGAAGCGCAGCTCGCCCTGCGGGCCGTGGTCGGCGCTCGTGACCTCGACGCGCTGCTGACCGATAAGGATGCGGTCACCCGCGAGATCGAGGAGCAGATCGTCGGCCGGGCAGGTGAACTGGGACTGGAAGTTCGATCGGTGGGCGTCCGCGACGTCATCCTGCCGGGCGACATGAAGGATCTGATGAACCGGGTCACCGAGGCCAAGAAGGCAGCCGAGGCCAACCTGATCGCACGACGTGAGGAAACAGCCGCCATGCGAAGCCAGGCCAACACGGCCAAGCTGCTAGCCGACAACCCGACGCTGATGCGGCTGCGGGAGTTGGAAGTCCTGCAAAACATCGCCACCGATGGCAAGCTAAACATCGTGCTGGGCGAGAAGGGCCTGGCCGACCGGGTTGTCAACTTGCTGTAACGACAAGCCCCTGGTTCGAGTCGCATCGAGCCAGGGGCATTTCTTGTTTGGCACGACTCGCGATTCTCATTTCAGTTTCCCGCACGGATCTTGCAGGTTAGTTCATCCCTGAGTTAAGCATCACATCGAACACCAGCACCAAAGCGTCGTGCGCGCCAAGATGCTTCATGAAATCGTCAACGTCAACGTAGATCATATGCGGGATAATACTGATTCATGAGCCAGTTTACCTCGGGGGCTTTATAGAAGCCGGACAGCTTAGCCCAATTTCGTTCATCCAGAAGGACTTCGTTCGTTAGCAGTTCCGCGAAGGATGCGGCCACGAATCTCAACGCGTTCGCGTGTCGGCCGACGGCATAGATGCCGCATTCTCTGTGTTCATTATCGCGTATGTCCTTTGGGTCCCACCCTACCCAGCCGTAGCCGTCTATTTCCGACATGAAGACAATCAACCGCTCAAGCATGTCGGGTTCCGTGAAATCCTCGGCAAGCTCGTCACGTGGGAAGAAGCGCTCGTGAAAGAGACGATTGTAGTCAGCCAATTCATGATGCTCGTTGACGCAGTTGGGAACATACAGTTGATAGAGTTCTCTGAACTCGGTGTCCTCATCATAGTCTTCGTCTTCATCATCATCTTCCCCATCGGTTTCGTCTTCTGTCGCCATTGAAGCGACCAGCGTTCCTGCGCCATAGGCCAGCGCAAATCGGCGGTAGCTGGATGGCAGGCGGAATCCGCTCTCCGCTTCGAAAGCATCCAGCTCCTCGACAGTCGGCGTAGGAGCATAGTTTTTGTCCATCCACGTCAGCGGCTTAAGTTCTCGTTCCAGATTCTCGATCCACTCGTTCTCATTCAACTGGACTTGCTCCTTGTTCGCATTAAAATGACGCGATGGATGACTGTTTGACGTCAGATGCCGTTTTGCTCCAGTGTATGGTCTGCTTCAGTCAATACTGGCTTCTTTCTGCGAGTACGTTAGTATAACGGCAACTACAGGAGTTTCCCATCGGTTCGCAACTGCGGGCAGGTTAGCGCCGAGCGTTTGAGGCTCAAGTCATGTGGCTGCAATCGACTAACGAAGACTCCTACAAGGATTGTCGTAGCACGAAAGACGCGATTGGCTGAAGCGAGGTAGACGCTCATGCGAAGGCGTCGCAGGTCATACTGCCGACGATGCTGCCGCGTGAGGTGATGGCGACGGCGAGCCGGGGGAAATTCGAGCCGCCTTCCATTCCATCGTCGGGCCCGTCAAAGGCGTCGTCTTTTGTGCCGATGCTGATCCAGGTGGGGGCGTGCAGGTCGGGGTGGGTTCGAAACCATTTAATGACGTCGCGCCAACGTTGCTTGTCCTGGTCGCGATCATCCTCTTCGTCCCAGTCGCGCTCGTCGATTCGCTCCTCAATTTCCGCCCACCAGTTCGTGCCGAGTTTGAGCGGTTCCCGAACGATGGTCGCCTGGGGATAAATGACGCCTCCGAACGCTGATCGAATAAAACGTTCGCTAAAGCGGGTGGGCACGTCTGCGACCTGGTTTGCTACGATATAGAACGGGTGAGTCGGGGCATCGTCGTTCGACGGCAGGCCTTCCCAGAAGGGGCCCATCAGCTCGCAGACCTCGGCAGCAAACCGCCGGCAGCGTTTCAACTCGCCGGCTTCGTATTTGTGAATGACCGTTTCCCCCCGACGAGCGATCACGCCGCACTCGTACACGACCGTCTGCAATGAGAGCACGTTGTTTGGCCATTCGGCGGATTCCCCGGT
>JANQRN010000040.1 GCA_028284545.1 Rhodothermales bacterium | reverse complement strand
GAGGATCGGTAGGGCTGGCGCCGAATTTCCTCAGGTAGCTACTGTAGGAAGACGCGACGATTGTCCACAATGTCGGCCTGCTCTCTCAGCCCGGCGATCCACTCGGTCCGCAGCTGATTCCGGCGTTCCTGAAGCAGTCGCAGCCGGATCGACTCCTTCTGCTCGGCAGACAGTTCGAGATCGGCACCGCTATCGGTCCGCTGGGCGACAAACGCCGCTGCGTTCCCGCCGACCGGGTCGGACACCGAACTCTGGGAAAGACCAGCCACAGTGCCAACGAAGGAGGGTTCTCGGCCCAGACCCGATACGATCGGGTTTGCCACTCCAATGTTGTTCGCGGACTGTACCGAAGCGCCAACGGCGGCTGCAACTGCCGAGAGGTCTCCGCCGCTCGACTGCAACGCGTCGGTCAGCTTCTGCAGCTGGATCTCCTTGCGGGCTTCTGTCTTGACACGTGGCTCGATTTCCGCTCGCACCTCCTGAAATGGGCGGAAGCCCGCTTTCTTTATTTCCACTACGTGCGCGAGAATGTACTTGTCATTCAGCTCGATCGGTTCACTAACCGAACCCACGCGCGCGACGGCGAGGAAGTTCTGGAGCGTTCGGCTGTTGCCGATGTTGGGAATGAACTGCTGATCCTCTTCGATTTCAACCGTCTGAATCTCCAGCTCGCGGCGATCGACCTCCTGTCTGAAATTCTTCTCCTCCTCGGCGAAGTACTGCAGATCTTCGAGTTCCTCCTCGATGCTGTTCAGCGTGGCCGGTGTCGTTCGAATTCTGAGTGCCATATCTGCCACTTTCACAGCGACATTGGAGATATCCAACACCTCGATCAGGTGGTACCCAAATGACGTCTCGACCGGGCCCACCAAGGCGCCGCGTCTCGCTCGAAATGCGGCTGTCTCGAACGGTTCTACCATGGCACCCGGGCCAAACCAACCCAGGTCACCGCCATTCGCGCCCGAAACTGCGTCGTCAGACTCTGTCGCGGCTAGTTCGGCAAACGACTCGCCGCTTGCAATGCGCCGGCGCAGCGCCTGTATCTCGCGACGAGCAGTCGCCCGGGCTTCCGCGTCTGACTCGGCGGCCCGTTTAAGGATGTGACGCGCCTTTACAGAACGCTCCTCAGCCGGCTCAGTACCGACGAGTTTCACGAGGTGCATCATGCCCTCAGACTCTATCGGGCCAAAGATCCGACCAACTGTGAGGTCAGAGAAGACGGAGTCGGCGATTTGCTCGTTCAGTTCGTCCCGCCTGAACTCCACATCAGTATACGGGCGTTCTGAGAAGTACCTCGAGAGGAACACCGAGTCGTCGCGTGCTTCGGCGAATCGCGAGCGAACACGCTCGAGGTCGGCCACGACATCAGCCGTGTCAGATGCGGTCGGGTTCGTGGAGAGGGCAACGTACTCTACAACCCAAGACTGCTTCCGCTCGAAATCGTCTTTGTGGTCGTCGTAGTAGCGGCGCAGCTCTCGATCACTAACGTCGATCTCGTCTTCGGATACCGACGCAAAACGCAGGGCGACGTAATCCGCCGACACCGTTGCATTCTGCTGACGGTAGAAGTTTTCAATGTCTTCTTCAGAGACGCGGACCGTCGCCTCCAAGAGCTTCTCCAGCTTCTCCCGTCTCCTTTCGTTTTCGAGGAACTGCTCGACTCCGACCCACCATTCGGCGTTCGCCGGGTCCTGCGCGTAGCTTGTCAGGAGCTCGCGATCAACCTGGCCATCCTCGCCTTGAAAGATGTCGGCAATGGCGGGGTGGGGTTGGTCACCAAACACCAGGTCCTGGATCTCGCCGGGGGTCACGGTAACACCGAGCCGATCCATCTCCTGTCGTCGTAGTCGGTCGTCCACCAAACCGTCGAACACCTGCTCGCGAATGAGCTCCTCGGTTTGTGGTGGAATTTCGTCGGGCGAGGACTGCCTTATTCGCTGGAGCTGTCCCTGGACGACAGAATTGTACTCGTCCAGGGTGATCTCATCCCCATTGACCTTCGCAATGGCATTGCCGGTCTGGCCGATGATGTCAAAGACGTTGGTGTCCTGCAGCATGAATATCACGCCGAAGGCGATAACGAGAATCCACAGGACAACTCCAGTGTTGTCCCGCATCTTGGCCATGAACCCCATGGTTCGAATCGGGTTGGTTCTTCGCGACGAGTGGTCGAGGCCGCGTCGGTGGTGCCGCGGCTACAGATCGGCCAATATACGAAGCTGGCGGACGCTTTGTTCAGGAAGCGACGGCCTGCTGCGCCGCGATCCGGGAGCGGAGTGTGAGGAGGATCTTGCCCAGAATCTGTGAAATCCTCGCTTCTGTCAGGCTCAAGAGGCCGGCGATCTCCCGGAGTGTGAGGTTCTCGTAGTAGTAGAGTGCCAGAATGGTCTGTTCCCGCTCGGGAAGGTCCTTCACGAGGGTGCCGATGTACCGGTGGAGCGAGTTTCGATCGATCCGTTCGAAGGCGCGTTGGGTCTCTTCGTTAGGGATGGTCTCGATGACCGTCTGCTCGCCGTCTGAGTCTGTTGGCGCATGGAGCGAGAGCGCGAACCGACACTGGGCGTCACGCAGCAGCGTGTGGTATTCGATGAGGCTGATCCCGAGGTGCTCGGCCACCTGTTCGTCGCTTGGCTCAGCTGAGAGCCGCTGTCGAAGGATGTCGATCGCGTTCTGGGCTTCAGCCAGGCGTCGTCTCCGTTCGCGAGGTAGTGCGTCGATGCTGCGCAGGTAGTCGACCAACGCTCCGCGGATCCTTCCGTAGGCGTAGGAGACGAATGGGGTGCCGCGTTCAGGATCGTAGCCGTTGAGGGCCTGTAGCAGTCCAAGCAGGCCGACATTCTCGAGATCCTCGCGGGCCGCCAAAGGGTGGTCGGGAATATTCAGACGTCCGACCACTGATCGTACCAGCGGAACTGCAGAAACGACGACTGCTTCGCGGTTTGACGGTGTTCGGTTCGTTGCGTATGCGACCGCTAGCCGCTGAAGGTCGTGAGCCATATGAGACTTCTGGGCCCGTAGGGGATTGGATCATGCAGCGCGTGTTGCGCCGCTGTTGTTGTTGCCTGATGCGTTACCGTTCAGCGGAGCGACTACCGAATCATCGCCGGAATCACCAATACCGCCGCCGACCTGCTCCCCGGCGTGTTCAATAATTCCCTTTGTAGGGACGCCGTACTTGCGCGCCAGGTACCGATCGATCGCAATGTCGGTCACAATGAGCGTGAGCAGGATTGCGGATCCAAGCGCGAGTCCGACGACCGAAGCCGTGGCGACCGTCCTGCCTGCGACCAGCTCGCTGCTAAACGCGAGAATTGCGAACAGAATGCCGAACTGAGTTGCAATGATGCGCACGGTTGAGGCTGCCTGAGGGAATCGAATGGACTGTCGGAGAAACCCACGCGGCCCGATGCCGCTGCTGATTCGATGACCATACTTGTGGTAACGGGTCAGCGATCATCAAAGGGCATGCCAGCGGCGGAACAGCGCAGGTACGTGACGCGGCGGAGCGCTGATTCGCGTTCAAATGCTCCAAACGGGCTCGTCAGTCGCGAGGGCCGCACAATGGCAATTGACGCAAGTGCTCCGCGATGTTCGCCCGCGGCGAGCGTAGATGTCGCATCGAACATGGATTTTCACTTAAGTGAATTCTCATCGTGAGACAATCCGGAACGGCAACGACGTCTGGCAAGATTGTCCACGCCGCGCCATCGGCCGGGAAAAAACGGACACGCCATCTTTTGCGGCCTGCACCAGAGAATGGTCGATTTGGACTATATTGAGCGCTTGTCCACCGTCGGGAGTTCTATCGAATCCATGGAAGCGCCAACGCACATCCTTTTCGTCGACGACGAGCCCCTTCTGCAGAACCTGTTCGAGCGTCTGTTCACGCGCAACGGCATGAACGTCACTTGTTGCTCGAGTGCCCTCAAAGCGATCGAGCAGCTCAAGGAACAGGAGTTCGACCTTGTCGTCACCGATTTCATGATGCCCGACATGGACGGCGTGGAGTTGCTCGCCCATGTTCGCGAGCACTACCCGACGACACGTGTCATCATGATCACGGCACACGCAAACGTGCAGCATGCCGTGCGCACGATGCAGAACGGAGCGATTGACTACATCCCGAAGCCTTTCTCCACGGCTGAACTGCTTGACCGTGTTCAGAAGGTTCTCGCCAACAGGGATCGTGAGCCGATAACGGTCGTTCCGGATGCGGCGACGCCACGAAAGAAGCCCTCGAAGCGAACGGGTCGTCAGTACAACTACGTGGGCGACCATCCGACGGTTGTTAAGCTCAAGGAGCTGATTGGACGTGTTGCAACGAACGCTGCGCCCGTGTTCGTGCAGGGTGAAAGCGGTACCGGGAAAGAGATTCTATCGCGTCTCATCCACCAGGAGTCCGATCGCTCGGGCGGTCCTTTCGTGGCGGTGAACTGCGCGAACCTGCCGCGCGAGTTGGTCGAGAGTCACCTGTTTGGTCACCGCAAGGGCGCGTTTACGGGTGCCGTGGACGACATGACGGGTGCCTTCGAGATGGCAAACGGCGGGACGCTCCTGTTGGACGAGATCACGGAGATCGAGTTACCGATCCAGGCGAAGCTCCTTCGCGTGCTCCAGGAACAGGAGATTCAGAAGATCGGCTCGACGGATGTCGTCAAGGTCGACGTCCGGGTCATCGCCACATCAAATCGGATCATCTCGGAGGCGATTGCCGAAGGAGTCTTTCGTGAGGACCTGTACCATCGGCTGGCAGTTTTTCCGGTCACGGTTCCGCCGCTTCGGGCCAGGATCTCAGACGTCGAGAAGCTGGCCAACCACTTTGCGGCCAAGTACAGGGAGCTCTACGGGCTGCCGCCGAAGAAACTCGCAGCCGAACTGCTGGCCCAGTTCCAGACGTATTCCTGGCCGGGCAACGTCCGTCAACTCGAGAACCTCGTGCAGCGAGGCGTTCTGCTGTCAGCTGATCGCGAGGTCGTGGAGAAGTCTGATGTCTTCGACTCCTTCTTTTCGGATGCCGAGTTCGGAGAGGGCGGCGATGGTGGAGTTGCGGTTGCGGCGGCTCCTCGAGTCGAGACAATCGACGACATGGAGCGGGTGATGATCCTGCAGGCGCTGGACGAGACGAACAACAATCAGCAACTGGCCGCAAAGCGGCTTGGCATCTCCGCGCGCACTATTCGGAACAAGCTTCGCAAGTATCGCGAAGAGGGACACATCCAGTAGTCGCCGGCAGAGGCTAGTCTGTTCCGAAGATTTCGGCCAGCCGACGGGCAATGATGCGGGTCACTTCGGGATTGGTGTAGTATCCGTCTTCGATGCGTTTCCGCAACGCCTCCACCTGCTTCTGCGAGAGGATCGGAAGTAGCTCCGTCACCCGGCGCACAAACTGCATCTCCTGCGGTGACACGCCTTCCCCAGAAAACTGCTCCTTCGGGACATCGAACGCCTTGGGGAGTTCCTGGCGGTGCACGTGGTCTTCAGGGATGCGGATTTTGCTGGCGTCTCCCGCGGTCGACCGCCGCTTCTCCGTGCGTTCGGAATCTGACTTGGACTCTGCCATGAGTTGTTGGTCGTGCGACTGTTTCCGCTGCACTGCGGATACCGAATATATCACACGATCTAGGGATATGATAAAAGCGCTACGTGGAATTGCATAAAAAAAGGGAGCGCAACGAGTGTTGCGCGCCCAGCGTCCTGTAAGTCGGGGAACGTTCAGGCCGCTAAATCGAGAGCCCCGGGTTGTGTGAGGCGCCGGGCCTCATCCAGCGCACCCTCGCGGATGCAGAGGGCGACGAGGCGGCGTCTCAAGAGCTCGCTCTTCGGCGCGCTCTCGAAGGCCGCCCGGTAGAGTGGAAGCGCCTCCTTGGTCCAGCCATTTTGGACAAACGTCTGGAGGAGCTCGTCGGTCATCGCAACGTCGCGCTGGGTAATGAGCAGGACCGCAACGGCCACCGCGTCTGTTGGGCGGTCGCGATACAGCGAGAGGCGGAACCAATCCTCCTGGATTCGGTCAGGCATGGTGCTGACGCCATCGGGAAACGCTGTTTCGAGATGTCGTGCCACGGCGTCCCAATCGCCTAGAAGCCAGGACCACGCCGCGAGCGCGGTGTTCTTGTCTCGCGTCGACAGCGCTTCGTCCCATACCGGAACTGGTCCGGGGTCGAGATTCTCCAAATGCATGTAGGCGGCCTTGAATGCCTGATTCGAGGCGAGGGCCGCGAGTAATATCCTGTGTCCGCCCCACTGAGCAGGATAGATGTCAATCGCCTGGCCAGCATGTCGCCGTGCAAGGTCGGTGGAGCCGGTCATCAGCTCTCCGTAGGCCTGGGCAACCAGGATCGCCGCGTTTTTCTTGGGCGACCGGCGCGTCAGCGTAGTCCGTCGCTCCTTGCAGCGCTGGATTGCTGAAACGTAATCACCGCTTCTCAGGAGTGCCCATATGTCGGCGAACGCGGGGTCTTTCCAGTTCTTGTACGAGAAGGCCAGCTTCGGCATCCGCCAGGTGGCGAGGAATGCCTGCTGCGAGTTGATGGTCGAATACATGCCGTTTGGCGGGTCGTGGAAACGAGCGTAGTGGCTCGCAACGTGCAAATGGTCTGCCTAAAGGAGTTTCCGTCAACCGCGGCTCAATTGGGCGGCCCAGAGGCCGAGACCGACTGAGGCCGGGCAGGATTTTCCGTGCGGGCCGGGCACATTTCTCCGCCAAATTGGGCTTAACGGGGCGTTTTGCGGGCCGATAACGGGGTTACCGTCATAGACCGAAATCCGCAGAATGGCAGCCGGAAACATATCCTCAGGGCAGATACGCGACGAACCCTGGAAACCAGAAAGACTAGACGGCGGAGACGGAGCGCCCATCGCCCAGGCATTCTCGATGCTGCAGGTGCGCGACCGCGTCGTCATCAAACTTCTGTACGAAGAACTCGTCAGGGAAGAGGATGTAGAGCGCGCCTGGTATCAGTGGCGCCGACTAGCAGAGGAGGGACGCCATGTGCCGCTCTGGCGTGTCATGGCGGGGGACGGAACTCTGGACACGGATGTGATATTTGCCGAGGCCGCGAAGGCATACTCCTTCCCGTTCGTCCAGGTCGACCCGGCCGAGCTTGCCGCGTTCCTCTCTCGCGTCAAGAACAGACTCAAACCGGAGCAGTGGAAGCGGCTCGCCAAGATGGACGTCGCGCCGATCCGCATTATCACGGAGTCGCCCTCCGAGGCTGGCCGTCTCGTTCTCGCGACGCACGACCCCGGGCGCCCCGACCTGTTTCGCCGCCTCAAGAAATCGGGCTTTGCGAATTTCGAGGTCTGGTATGCGCCGTCGGCGATGATCCGTGACATTCACCAGAACTACGGCGCCGCCGAGGCGGGTCTGTTCGAAGAGCACGAGGATCTCGCCTACGACCTCGGGACTATGGACGAGGAGTCCACTATCGACGCCGACCTTGACGCTGAGATCAACAGATCGGCATTGATCGCCCTGTTCGAGCGGGTGCTGACGGAGGCGGTGAGGCAGGGTGCGTCGGACATTCACGTATTTCCGAATGCTCAGCGTCAGACCGAGATTCACTTCCGCATCAACGGCGAACTGTCTGTTTGGCGAGTTGAGGACAGGGTACATCCGGAAGCCATTCTCGCCGTGATAAAGGACAACTCGCAGAATGTCGACCGATTTGAGCGCGAGACGTCGCAGGACGGGTTCATTCAGCGCCTGATCGACGAGGCCGTAATTCGATTTCGAGTCTCTGTCATTCCCATCGCCAACCAGCGAATAGAACTGAGGTCGGAGAGCATCGTCATTCGTGTGCTTGACGACCGAAAAGTAATTCGAGACCTCGGGAAACTTGGGCTCGGAGAGTTGGCTCTGGAACGGTTCAACTGGGCTATCCGTCAGCCATACGGAATGGTGATCCTGACAGGCCCAACCGGCTCCGGAAAGAGTACGACCCTATACGCCTCGCTGTGTCAGATTATTTCGCCCAAGATCAACGTATTGACGGTCGAAGACCCAGTCGAGTACATCATTCCGGAGGTGCGCCAGGTGAAGCTGACGCACAAGTTTGGCCTGGAGAGTGCACTGCGATCGATCCTGCGTCACGACCCGGATGTCGTCATGGTTGGGGAGATGCGCGACCGCATTACTGCCGAGCTCGCTATCAAGTTGGCTAACACCGGTCACCTGACCTTCTCAACACTGCACACCAACGATGCGCCGAGCTCGGTCAGTCGACTCATGAAGATGGGCATCGAACCGTTCCTCATCGCATATGCAATCAACCTGGTCGTGGCGCAGCGGCTCATTCGTACGTTGTGTGACGAATGTAAGCACATTGAGGAGTCCCCGGACGCGCATCGATTGAAGCATCTCGGCTTTGGCGACGACGAAATCTCGAATGGTGTTTTCTACGTCGCGGATGAGGGCGGTGAGTGTAAGGCGTGCCGCGGGACCGGATGGGCGGGGCGTCAGGCGATCACCGAAACGATGCCTTTCAGTCCGGCGATCCGTGACCTGATTGTGAGTGCCGGAGCTGGCGTGAACGAGGACGAGCTTCGCCGCGTCGCAGAGGAGGAGGGCATGCTAACGCTCGCTGACCGAGCCCGACAGTTGGCGCTGGAGGGTGCGACTTCAACCGACGAAATGATTCGCGTCGTGTTTACTGGTCTGTAGACGCGCAAGCGGTTACTTGCGTGTAGCCAGGTCAGAACGGTGTCCTGCTGGCTTCCGAGCCCGTCGGCAATTCGGCCAGCGATGCAGTTCCGTCTAGCTGGCGGGGTCGACGTGTACGTGCCGTCGGTCGTTGCGACCAACCGCAAACCTCACGGTGCCTGACGCCTTCGCAAAAAGCGTGTCGTCGCCGCCGCGGCCAACGTTGTTTCCGGGGTGAAACTTCGTTCCGCGCTGCCGAACGATAATGCCACCGGCCTGCACATGAGATCCACCGGGTATCTTGACGCCAAGCATTTTCGGCTTGGAGTCGCGCCCGTTCTTGGTGGATCCCATTCCTTTCTTATGAGCCATCGGAGTCCTCCTTGGTCCTGCAGTTGACTTTGACTGTACGCAGTACTGACGCTAGCCTGCGATCGATTCAATCTGAATCTGTGTGTACGGCTGGCGGTGCCCGTTCTTGACGCGATAGCGCTTGCGGCGCTTCTTCTTGAATACTACGACCTTGTCGCCGCGTACGTGGTCCAGGACCCGGGCGTTGACTGTGGCACCCTGAACGGTGGGTGTGCCGACACGAACCATTTCTCCGTCTGACACCAGCAGGACGCGATCAAACTTCAGCTTCGAATCGACGTCTGCTCCCTGACGTGGGACGTACAGTTTCTCGTCCTTCGCCACGCGGTACTGTTTGCCCGCGATTTCAACAATTGCGTACATATCTCAATCGGTGTTACTCTTCGGTGATCTCTTCTTTTGGGCAGCGGATTGGATACCGAGCGAGAGGAGAAGAGTCGCGGCCTTTCCCGCGTAGCCTGCTAATATACGGCGCAACGCCGTTTTCAACAATCATATGGCCTTCGAGCGACCTGAAATTGAGATCCATGACGCCGGCGTCCGGCTCGCCATCGGCAAGCTGATTTGCATCGGACGCAACTATGCGGCCCATGCAGCTGAAATGAAGAGCCCGGTACCGACCAAACCGATGATCTTCCTCAAGCCAGACTCGTCGGTTGTTCGTGATGGCGGTGCCGTTCGACTACCAGCGTCCTCCAGCGACGTTCATCATGAGGTTGAGCTCGTCGCTCTCATTGGCAAGGGCGGTAAGGACATACAGGAATCGGTAGCGCTCACTCACATCGCTGGTTATGCGGTCGGCCTTGATATGACCGCTCGGGATATCCAGTCAGCCGCAAAAGAGAGAGGCCATCCCTGGTCGGTCTCGAAGGGTTTCGACACGTTCGCCCCGCTCGGGACGTTTCTTTCGGCGGATGCCGTGGCCGATCCGCAGTCGCTATCGATCAGACTGAGGGTGAACGGCGAGCTCCGGCAAGAGGGTGCGACGCGTGACATGATCTTCCCCGTCGCAAAGTTGATCGCCTACTGCTCCACCATCATGACGCTGTATCCAGGCGACATGATCTTCACGGGCACTCCGGAGGGGGTTGCAGCGGTAGCGGAAGGGGATACGCTGACGGCGGAGGTTGAGGGGCTGCCTGCGCTGAGCGTCTCGATAGTCCGGTAGAGGGCTACGGGGCCAGGTTTGAGGCCTGAAAATGTCTCGCAGCGATGTCTTCGGTCGACTCGCGCTTTCGGGAGATGTGCGCTTCTCCGGCGCTGTCAACCATAACCTCAGCTGGGCGCGGTCGGAGATTGTATTCGCTCGACATGGACATCGCGTACGCCCCGGTGTCACACACCGCGAGCAGGTCTCCTTCGCGCACCTCCTGCAGCATGCGTCCCTTCGCGAAGTAGTCGCCAGTCTCGCAGATGTTGCCAACGACATCGTATTGACGCAGCTCGCCATCCGGATTCGAGAGATTCCAGATATTATGGTAGGCGTCGTAGAGTGCTGGTCGGATAAGATGACCCATGCCGGAGTCGGTCCCGGCGAAGGTAATTCCTTCGCGCTCCTTCACGCTCGTGACGCGCACAAGGAGTGCTCCCGACTCGGCCACGAGAAACCGACCGGGCTCAAGCCAGGCCGCGACGCCTCTGTCCTTCAGTTCGTCGAGACTTGGCTGCAGGCCGTTCGCCAGCTGAAAAGGGTCAAGTGGCTCCTCGTCGGGTCGGTAAGGAACGCCTAATCCACCGCCGATATTGACAAATTCCAGGCCGTCGACGGTACGTGCTACCGCCGTCAGGCGCTCGACAGCACTGACCATCGGGGTGGGGTCGAGGTTTCCACTACCGATATGCTGGTGCAGGCCGCAGACACGCAGGCCATGACGCTCTGCGGTCGCTACCGCTACCGGAATGGCATCCTCGGTGATCCCAAATTTGGATCCTTTTCCGCCTGTCACGACGTGCTGGTGATGGCCCGCACCGACCTCCAGATTCACTCTCAGGCTGATTGCGGCGCCCGGCCGATGGCGCGCCACGATCTCGATTGTGGACACTTCGCCGACGTTGATCCACAGATCCGCGTCGCACGCCCAACGCACATCTTCATCTGAGAGGTTGTTGCCAGAAAAGAACATCTGTTCCGGCGGGTAGCCGCAGTGGAACGCCAATGCAGCTTCGCCGGGAGCTACCACGTCCAGTCCGACCCCCATCGATTGCATGACGCGAAGGACACTAACATTCGAGTTAGCCTTCATCGCGTAGAGAAGCCTGACATCCCAAGCTGCGAACGCCTCGCGCAGCTGCCTCACACGCTCCCGTATGACGTGCTCGGAATAGACGAAGCACGGCGTTCCGAAGCGATCAGCTACAGATACCAGTACGTCGGGATTTACCGGTGGCCGCGGTGGGTCGTGTGAGCTCATGCGAGGCGCGTCATCACTGACTGGATGCTGGAAACTGCCCTTTGGATTTCGTCCCGGCTAACGTCTTTGTGAGTTGTGGCACGAATGGTAGACGGGCCGAACGGTACTACTCGAACACCTTCGGCGCCAAATGCATCCACTAATTCAAGTGCGCGTCCTTGCGGAACGTCAAACATGACGATGTTCGTCTCTGCCCGCTCTGGTGTCGCGTCAATCCCCTTGATCGGCTCCAATCCCTCCGCAAGGATCCGCGCATTGTCGTGGTCTTCAGCAAGACGCTCAAGGTTGTGTCGCACGGCGTACAGCCCCGCCGCCGCGACGACGCCGACTTGTCGCATCCCGCCGCCGTACATCTTTCGAAAGCGATGGGCTGTTTGGATGAAATCCCTACTGCCGGCGATGAGTGACCCGATCGGCGCGCCAAGGCCCTTCGACAGACAGACGTTTACGGAGTCGAACGGCTCCGCGAGGGTCGCTGGTGGCTGTCCCGTGGCGACTGAGGCGTTCCACAGACGTGCGCCGTCAAGATGCAATCGGAGACCCCGATCCGCAGCGACCGAGGCTATGTCCGCGACGAGGTTCTGAGGTAGAATTCGCCCACCCTCCTTGTTGAGGGTGTTCTCGAGGCAAAGGAGTCGCGTGGGCGTCTCCCAGTAATAGCCATGTCGAATCGCCGACGCGAACTGCGCAGCCGTCGGGAAATCCCCACTCCCACCAATGGGGTGCAGTTGCACGCCCGCAAGCGCTCCAGCCGCTCCAGACTCGTAATTGAATATGTGGCTCGACCGATCGACCAGCACTTCGTCACCCGGCCCGCAGTGAGATCGCAGTGCGATCTGGTTGCCCATCGTCCCGGTCGGGACGAATAGTGCTGCCTCTTTGCCGAGAATCTCCGCTACCGACTCCTGGAGTTCGAGTACGGTCGGGTCCTCGCCAAAAACATCATCTCCCACGATCGCGTCGCGCATTGCGCGCCGCATACCGGCGTCTGGTTGCGTAACGGTATCGCTACGGAGGTCGATCACCTAGCGTGAAATCTCGACAACCTCAAGCTCCACGACTCCCGCCGGCACCGAAACCTCAACGACATCACCCACTGCCTTACCCAGCAGACCACGGCCAATCGGACTCTTGATCGAAATCTTGCCCGACGCAAGATCTGCCTCCTCAGGCGAGACCAGCGTGTACAGTTGCTCCGAGTCAGTCTTCAGGTTCTTGACCTTGACCGAGCTGAGAATAAACGCCTTGGACGAATCAACTTTGGATTCGTCGACTAGCCTCGCACTGGCTATGGTCGTCTCAGCCTTCGCGATGCGCGCCTCCAACAGCCCCTGTTCCTCTTTCGCTGCGTCGTATTCCGCATTCTCTGACAGGTCACCTTGCGCACGTGCTTCAGCTATCGCATCGGCGATTCGGGCACGCTCTTTCGTTCGCATGAACTGCAGCTCGTCCTTCAGTCTCTGAAGTCCTTCGGCGGTGAGGTATACCGGTTTCTCGCTACTCATCGATCGTGTCGCTTAGGGCGGGCCGCGAAAAACAGAACGCCACAACCCGGGTGGGTCGCGGCGAGCAGAGCAAGCGCGGGCCTTTTCAAGAATGTGACTGTATTACACGCTGGTGCAGCTTACAGGATCCCAGGATAACTACCAGCCTCGTCGCCGCCCACTCGCACCCGCGGCGCGATCCGGATTTGCCGGTTCCGTGCGCCGAACCACCGCCGGACGCTGGGGGGCAGGCGTCGCTCGCGAAACGTCGGCCTCTGCGATGAGTGGGTCGAAGCGAACAGCCCGGTCGAATCTTCGGCTCCAGTATGGATCGCTGAGTCGCGAAACGGTTACGCCAGAACTCGACGAGGCATGAGCGAACTCGCCCTCACCGACGACGACGCCAACGTGTCGCTGTCTGGACGTGATGTTGAAGAACACCAAATCGCCGAACCCGATCGTTTCGGGGCTTACAATCGTGCCGGACTCCCGCTGTGCGTCGGTGGTCCGAGGTAGGCCGAGATCGAGGGCTTCCCGAAACACGGCCTGAACAAAGGCCGAGCAGTCTACACCGCTTCGCCCGGTTCCACCGAAGCGATAGGGGGTGCCGAGCCACTGGTTTACGGACTTCGTGACGGCGGCGCGGCGCCTACCTGACTCCAAGGCAGCCGCAGATGCGTCCTCGACCGACGAGACGTTTGTGCCGTTGGTTTCGCGGTGGACCGGTTCGACCGGGTCGGCGTTGGTGACGGAAGCAGACGATGGAAATGGTCTGGTCCACGTGGGGACTTCAGTGCGTTCCGTCGGTTTCGTCGAGACGCATCCGGTAAGGAGCAGCCCCAGCGCCGCAATGAAGAGAGTGTTTCGCATCCGCACTTGTGTCCTCGGCAGGCCGTAGGGTATCGGCAAAAGTGTCCACCTGTGTAAAAGCGAGTCCACGGAAAATCCGCCGTTGGCAGGGAACTGGCTTCTCCGGCAGCCGGTTTACGGCGTGTCCGGGCAAGTTAGTCCGTTAGGTATCAAAAGCCTTGCCGTGTTGACGATACCCGGAGTGGGGGGCAACAGGTTTACGAAAATCGGAGGTCTGGTATGGCAAAGAGTCTGGCAGTGGTTTTCTCCGCGACGGTCGCGTTTGGTGCCGGTATCGTGGCCGGCATGCTCATGGCACCCGAATCCGGTGAGAAGAATCGCAAACGAATCGCGGCGCAGTTGCGCGCGTACACAGACCGCGTAGAGCGCCAGCTCAGCGAGGTCGAGAAGAGTATTTCGAAGGTAGAAGAGCAGGTTGTCGAAACCAGTAACGAGCTGCGGACCCGTGTTCGCGACGCGGCAGGCCGCGCTCGCGAGCAGATCACTGGCGATGTCGGTGATTCGGCTGCCCAGTGGGAAATGGATCGCAACGACCTGGCGCAGGATCTGCCCAAGATGCCAAAGATCTGACAAATCCCTCAACTAAAGTGCTATTGTAGATGCCGTATCCGGAAGGCCTCGTCGCGCCCATGCGACTTGAATTGACCCGAATTGGTGTAGAAGAACTGAGAACGCCAGAGCAGGTCGACAGCGTTTTTGCAGTCGACTCTGACGACTCGGTTCTCCTCGTTATCAACTCAGTCTGCGGTTGCGCTGCCGCTAATGCCCGACCAGCGGTGACGCTCGCCCAGCAGAATCAGGTTCGTCCGGATCGTTTTGTGACCGTCTTTGCGGGACAAGACCTGGAGGCAACGAGCCGCGCGCGAGACTTTTTGCCCGGGATTCCGCCTTCGTCTCCATTCATTGCGCTGTTCAAGAAGGGCGTACCGGTGTTTGTCCTTGAGCGCCGGAATATCGAAGGCCGCTCCGCGAGCGCCATCGCAACCGACCTCGTCAGTGCTTTCGAGGCCCATTGCGGCGAAGTGAGTTCGGGTGCGACAACCTCTGCTCCGCCAGCAGCTCCTGAAGAAGGAGGCGAGAGCGGCACGTTCAAGTCGATACTCTAGGGTTCGCTACTCTCGCTTAAGCGCTGCACACAAAAAAGCGCATAGATCACTGAGCCGACCGCTGCCGCTATGATTACGGCGACGTCATTGCCGTATGCCGTGCCAGCGATGAGCAGTGT
Organism: Rhodothermales bacterium; assembly: GCA_028284545.1. GTDB lineage: Bacteria > Bacteroidota > Rhodothermia > Rhodothermales > JABDKH01 > JANQRN01. The sequence goes on along the minus strand of JANQRN010000040.1, from coordinate 15,003 downwards.
TGTCGCCGGGAGAGCATACATCGCGTAACGCCCGTAAGCGCCAAGCGCGGAGGTGTAGGGTACGCCTGCAATTGTTAGTACCCCGATCAGTTGAATAATGCGTGCGACCACGCCGCCCGCGGCACCGATCTGAATCGCAGTTAAGGGGTCGCCGGTCAAGCTACCCGCGATAAAGGCGGTGGTCAATGCAAGGAACGAGATTGTAGCGGTCGCCAGATCAGCTCTCTGGCGCTCGGTCACGTCGAAGACTCGCGTCAGCGGCGACGCGATGCCGGCGAGCGCGAACCAGATAACGCAGGCGCGGGCGTACGTACCTGCCGCCTCCCAGCCGGCGCCGAGAACGATCCGGTAAAGGTCTGGCCCGGCCGCAAGCACGAGCATGGTCGGCAGCGCCGCTAACATGACCATGCGGTCGTGGACGCGAGTTGTGACCGCAGCTAGCGACCCAGAACGTTGTGACTCTGATGCGTGCACGAAGAAGGCGCGCGCAACAGCTGATCCAACGAGTGTCAAAGGGACGATAAGCGTTGTGAACGCACGTCCGAAAAGCCCGACTGTTGTCGCGCCGAAGTAGAAAAGAAGTAGTAGGAAAGGCAACCGACTCGTTGCGACCGACATCAGGCTCGCCGGCATCGTGAACTTCGGAAACGAGATGTACCGGCGCGACGCCTCCGCGATTTCGCGAAATGGCACGGCTCGCATTGCGCGAAACGTAGCCATCGGAGCTTTCCTGATAAGCACCAGGATTGCGGCAGCATAGCCAGCCAGGAATCCACCAATCAGCCCTCCCGGACCCGCAAACGCGCCGCCAGCAATACCGGCTGCAACACGACCACTACCGGTGACGATGGCACGTGTCGCCGTCGACAAAGACGCGGTCTTGAAATCGTGAACACGGGCCTTCCACAATTCCAGCAACTCGGCAGATCTGTACAATACCAGCGCAATGGGCGTCAGCAGTAGCCACGTGGCGAGCTCCGGTTCTCCGAATGCTCGAGCGAGAGCATCACGCAGCGGTAGCGCTGCCACGACAAGAAGCGTAACTGATGCCAGCACAAGCACCGCGAGCGCCATAATTGGCCGGGCTTCGCGGTGGTCGCCAGGGATCATAACCGCATCCTCGTACTTCAGGCTGGAAACGGGGAGGAGCAGGGCCACGATTGAAACGAAAGAGTCTGCGATACCGAAGGCCGCCGGGGGGTAGAGTCTGGCTAGTATTGGCTGGAGGCCAATGGAAACCAGCAGGGCCATTGTCGAGCCCGTCAGAAGCGTGGCGGTGTGTTTCCGCAGGTCGCTAGCCAGAAATGAACGCAGGTTTCTCAAAACGCCTGTCAGGGTCCAGCCCCGTCGGCCCTAACGCTCCGGTAGACATAGACTGGGCCAGTTTGATGAGCCGACTCTCCGACGCCCGACCGAAATACTTCTTCCCAGTCACCGTCCGTCAGCGGGTTCAAGCGTGCAACATAGTCGAAATCATAGCGAAGCCGCAGAGTTTGGAGTCTTTCTCCGGATAGTTGCTCGTACGACTCGTCAAGCGCAGACGGCTCGACATATCGGTCAGCAAGATCGGCGTTGCCAGATACGGATATTAGCCGATCATGCCACTCTTGCATCAGAGCCGACTGGAATGCCGTCGCTTTGAAGTTCACGACAATGCTCCTCTGGCCCCACGATCGCATGTCGGAGTTGGACGGTGGCATCAGAAATGTAGCATCACGGACCGTCGTCTCGGCGGCCCATCTGTACACGTCGGTCCAGTTTGCGTCTTTCCGGTCAAAGATGGCGTACCTGCTCTTGAGCGGACCGATCTGGGTGGACGCCACGAGTAGCGCGATAACAGCAATTACCACAGCCAATGCCGGGCGCGTGCGCAGGCCCAGGGAGTACTTCTGTGACAGCGTGTGCTCGATAGAAATGGCGATGCAGATACCTGCTATCGTTTTTGCCAGAACGGTCAGTTTGAAGAACTGAGACTTCGCGATCGTTGAAGACTCGAAGCCCTCAACTCCAATGGTATAGAGAACACAACCGGCAACGATGACCGCGAGGATCGACGTAAGTGTCCGGCGGTGTGCTCGCGTAGCCGGTGACAGCGTCAGGCTCGTGATGCCGGCAACGAACAGCAACCCAAACCGAGTCATGGACGTTGTCGAAAACGCTGAAGGCAGGAAGTGATGTGGGGCGCGCACCCGGACGATTACGTCGAAGAACACGTTGCGTGTTGTCGTTGCCGCTTCGGCTAACTGGCTGGCAACGATGGGTATCAGTTGAGGAGCCGAAACGAGAACGGTCGTCGTCACGAGCACCGCGATCGCCCGACCCAGCCCGTCGGCTCGCGGCTCGGAAACCAAAAGCCCCGCAGTTATTGCGAAAGCAGACAACAACCCGACGAGAGGCTGAAACACAGTCGCGAGGCCAAAAAGGACGCCGGCTAGAATGGCACGGCGCGACAGGCAAGCCGCACACGCGAGCAGGGCGAGTCCCCATGCGGTCATACTCGGCACATACAGTGCATGCGACAGATCGTTACCACCCAACGTAAAGCGCGGCGTAAGCAAGAGTAGTATTACTGGAGCCAACAGCTCCGCAAGTTGTCCACCTGAAAACTGTCTGACGAGCGCAACGATGCTGTACACGAGAAGAAGTAGAGACGCCAGGTAGAGGAGGAAGGTGGCACCTGCGACGCCGAAGACTTGAGAAAGAAGCGTCAGGACGATTACTACGGGCGTCCGAACATTTGGCTCAGCGGCTTGCGACTGCACGTACCAGTCGTTTGCCAGGAGCGTCGGGTCGAGCCGGCTCAGAACTGCCGGTACAATTTCGTCTTGATCCGATGTCCCAAAGTCATAACCAAAGCGAACGAAGTGCAACGAGGTAACGATAACGAGCACCGCGGCGAGCCAGAATGCACGTTGAGGCCAATCGGATGCGCCGCTCATCGATTCACCACTCTGCGTGCCACCCGGAACGCCCTGTCGAGTAGCTCTGAGCCCGGAAGTCGAACACGTCGCATCGACTGATACTCAACTAGTTCACAGCCGAACCTTCGCTTAAATTCGGCGATCGACGGCGTGTTTGCGCCTACGAAGTCGAATGATTTGATTCCCTCGTCGTGCAAGGTCGGCAACACTTTCGCGATCAGGACCGACATCGCCGGGCCCGGGGTCGAGCCCGCCAACCAGTACCAGGCAGACGCCTTGCTCGAAAGGACGGCCACGGCAGCTTCGGTGGGCCCGTTCACTCGCGTGGCGGCAAAAACGCGGCAAGTTCCGTTCAACACGCTGCTTCTGATCAGCCCAGCGAGGTTGCTGGGCGGTAGAGGCGTCCTTCGCCCGTGTCGGGAGTAACTCTTTTGAACGAGCTGTGCGAGCTTCGGCGCCAGATCATCAAGGGATGTTTCGGTAGCCTCGCTGATTGTGTAGTCACCACTATGCTTCCGAACGGTTCGCCTTCGATTCTCCGACCATTCGAAACTGATCTCGTCGGATGCGGCCAGCGGCGCGAGGAAAGTCGCAAGGCGCGCAAATTGCCAGTCGCCCTCAAGCTCGGATGGCTCATTGACGCCGGGAGGTAGGTGCACGCGCAGCGAAGCGTAGTACTTCTGCATGTGCCCCAGCAGTTCACGTGACGCCCGATCCGCATTCGAAAGAAACGGGGTGTAGGGCGTCAACGGAGGCACGGAGCCAGACGGCAACGGTCCGCGTCGCGGTGAGTACGCAGCCGCCATGGCGATGCCGGGGCTGGAATCACCCGTCGTAACAAACAGACGGACATTACCTGGAGCGGCCAACTGGATCGCGTCAAGGTAGTCGAGCGAGACGAAGATCTGATGCGCTGGCTTTGTCAGATAGACGCGCTCTCTGACTGTATCAGTTGCTTGGGTCTCGTCGGCGAGTGTTTCGAGACTGGCATTCCAGACTTCACGAATCGCCGTGTCGGAGACGTGCCCTTGTGCAACAGCCACGCTAGCCGGTTCGGTCTAGAGGATATACTGGGAGAGATCGCGATTGCGCGCCAGCTCGCCCAGTCGACTCTCCACGAGTGCGGCATCGATCTGTATTTGGTCAGACTCGGTCGTGTCGGGGGCGTCGAACAGGAGTTCCTCGAGCAGCGTAGTGAGGATCGTATGCAGGCGCCGTGCTCCGATGTTCTCGACATCTTCGTTCACTTCGGTCGCGATGCGGGCAATCGCGCGAACGGCATCGTCAGTGAATGTGATGGTGACGTCTTCGGAAGCCAGGAGAGCCTGGTACTGCTTCAGCAGGGCGTTCTTGGGAGTCTTCAGTATCTGATAGAAGTCCTCTTCGCCCAGGTTGTCGAGTTCAACGCGGATCGGGAATCGTCCCTGCAGCTCTGGAATAAGATCGCTCGGCTTGGCGATGTGGAAGGCGCCGCTCGCGATGAATAAGATATGGTCTGTGCGGACCAACCCGTGCTTTGTCGTAACAGCAGACCCTTCCACGATTGGCAGCAGGTCCCGTTGAACACCTTCTCGAGACACGTCTGGGCCCGATCGTCCGGTCGCTGTGCGGGCGGCCACCTTGTCAATTTCGTCGATGAACACGATGCCTGCCTGCTGCACCCGTTGGATGGCCTCCTTGGTGACCTTCTCCATATCGATCAGCTTCTGGGCTTCCTGTTGCGTGAGCACGGTTCTGGCGTCCGCAACCGACAGACGTCGCTTCTTCCGTTTGTTGCCTCCGAGGTTGCCGAACATGTCCTGGAGATTGATTCCCATTTCTTCCATACCCATTGGTCCGAAAACCTGGAGCATCGAAGGGCTGTCACCGGCGACCTCGATTTCGATCTCCCGCGCGTCGAGGTCACCTCGTCGCAGCTTTTCGCGAAACTTCTCTCGCGTCCGCTCCCGGAGGTTATTCTCCGACGTCTCATCGGGTGAGGTCGTTGGTTCGGACTGAGCCGGGATGCCAAACCCCGTGGCTGGTCGCAAGGTGTCCTGTGCAGGAGGGATGAGAATGTCGAGGATGCGTTCCTCGGCGAGTTCCGCCGCCCGCGCCTGGACGCCCTCGGTGTGCTCTTCCCTGACCATGTTGACGGCGATATCAGACAAATCCCTCACGATACTCTCGACATCGCGACCAACGTATCCGACCTCGGTGAACTTGGTGGCTTCGACCTTGATAAACGGGGCGCCTGCGAGCTTCGAGAGGCGACGAGCAATTTCGGTCTTACCAACGCCCGTGGGCCCGATCATGATGATGTTGTTAGGGACGATTTCGTCCCTCATCTCAGCGTCGGCATTCAGGCGCCTCCAGCGATTGCGGAGCGCGATCGCGACGGATTTCTTGGCTTCACGCTGGCCGACAACGTACTTGTCCAGCTCAGCGACGATCTGGCGGGGTGTTAGCTCGCCACGACCATTTGCGGTGACGGTCACCGCTGGGCTAGCGGGCGAAGGTATCTCAGACACTTGGCTCTCTCCGGCGCAAAGACTGTCGCCTCTGCGTACTCACTTACCATGATTGACGAGTAGTGGTAAGCCGAAGGGGGGCCAAAAGTTGCCTCCGAGGGGCAGATACCCCGGACTCAGTCGTGTTGCACAAGCTCCTCGGAGTCTGCCACCCGCCGTCGCCGACGGGGCAGCCCGGCAGCCGCGCCCAGGTCTCTACCTACTGATGGCTCAACCGCGGCCGGTTCTCTTTCGGTCGTAATCTCGTCATACTTGGAATGCAAAGCATCTCGCACCTCAACGACGTTTGGGTGGTCGTCATCGACGGTGAGAACCGTATAGTCATAGGGAAAGCCCTGGCGTTTCTCGAGCCAAACGGCACCGCACTCCTCGAGATCAGCAATTACAACCTTTGGTTCCTCGCCCTCAAGTAGCGCGCTGAGTTTCCGAAGCAGAGGGGTCAGGTACACCTCATCGTACTGTCCGAAAAACTCCTCCACAATCTGTAGCGTACGGATGCCTGCGGGATTCTCCACCCGCCTGTACTCGACATACTCACGCGACTGGACGGAGTCAGACGCGGTGGGTCGATCTTCTTCGGTGTCTGAATCACTGTACCCTGCGGCGTCTCCCAGCATCCGGGCGGCGTGCATAAATGATTGGCGTTCCAATCCAGCGAGGGCGCGCGTTGACGGACTGGCCAGCCCAACGAGTTTCACTCGGCGGCCCTCACCGCGCAACGACTGGAGGAGTGGGAGATATTGGCGGGAGCCGGCGACAACGACGATCAGGTCGATTGGTGTGCCCCGCGTGTCACCTACGGCGTCGATGCAGAGTTGCAGCTCTGACGCATTGACCTGCGCCTCACGGTCAACAAAGCTCGGTCGGCAACCGACACGCACAAGTCCCTGCTGAACGGTTGCCCCATCGGGTAAATCCGAATAGTCTGCGTAGGCTACGCACTTGACGACTTCGGCATCGTCCTCTGACCGGATGTTGCGGACCAGGTTGGTCAGCAGCGAAACGATTGTGCGCTCGGGAGTCTCGACGTTCCGATCCTCCAGCGTGTCATAAAGATTGTCGTAGTCTACAAATACTGCAGCGGTGCTCTTGCGCTTGCGGGCGGGCAAGGTCGACCCGGATTGTTGGCTCATGGCTAGGAACGACTGCCGGAAAGCAGTTCCTCAACGGTTATACTATGATTCGTGTAAATACAAATGTCGGCAGCTATGTGGAGACTGGCTTCGACGATCTCTTTCGCCGGCATGTCCCCATTATGCCGTACAAGTGCACGTGCCGCGGCGAGAGCATAGGGCCCACCAGATCCGATCGCAACGATCTCGTCATCAGGCTCTATGACATCCCCGTTTCCACTGATCAATAGGACGCGGTCCCGCGCGGCCACGGCTAGGAGTGCTTCGAGCCTACGCAAATACCGATCCGTTCGCCAATCCTTGGCAAGTTCGACGGCAGCACGAGTGACTTTTCCGCCATACTGCTGCAGTTTCTCCTCAAAACGCTCGAACAGGGTAAAAGCGTCCGCCGTCGCGCCGGCAAAGCCGGCAATGAGCTGGCCATCGTGCAAGCGCCTGACTTTCTTGGCGTTATGCTTAACGACAGTGTCGCCCATCGTGGCCTGACCGTCGGATCCGAGTGCGACCTGACCATTCCTTCGCACGCCTACGACGGTGGTAGATCTAATTGCAGTTCTGGGCGCCACAGGACAGGACTTAAGTGTGTAAAAAACAGGGGCTGAAAGTTAGGAAGAACCGGGCGAAAAAAATTGCGATCTGGTGGTCTGATTGCGCTCTCGTTTGCGGTTCTAGCAGTGAAAGACCGAACCACGTTCCGGCCCGTTACACTTTTCACCCGGCCTGCCATGAATCGCGCAATCCCCAAAATCCTATCCGTTCTCTTTCTTGCCCTATCCGTCACCGCGTGCGACTCTGGTGGCGATGACGCTGACCCGACGCTCGACGGCAACTGGTCGGGGACCACGGTAGTTGGGACCTCGAGCATTCAGATGACGGTGAATCTCGTCGAGAATAATCGGGTCATCAACGGTTCGGGTACGCTTGTAATCGGTGGCAACTTCGCCGTCACGGTAACAGGAACCCATAACTACCCGAACGTCACGCTGACCATTACTGATGGAATTGATACCCTGTCGTTTACAGGTACCGTGGCTGGCGGCGACAATTCTATCACAGGTAGCCTGACGGGAGGAGGGCTGACCGGGACGATCTCCTTTACGCTCTCGCGCTAGCGATCCCCGATCCGTGCGAGCGTTTCGACTACGAAGTCTTGAACATCGCGGATCTCGTCGGTCTCGACGACAAAGTTGTTGCTCATCAACGTAAACGCCAGTGGCGTGCCGCGTGAGGTCTCCACATAGCCGGCGAGCGAACTGACATTGGATACGGTACCGGTCTTGGCGCGAACCAGGCCACGGGCCCGACCAACCGGATAACGTCCCGCGAGTGTCCCATCGATACCGCCGACCGGCAACGAGGCGACAAAGGCGTCTCGCAGGGGAGCAGGCTGGGCCCACATGTACGAAAGAAGCTGTGTAGTCGCTATCGGGGTGGTTAGGTTGTATCGCGACAGGCCGGAGCCGTCAACAAGCTGGACGACACTCGTATCGACTCCCGCGAGCGCCCACATCTTTTCGGCTACTGCGAGTCCAAGCTGAAACGTCGACGAGTCGTGGTCTGCCGAAGTTAGGCGCGCGCGACCGCCAAGCGTCTTTATCAGCTGGTCAGCGTAGAGGTTGTGACTTCGCTTATTGACGACTGCGACGAGTTCAGACAGCGGGGGCGACACATATTGAGTCAATTGCGTCGCAGTCGCATAGTCCGGGACGATTCCCGTGTCGTCAATGTCGAGCGCACGACCGGCAACCGAGACTCCCTCCAACTCAAGCACGTCGCGCAATACGTGCACGAAGTAGGCCGTGGCATTGGATACAGAAAGCGATTCCCTGTCGCGATCACCCGGCGCAATCGTTGAACGAACGAAGATCGTATTTGACGCGCGCTTTCGTGCATATGACTCGTCAGTCGGGGATGCTGTGGCTACCGTTTGTGACTGATTGACAATCGCTACGTATGACGTGTTAAGCGGCCGCCAGCTGACGGTCGCCGGCTCACCAGGGTTCGTCCCGATCACGGTCAAATCTATGCAGTTGTCGTTGAATGACAACGCACTTTGTTCCGCGGAATACCAGTACGGTTCGTCGTCCCAGCTCCACCCGTAGCCGAGCGGGATGTCGTCGAAGAGGTTATCGTCCCCGACAATATCACCCTGGATATGTCGGATACCCTGTCCGCGAAGATCACTGGCCCAGCGCTTGAAAATGGCAAGCTCGTCGCCATCATGGAACCGACCGCTGATCGATGGGTCGCCTGATCCGCGAACGAAAAGATTGCCTCGCAGCGTGTCGTTGGAGACCACTCCGTCTGTGACAACGACTGTCTCAAACGAAAACTCGGGGCCAAGCGTTGATAGCGTGGCAGCGGTCGTGTAGAGTTTCGTGTTTGAAGCCGGGATCATGTTGAGGTGTTCATTCTTCGAAAAGAGAACCTCGCCGGTTTCTAAATCCACGACCCGCGCACCCCAAAAGGCGTGCGAATGATTGGGATGCGAGAGCGCCGACCGGATGCGATCCTCCGCGGTTGACCATGTGATCATGGCGTCGGTCCCGGCTGGCACGTCGCGCGTGCCGGAGCACGCAGAGAGTAGCACCACCGCGAAAGCCACAAACAGTGGCGCTGACATCTGGAATCGGCCGTGAAGAGACATGAGCAGTTATTGTAGCGGTACAGCTTCCAGGTCTTGTTGCTCATCGTCAGGAAGCGTCGTAACGATGAAGACGTAATCGGCGGCAAGCGCATCGGTAGCCGGCAGCACGCGCAAATAGTATTCGTTTCGTCCTGGCAGTCGGCCTACGGAGTCAACGGTGCCAACAGGGTAACCGGGCTGAAAAGACCCGGACGACGCCGACGTGACGATCTGCTGACCTTTGCTGACAGGTTCAGTCTTCAGCACGTGCTCTAGCGTAAGGTATCGGGCGTCGGTCCCGTCCCACCGTAGAATTCCCTCGGCCCGGCTGGGAAGTACACGCGCCGGAACGCGAAAATCTGTGTGGAGAATCGACATCGCGCGGGAATAGCGTCGGCTGACAAGAACGATTCGGCCCAGGACGCCGTCTTCGTCAATGACTGCCATCCCTTCCTCAACACCGTCTGCTGAACCGACATCCAGGGTCAAGAGATTCTGCTGTTTGCTGACGTCTTTCGAGATGATCTTCGCCGCCAGCGTCTCGTACTGCAGACTGTCACGAAGCGAGAGCAGTCTCTTCAGCCTCACGTTTTCGAGCACCGCTTCGCGTGAGCGCGCGACTTGTGACGAGAGCTGGACGTTCTGTGACCGAAGCCGATCATTCTCGTCGAGGGCGGCGATGTAGTCGCCGATCCATGACAGCCGCTGTTCGACACTACCGGCCACCTGGAGCGAAATTGCTCGCAGGCCAAGCACCAATCTATCGTTTCGGGAGACCAGGACCGAGAACGAGAGGCCAACCAGCACCACGAGGATGACCCAATCGCGGATCCTGTCCCAGAGATGCGTATTCACGGGCCGGTTGTTTAGGAGAGCACTGGTTGTTTACGAGAGCACTGGCTCGTGCTTTTCAAGGTCTTCCAGGACAGCACCCGTTCCTCTGACGACGGCGGTCAATGGGTCCTCGGCAACGTATACCGGTAACTCGACGCGGTTCTTCAGTAGGGTGTCCAGTCCTTTAAGCAGGGCCCCGCCGCCAGTGAGCATGATACCGCGCTCAAGTACATCTGCGCCCAGTTCGGGTGGCGTGCGCTCGAGACATCTGATCACGGCTGCCGCAATCTGACCAACCGGCTCGCGCAGGGCCTCGCGAACATCCTCAGAGGAGATTGTACGCACCTTGGGAATGCCGCTGACGAGGTCTCGTCCCTTGACCGAAACCTCCAACTCAGGATCCAATTCGACCGCGCTCCCGACCTCACACTTGATGCGTTCCGCGGTTCGCTGGCCGATGAGTAGGTTGTGGTTACGCTTGAAGTACTGCACAATCGCGTTGTCGAGTTCGTCACCTCCAACGCGAATTGACTCGTCGATAACAATACCCGAAAGCGCGATCACTGCAATCTCGGTGGTGCCTCCGCCAATGTCGACGATCATGTTGCCGACCGGCTCCTGGACGTTTAGTCCAATCCCAATCGCGGCCGCCATCGGTTCGTCGATGAGGTACACCTGCCGCGCTCCCGCGTGCTCCGCCGAGTCCCTCACTGCTCGTTTCTCAACTTCGGTTATGCCGCTGGGCACGCAGATGACCATGCGCCGGATCGACGTTATCCACGAGCTCTGGACTTTCCGAATGAGGCCGCGAATGAGCATTTCAGCAACCTCGAAATCGGCAATCACGCCGTCCTTGAGCGGGCGGATGGTCTCAATCTCACGGTGCGTCCGCTCGTGCATCTGCTGCGCCTCGAGCCCGATCGCCAGCGGCTTTCGGTTGTTGCGGTGTACGGCGACGATGCTCGGCTCGTTCAGGACAATGCCACGGCCCTTGATGTAGATGAGCGTGTTTGCCGTGCCGAGATCAATCGCGGCGTCGGTGGCAAAGTTTAGCAGTCCCATGTAACTCTTTTCGGGGCGGGCGGAGGACTCGTCTAAGCGGGTCTGTGGGGAGGGCATCGGCCATCAGACCGATGACCTACAACATCGGTTTTCGGCAATCTGACCAATATATGAAGCCGGGCCTAGTGTCGGAAGTGCCGATTCCCCGTGAAGACCATCGCCATTCCGCGCTCGTTTGCGGCCGCGATGACCTCGTCGTCTCGAATTGAGCCACCCGGTTGAATCACACTGCTTGCGCCGACCTCGGCTGCTGCCAGCAAACCGTCCGCAAAAGGGAAGAAGGCGTCAGAGGCGAGGGCCGCGCCCTCAAGCGACAATCCTGATTTCTTGCTCTTCGCAACTGCAATTTCCGACGAGTCGATTCGGCTCATCTGACCCGCCCCGACGCCAAGTGTAGCGCCATCGCGTGCGTACACTATGGCATTGCTTTTAACGTGTTTGGCCACCCGCCAGGCGAAGTCGAGGTCCCTCCATTCTTCGGCCGTCGGTTCACGCTCGGTGACGACCCGGCACTGCCTCTGTAGCTCTGCTGCCGCCGGAAGCGCGCGGTCACGCTCCTGCACGATTACGCCGTCTAACACGGTCCGGATATCGGGCTGAGTAAAACCATTACTGCTCGAAAGTAGTTTAATTAGTCGACGATTCTTCTTGCCCTGCAGGAAGGTAAGAGCTTCTGACTCGTAGTCTGGTGCGATGATGATCTCCGTAAAGACCTCGTTGATGGCCTTCGCGGCGGCGAGGTCGAGTGTACGGTTTACAACTACGATACCCCCAAACGGCGATTGACGATCTGTCGCAAATGCCTTTCCGTGCGCCTCCACAAGCGACTCCGCGGTTGCCACGCCACACGGATTGGTATGCTTCAGGATCGCGAGCGTGGGTGCAGCGTCCCTGAACTCGTCGATTAACCCAACGGCTGCGCTGAGGTCAAGAAAGTTGTTAAACGAAAGGTCCTTGCCGTGTAGCTGCTCAAAAACGGAGGACATGTCGCCATAGACCGCCGCCTCCTGGTGGGGATTTTCGCCATACCGTAGGTCCTGAGCCCGGTCCAGGTTAATTGCGAGCCGATCTGCCTTCGACTCCTGAACCCTCTCGAAGTACTTCTGGACCGCCGCATCGTATCTGGCCGTATGCGTAAAGGCGGCCTTCGCCAGCCGGCTCCTGAGCTCCATGTCTGTCTGCTTGTCGGCGGTCTCGAGGGCGTTTGCTACAGCATTGTAGTCGTCGGGTGAGGTGACGACGCTGACGAAGAAGTGGTTCTTGGCGGCCGCCCTGATCATCGTTGGCCCCCCGATGTCAATGTTCTCGATTGCCTCGGCCAGCGTGACGTCTGGACGCGCGACCACATCCGCAAACGGATAGAGGTTGATCACGACAAGGTCAATCGGACTGATGCCGTGCGAGCTGAGCTCCGCCGCGTCTTCTTCATCGTTCCGGCGGGCCAGTAGTGCCCCATGTACGTACGGGTGGAGTGTCTTAACTCGGCCACCAAGTATCTCGGGGAAGCCGGTCAGGTCTGAAACGTCTGTGACCGGCAAGCCGGCGTCTCGGAGGGCCCGAGCGGTACCGCCGGTCGAGAGGAGCTCGATGTCAAGACTTGACAGGCGTCGCGCGAAGTCGACGACGCCCGTCTTGTCGTAAACGGAGATAAGCGCTCGCTGGACGGTGCGGAGGTCAGTAGGGACAGGAAGATCCTTGACTTCGATCATTCTTGACAAGACAGTTGGGATAGGAGGAGGTAGTTGACTGACGCCTCGTCGGGACTCTACTTCGCAGTTTCAATTCGGATCCTCGGTCGGAGTTGCTTCCAGGATCCGAACAGTGCGCCCGTGGACCTGGACGCGACCTTCTTCGAAAAGCCGAATCGTTTCTGGGTACAGTGAATGCTCGACCTCAAGCACGCGGGCGGCCAGCGACTCGGCGGTGTCGTCGCTCAGCACCGCCACACATCTCTGTGCGACGATGGGTCCCGTGTCGTATTCGGTATCCACAAGATGCACTGTTGCGCCAGACACTTTCACCCCGTGCGCGAGGGCGGCGACATGGACGTTACGACCGTACATCCCTTTGCCGCCAAACGCGGGAAGGAGGGAGGGGTGGATGTTGACCATTCGGTTCCTGTACGCGGCGATCACCTCCTGCGGAATCATCTTGAGGTACCCCGCCAGAACAATGAAATCCGCGCCGGCACCCTCCAACTCCGCTAGCAGGCGGTTACCAAAATCTCCACTGGATCCACGCTGCGGACGGACGACCGCAGTTGGAACCTGGTGCGCCTTTGCGCGCACGAGTGCGCCGGCTGAATCGCGATCAGACAGACAGAGCACGACGTCTGAACTGAGTTTGCCGCTGCGAGTCGCGCGTACAACTGACTCAAAGTTACTTCCGCCACCAGACGCCAGTATCGCAATGTTCATATCGTTTGGCGAAGTGTCTCAAGAACGGTCAGGGTTGCGCCGTCCTCATCAACTGCCAGTCGGCTATGGACGCCGATGGGCACCGTAGTCTTGCGCGGTACGTGCCCGTATACAAGACCAGTGGCGATTGGGCACCCGAGGTCAAGTAGGTAGTCCGCAAATACCTGTTCAAGTTCAAGGCTTGGTTTGCCCGGCTCAGGGTCGGCTTCGGAGAACTCACCGAGCACAACTCCAGCCAGCCCGTCCAGGACGCCCGCGAGCTTCAACTGCGCGAGGTATCCGTCGATGCGATACGGAGGTTCCGCAACGTCTTCTAGAAACAGGATTGCACCGCGCATATCGGGGAGGTAGGGGCTGCCAACGAGTTTTGTGAGTACGGCGAGGTTACCGCCAAGCAATGTCCCCTCGGCCGTTCCGTGCCCTCGCTTTGTGACCGGGCTCAAGGGCCCCATCGCCCGCCCACCCGGGTTTTGCAGTTCCCACGACTCGGTCGCGTCGAGGGCCTGCCAAAATAGTCGTTCAGTCTCTGGGTCAATTCCGTTCGGGCCACCCCATTCAACTGCAAGCATGGGGCCGGACAACGACGAAACTCCCGACTTGGTATAGAGTGCGAGTTGAAGCGCAGTTATATCGCTGTAGCCCACCACGACCGGTCTGTGTTGTCGAGCCGCCTGGTAGTCGACGTCTTCGAGCAGTCGAAGGGTGCCGTAACCGCCTCGTCCGCAAACGATCGTTTGAACATTTGCGTTTCGCAGGAGGGAGTTGAACTCGGCCGTCCGCTCGACGTCAGTGCCTGCCAGGTAGCCGTATCGAGCAATGGAGTACTCGGGGTCTCCAACGACACGCACTCCGCGGCTTTCGAGTGCGGCTATTCCCCGCAGGAGCGGTTCATCTGTTGTCGGGGCGCTGGCCGGCAGGGCATAGTCGATTCGCAAGCGTTCCGGGCGGCCTGCCGTCGAGAATTCAGACACGGGAACGCTCCGCTTCAAGCCGTCCGCCTCGCACGGTTGCACCTATCACGATCCCCGCACAAACCAGCACGATGTTCTTCACGATGTACTGCCCTTCCAACGTCAGGATGAACGGAATTGATTTGAACGTAAGATCGGGAAAAAGAAACACGGGGAGGATCGTCCCCGGCATCTGGGCGAACAAAAGGAACAGCGTAAACCGCATGGCACGACCCGTGATCAAGCCGATACCAATCAGGCACTCCCAAAGGGCTAGTGCGGGCATGCTGACGGACGGAGGCACCAATCCGCCGGAGGCCGTCGCGACGGTTTGCCCGACGAGCGTCTCGGCAGGGCTTGCCCCGGGGAAGAACTTCAGCAGTCCGAACCAGAGAAAGACTACACCGAGCGAGACTCGCAGGAGAATAACTCCATACTGTGCCATCCACCGGGTGATGCGCAGGTCCAGTTTGTCCAGTCGTCGGTTCTCGAGTCGGGAGTGCACGCGCCGTATCATAGTGGTTGCACTACGTTACGATAGAGAGGCGTG
>JANQRN010000039.1 GCA_028284545.1 Rhodothermales bacterium | reverse complement strand
GAGGTACTGCACAACCACGCCCCGCTGATCGCGGCGTTTGGCATCGGGTCGCTGGTGATTACTACGCCGGGCGGCGAGAAGATCGCGTACGCCACAAGTGGTGGATTTCTGGAGGTCGTCGACAACTACGTGTCGGTGCTCGCAGAATCTGCAGAGCCGGCAACGGACATCGACGTCGAGCGGGCGAAGGAGTCTGAGCGCAAGGCTCAGGAGATGCTGAAGTCAGGCGACGGCGATCGGGCTGAAGCCGAGGCGGCGTTGCAGCGGGCGCGGAATCGGTTGCGGCTGGCAATGAGCTCGGTGGGCAACTGACGTCCTTTCTTTTTGTCCGCAAAAAGAAAGGACCAAAGAAAAACTCCCGGCTTTGTGTTTTTGGCGCCGGGGTTTGTGGTGTCACGTAAAGCTGCGCTGCCAAAAACACCATGCCGGCTGGAGGTGTTGTGGTGTCACTATCGTGGTGGCGAGCGTTGGGACGCGACTCATGACCCAACTGAACGCCTCTGGATAATCCGCTGAAACCGCAAGTCCGAGCGTTTCATAGATCTTCGACGCTCGCGGCTCGCTGCGAGTACGGCCTGTTCGCCGATCACCATACGCCGAATTGCGGCCGCCTCAGAGCTTCGGAGGTTTGGCTTGACAGCGCCGGAAGTGACGCTGGCGCCACGCTCCGCGCTGTGGTGGAGGCTGGCAACCTCGGCACCACATGGTTAGTTTTTTGCGTTCCAAAATGTTGAGGCCAGGTATTCACAAGCGGTCGTGCGCAGGTGCAAATCGAGGAACTGCTGACAGAGATGCGTGCGGGCAACGAATCTGCCCGTGACGAGTTGCTCGCGATTCTCTATCGCGACCTGAAGGTGCTTGCGCGGAGCCAGCGGTTTCGGGGTTCAGCGCCCGACACGATCAACACCACGGCACTAGTCCACGAGGCGTACCTGAAGCTCGCCGGGTCCAACGGTCAGTACGCCGATCGTGCGCACTTCTACCGGGTCGCGGTGAGGGCCATGCGTCAGATCCTTCTCGACTACGCGGAGCGCCGATCGGCAGCAAAACGCGGATCCGGCCTGAGGCCGATTACGCTGGAGGCTGATCGGGATCTCGTGATGAATCAGAAGGCCGAGCACGTCGTTGCGCTGGACGAGGCGCTTCGCCGGCTCGCCGAACTCAGTCCGCGTCAGGTTGAGATCGTCGAGTTGCGCTACTTCGCCGGGTTCACCATCGACGAGACGGGAGATATCATGGGGCTCTCGGCTGCGACCGTTTCGCGCGACTGGACTTCGGCGCGTGCCTGGCTGCAACGAGAGCTCGATCAGGAGTGAGGCGCGAGACCACTTTTTCTCGTTCATTGTTGTGTAGGCCAAAGCGATGAGAAGCCCACAGGGGTGAGCGAGTCGAGAAAGAGGACCAGAAGGAGACGAGAAGGAGTGACGTGCCGATGAATATGCAGGACTCCCAGCGTTGGGAACGCGTCGGTGAGCTTCTCAACGATGCGCTCGCCAGGCCGGCCGCCGAACGCCGCGCGTTCATCGCGGGCCAGTGCGACGACGAAGCCATAGTCGCAGAGCTTGAGGAACTCCTTGCCGCGCACGAACGCGCCGAGCGAGACGGAATCCTTGCCGACGAGCCCTTCGATCTGCTACCAAAGGAGTCGCCCGCGGTGGATCGTATCGGTCCCTACCGAATCGAAAGACAGATTGGTCGCGGGGGAATGGGTTCCGTCTGGCTAGGCCACCGGGACGACGGTGAGTTTGAGCTGTCTGTTGCGATCAAGCTATTGCACGCCGATTGGCGAAGTGACGAGGCCGCTGAGCGGTTCAACCTTGAGAAGCACATTCTTGCCCGCCTCAAGCACGAGAACATCGCGCGGATAATCGACGGTGGCACAACTGAGTCCGGTCAGGTTTACCTCATCATGGAGTACGTTGACGGTACCCCGCTAACCATGTACTGTCGTGACGAAGCGTTGGACCCGGATCAGCGGGTTGAGCTCTTCAGATCTCTCTGCGACGCGGTACGTGTAGCCCACCAGAGTTTTGTTGTGCATCGCGACATCAAACCGTCGAATGTTCTTGTAACGCCGGGTGGGATGGTGAAGCTACTGGACTTCGGGATCGCGCGTTCGGTCGGTGACGTCAAGAGCGGTGCAATCGGGGCAGTGCCCGTTGATCCAGTCGCGTCATCGGAATGGGCGCCCGAGCGCGGCGGGGCACCGGCCATTACCCGCGTCGGTTCGTCTCCCATGACCCCGGAGTACGCGGCCCCTGAGCAGATCACCGGTGGCGAGGTCACGCCGGCAACCGACGTGTTTTCGCTTGGGATTCTGCTGTGCGAAATGCTATCGGGACGGCGACCGCAAGGGCATGCAGCTGTCCAAGAGTCACTTAGAAAGCTTCCGCAAGACCTGCGGGCCATCGTCCTAATGGCGACCTCCGCCGACCCCGATCGCCGATACCCGAGTGCGGCGGAACTCGGCGACGATCTCGATCGGTACGCGGCGGGGTACCCTGTGCGAGCGATGCCGGATACCCGGTCCTACCGCGCCACCAGGTTCTTCCGGCGAAACCGCGGACGCGTTCTTGCGGCGGCAACCGTGTTTGCGCTTCTCGCGACAGTCGTGACCTTCTTCACCGTGAGGTTGGCGGGTGAGCGCGACCGCGCTGAGTTGGCTGCTTCTGAGGCATTGGCTGCTGCCGAGCGTGCTGAGGCAGTGGCGGGTTTCCTGAAACGAATCATCCAATCGCCGAACGACCGATGGTACGTTCAGGGTGAAAACAAGGGCCCGGATGCTACCGTACGTTCCGTCCTCGACGAGGCAGCAGCCGGGGTGGATCGCGACTTTGCAGAGCAGCCGCACCTCCTGGCGGATCTGCACCACCTCCTCGGAGACACCTACATGGCCCTGGGCGTGTCAGATCAGTCACAGGCCCACCACCGCCGAACCTTTGACATTCGCTCGCAGCTGTACGACGCTCCGCACCCGAAACTCGTAGAGGCGCTCTACTATCTGTCAATCGCCGAGGCAGCCGACCCGGCTTTGCGGTTCAACCGCCTGCAGCGGGCAATCGCGATGCGCGAGCAACTTGATGAAGGAAACAACTACCCGTTCATGCTGCGTGAGTTTGGGCCGTTGCAGCTGCAGCTAGGGGACGCGAGAGGCGCTGTCGAAAGTGCAAAAAAGGCGATCCGATTTGTGGAGACCCACTTCGTGCCGGGTCGAGAGGAGGGTCGCTACCGAACGCGACTTCTATTCGGGTCACACCTCGTGCTTTCGCGGGCGCTCACCGCGGCAGGAGAAACCCGAAACGCGAGTCAGGCGCTGGCCGTCGCCGACTCACTTTACGGACTCCTAGATCCTGCCGGGCAGGAGGCAAACACACCGATCCGCGCAGCGGCCAGGGCTGAGTTGCACCTGCGGCTGGGTGACGCCGAGGCTGCGGCGCGCGAGTTCGGAACTGCGTTGCAGGGTGCGCGACTGCATGAGATTCCACAACTAACAGGCGCCGGTGTACTCGCGCTAGGCATCGTCGACGCGTTCGAGGCGCTGGGGACACCGGAACAGGCGAAACCCTATCAGGGCTACGCGCGCGCTCATGAGGAGGCCGTCGAAGCCGTGCGTGCGCGGTTGTACCGATAACGCACGGCGAGCCCTCACTTCGCGACGACGAATGTTGCGGATGCCGCATCACCGTTTGCAACAACCCGAACAACGTAGACCCCGTTCGGGAGCTGCAGCGGATCAAGCGCGAAGCGGTGGGTGCCGGCCTTCTTATGCCCATTAGCGACGACCGCCCGCTTTCGCCCGAGCAGGTCAAACATCTCAACCACCACGTCCGCTGGCGCAGGGATCTCGACGGCCACGGTCGCCTCCTGTCCGGCGGGGTTGGGATAAACGTCAAGCGCCAACAACGAGACCCCATCGCGGCCGCCATCCTCGGTGCCTACCTGGGTAGGCGCTCGGAGGTTCAGGAACAGGTGCCCCTGTTGGTCATCGAGACCAACCACGCGAACGAGGTACGTGGTACCGGCTTCAGCCTGAAACTCCACGTACGACTGGAGGACATCAGTGTAATCGTTGTTGCAGGCAACCTCAGTCAACGGGTGACTCGTTCCCGTCCAGACGCTCAGGACGGTGTTGTGGCCGGAGTCAAACGTCTCGAGCGCCACGGTGCCGCTGGTCGTCGGCGTGTAGCTGAACCATAGCGAGTTGCCGCCGGAACCGCAGGAAGCTTCGACCTCGTCTGTCTCAGATGTCGCGGCGTAGTGCCAGACGAAACGGGCTACGTCGAGCTTGTCTTCGATTACGTGTGCTTCAGCCAGATCATCCGCCCGTGGCTGTCCGGTGAAGAAAGAATAGGTTGATGACCACTCGCCCTGCCCGAGCGAATTGGTCGCTGCCACGCGCCAGTAGTAGCGGGTCCGGTCGGTGAGTTCGTCCAGTCTGACTTCCGGTTCGGTCAGGTCCTCGTACGACTGGACGACGTCAGTGAACAGCGAATCCGTCGCCACGTCGATGTCAAACGAGGCCGCGGGCTGAACGGAAAACCACGTCAATTCCGGTTCAAGCTCACTTCCGGGAAGCCCCGAAGCGCCCATCGTGCTGGTCGGCGGCAGCGGTGGGGTGAGCGCCAGCGAATCGATCAGACCGACGGCCGTGCCTGCGTTGTGCGCGAACTTCAGCGGTGCGGTAAGGGTCAACGTTGATCCGTTAACCGAAGCAACCTGGACAAGCTCTTCGCGCCCGGTTCCTGGGTGCACGGCAAGCACGTGACCGCTGACGAACGGCTGCGTTGCGGCGACGGCATTCTTCCCCGGAGTGGTCTCGACGGTGATGGACTCGTCGCCTGCCGTGGAAGCTTCGAGCGTCGATTCAACAGGATCCTGTGTAAGAAAGATCTTCGAGTTGTAGTTCTTCGTGATCAGCTTCTTGATGGCGACCTTAGGGTCCTGATCAGGACGGGTCGAGAGGTCCATATAGAGCGACTCAACCCAGTCGCCGACCAGGTCATAGTGCGACACTTCGTACAGGTCGAAATCGATGCGGGCGCGGGTACCCGTCACGAAGTACTGCCAGGCGATGGCCCGCGTGGCTTTGTCGATTTGGTCGGACAATTCGCTGTCAACCGCGAAGAAGGGTGGGGCCAGGGTGGGGCTGATCTCGGCGGAACCCGCCAGTGAGAACTCAAATTGCTCCGTGAACCAATAGAGCGCAACCAGCTTCATCGTCTGGCTGAACGCGGCGTGCAGGGCGGACTTGTCCTTGCGTGGTTTCACTTCGTGCGCAAGGGCAAACTCTTCGTCGTAGATGTATTTCGTCAGTAAATCCGTACAGAGAAAATTCAGTTGGGACGCTAGTTGCCGCTTGAAGAAGCCGTCGATTGGGTGTCCCCCCAGTTTAAAGTATTCGTCGACGAGCAGCCCTTGTCCCCACGTGCACCAGCCGGGGAGATCTGACCATTCGCTGAGATTCTGGACCGCTTTTGCCGGGGTCAGGAAGTTGTAGTCCCCGAGCCGTGGATGCGCGGTTCGTTTGACCACGTCAACGCGGTTCGCGATCATCTCAAACTTTTGTTCCTCTTCCACGACGTTGTAGCCTTCCTTGGTTGCTCGGGCGGTAACGTAGGCGTCCACCGGATGTATCACCCCGGGCATCCAGAACCGCGCGCTCTGTTTGCCCTCGGCGTCGGTGGGCGGCAGCGTCATGACGCGCCCCCACTCGTCGTTCTTTTCAAAGACACCGCCACCTTGATTGGGCGTGACGATCGACTTTTTATTGAGGTCGGTGTCCACAAGGAGGCGCGACAGTTCGACAACTGCACCCTCCAGCGGTGCGCCGGTCTCGTCGACTACTTGCACGTTGATGTCGACGCATCCGGAGTTACACTGCAGCTCGTCGAAGGGGTTGGGCCGCACGAGGTGGCGAAACAATCCGTTCGGAAACGTGTCGCTGGCATAGCGCGCCAAACCCGACCGTACCTTTACCGCGTCGCCGGCCGCAGTCTTGACGAGTAGATCGACCTCCAGCGGTTTGTTCTCGACACGCGTCTCATTGTCGGGTGTACATGCGACTTCGCTGTCGCAGAGGTCGTGAACCTCAGCCGGCAGGCCATCCTCGTCGAATCCGCCGGCGAGCGAACGGATCACCCAGTCAACAGGCACGGGCACCCATGCGCTGTCGATACGGGCTTCGGCGCCTTCCTCGATGATGAACTTCTCTGTGAGGCTGATCGTCTCGTCGACGCCCACGTCGGTGAACGTTGAGTCGGTGAGCGGAGTCAGCGTATCCCACTCCGCGTCCCGAGAGTTGGCCTCATCGCTCTCCGGAAAGGACGTCAGCGTCGTGAGGCCGCGCGAGACGTTGACTTCTGCCGCCGTTGCGACGCCGACGTTGGTGACGACCGTAGTTGCTCGCAGCGTATCACCGGTTGAAACCCTGCGCTGTGCCGTGAATATGCGATGCTCAAGGACGACGCTGCGGACCGTCACCTCATGCGTGACGGTTGCCTCATCGCCGTCGTCGTCGGTCACCTTGAGGGTGACGAAATACTGACCGGGTTCAGCGTATTCGTGGGAGGGAGTGGCGCCGGTCACTGTTGCGGAGTTGTCGCCAAAGTCCCATTCGTACGAGGCAACGGGTTTCTTGTTGGGGGTTTCAACCTCGCGGGAGTAGTCGGGGAAGCTGCCGTCGAAGTCGACGATCAGCTTACGCCGCTGCTCCCAGGCAAATTCGGCGATCGGCGTTCCGTCGTCGAGGCTGTATACGGCGTACCAGTCGGGTTGGGACGCCAGCCACGAAGTGAAGTGGCCGAACGAAGACCAGCACCGCGGGCTTGGGCCCTTGGGCGATCCAGACGAGCCGCCGAGCGAGCGAAGCATGCCGAAGTAGCCCTTCGGTATTTTGTAGTTGAAGTTGCTGTACGACTGTCCGTAGGCCGGCACAATGGTGTTGCCTTCAGCGTCAACTTTCCGGTAATCTGCGTAGCTCGTTGAGTCGACGCCGAGTACCCGTGCCTTGGCATCCGACCACCGGGCCCATGCGCCCCACCAGCACTTGTTGTCCTCGAAATGGATAACGGGCCCTCGCTCCATTTTGACGCTGTCGACGGCAGACTGGGCGTGGGCAGGGGTGACGACGGCGGATACGGAGATGGTGGCCGCGATCGCGGTCACGGTTAAGAAACGGGCGAAGGAACACCGCATTGGGGCTGGAGATGTAGCTACACAATCCTGTAGTGTCTAAACGGGATTCTGCAGAACTCTCCCTCACGCACGGCAACGTTTCCTCGCTGGGGTGCGATAAGTGAAAGGAATGGGACAGCAGTAGTCTGCGAGATCGCCTCCATCACCCTACGCTCCATGTCGCCATTGGTGATGGTGGCCGAGTAATGAGACGCTACTGTTCCCAGGCGCCTCGGTCGTAGCCGACGCCCTGCGGCCTCGCTGTTCCGGCGTAGTCGACGGCCGGCACACCGCTGTACTGCGACGGCGTCGCCCCCGAATCTATGGCGGGGCTGCCGTTCTGCGGCTGGAAGTCGGCGCCGGTGAGTAGTGGGTCGCTTCCGAAGAGGTCGTTTGTGCCCGTCCGGATGCCACCACCAGTCACGAGGACGTTGTAATTGTGGTACAGGTTGTAGTCGGCGTCGATTGTCGTGTTCGCCGGCGTCGAGAAGACCGTCGTGGCATCGCCGACAAATATGTTGTTGACGAACGTCACCGGTAGGTCGCCTGTGAAGGCCTGGTCGCGAAGTGTCATCAGAACAGTCGGCACGAACTCAGCCGAGTTGCCGGCCTGCTCCGGCAGGATCGTGTTGTTTGCTACGAGGAGTTCGGCAAACAGATCGGCGTAGAAGATGCGCAGGTTGCCTGTTGTCGATCGTTTACCCTCTACGATGTTGTTGAGCATCTGCAGCGTCCCGCCGTTCTCGTTGAACACGTGAGAAAGCGTGACAACTTCAGTCTCGTCGCCGAGGTTGATTCGGTTGCGCGCGATAATCGACCTGTCTCCCTCGCCGACTGAGACATCGATCTTGCGGTCCATGACGTTGCCCTCGATCAGGCTCGTCGCGGTCTGCTGCACACGAATCGCATCGAAGCTGACCGTGGATGAATTGGAGATCACGTTGTTTACGATCTCCACGCTGTCGGATATCGTAACCGCGATCTGGCCGTCGATCTGATTGTTGCGGATAGAGCCACGAGCGACGTTCTGAATGGAGATCCCGCCGAACGTTGTTGTCACGCCGTCGATGTCAATCTCGAAGTTATCCGACCCGGTTCGAGACGCGTTGATGGTCGCGTTGTAAGTGCCACCCTCGATGAGCGCAGACTCGCTGATACGCAGGTCGATTGATCGCCCTGACAGCCCACCGCTTTCGTAGTCGATGTCGCGGATGACAACAGCCTCGTACGTGCCTTCAATAGCAACGCCCATGATATTCCCCGGTGTGATCGGGCGGAAGGTCAGGTCCTCGAACAGGGCCGTGTTGCCATCAATCGAATTGGTCGACCGGATGCCCAGGTTGGCCTGGTTCGGCTTCGGATCGGTCTGCATCGTCATGTTGCTGACCGTCATGTTGCGTCCCTGCGCGTCCAGGATTGATCCGGGAAATCGGTTGATGTCGGTGAACTGCAGGATGGTTCCTTCGCGGGATTCGCCCGTGAACGTTGCGTCATCGCGGAGCAAGGTTGGTCGCGATGGCGACACGTGGACACCGTCGCACAGCGTGACCGTGCCGCCGTCCGTGATGGCATGAAGTGCCGCCGAAACCGAGGATGTCGTCGCCCCCGCACAAGCGAGGTCGTCATCAACAATAATGCTGTTGGACGGCGCCACGCGACTGAGACGAACCTCGAATCCGCCGATCGTATTGAATCGCTCATCGCTGACGGTCAGGCGGTATCGGCCCGAAGCCTGCAGGGCGGTACCCCAACCGAGAATGATCTCGTCGTTCCACCCGGATTGCGGGGTCACACTCGGCACCTGGTTGCCCGCCGGGTAGAATAGCTTGAACAATGCATCTACAGCTTCAGATGTGTCTGTCCGGTACAGCGCAAGCTCGAAGCCTTCGTCCGTCTCAGCGTCGAACGTGAAGTATCGTCGCTGTCCGTGGTAGTTCATCGCCGTTGTCGCCTGCCCGTGGCCATTGCTGTCGAAGTTTATGTGTACCGGGTCGTCCGGGAAGACTTCAGACAGCCCTACGCGGACAGTTGAGTCAGTAGCCGCCGGTAGCGCCTGGATAATGGTGTAGTGGACACCCACGCCGGGTTCGAACGGACCGGAGTCTGGGTCGCGAATTGTGCCACCTACGCCGTTGAGTTGGCTATCCCAGATCTGCGACTTCATTCTTATTCTGCCCTCTGGTGCCTCACTTCCTATGAGAAGCATCTCGGCCTGGCCCGGATCAAACTGGAGAATCCTGAAATCCTGTGGCCCCAGCCGCAGCTCGAAATTCGAGTTGACCTGCATCCCGCCGGATACTGTCTCGACACGCAGGCGATAAGACGATTCGCCCGCGGCGGTGGCGGTGACTCTGAAGCGATACAAGCCGTCGTCGGGAAGCTGCGCGACTCTGACATCGCTGTCTGCTACGCGGGACGCGAGAACAGTCCCGAGTGAATCCAACAACTCGATGTTAGCGGGGAAGCCCGAGCCTGTAATCCGTTGGCCCGAGAAGGCCACAACCTGGCTTGCGCGTCCCTGGAACTCGTACAGGTGGAACTCGCCCTGCATGAAGGCATCCGTCGTATCGAAGGGAATGCCTACGCGATTTACGCTCGTCACAAACGCGGTGTCGAGGACGAGTTCAAATTGGCTCGAGCCGTTTGGCACGGCAACAAACGACGTGTCGCCGCGCAGCAGCACGCTGTCCTGGACAACCGTGCCGCGGAGGACCACCTCGCGGTTGGCGGGCAGCAGCACGGTACTTCCTTCTGCCGGGAAGAACTTGCGTGCGGTGAACACGGGCGGGTCGAGTAGGCCCCGCTTGTCGAGGTCCCCCTTGATTGCGCCCTCGACCCAACAGTACACCTTCACCTTGTTGCAAATGCCGTTGAAGCACTCCCATTTGAAGCAGAGGCCTTCAGCTTCATCGGGCTCGAAGTCTGGTTTGTCGATGTTCCACCACGAGAAGTGGCCGACCTGTGCGACCAGCGCGAGGCCACTCGGCGACGACGATGACTCGGCGACGGTGCCGACACCTTCCTGCACCCAGGCGCCGGTCGTTTCGTTCATGGACCAGAGTGGTATCTCTTCACCAATCGCGGCCTCGGAGGTGTAGATCGGTATTTCAATAGTTGCGGTCTTTCCGGGCGCGAGCTGCAGTTCCTCGCCGCCCTGCTCGAAGGTGAACTCTGCCGTGCCGAGACTCAGCAGCAGCGCAGACGAGCCGTCCGGCTGCAGCCCTTCGAAGCGACCCGGAAAGCTGCGCACCTCTTCGGGGTCGGCAACGTCGACCGGTGTCATCGAAAGGCTCACCGCACCAGAGGCCATTTCGCCGTCGGCGCGCATCAGCGCATCAGGTGGCAGTTCGACCATGACGCCGTCACGCGCCCGCTTCATGAAACCGTCTTCAGCTTCGGGGACCTCGATCGCTGCGTCGCGCGGCCGCATGGCCGTGTCGAAGAACAGCGTAGTGGTTGTGTCTGCCAGGACGCCGACCTGAACGACCTGCGATGAATACCCTGGTCGAGACAGCCTGACGACCAACGGGACGCCAACGTCCACGCCGCCCATCTCGAGCATGCCGAACGGATTGGTTACTCCGGTCTGCCCGGTACCCACGATCGAAGCCGTAACGTCTGCGAGCGCAAAACCTGAGATGTCGCTTACGATTCCCGTGAGCGTGCCGTTGCTGTTGAGCGGCGGTGGCCCACCTGCGATTCCAACCTGCTGCGTGACTGACGACCGCGCGCCGTAGTCGCCGGTAACCGTGAGCGTGACGTCGTACGTCGAGGCGGCCGTGTAGACGTGGGCGATCTCGGCGCCGCCTCCCATGAGCGCGTCACCGAAAGACCAGGCGTACGTCAGGTCTTCGGCGTTTGCGCCGGTCGAGGCCGTGGCGTCAAATACTGCGGCGCCACCTACCTCGAGCGTACCTGATACGGTAAAGCTTGCGGTTGGCGTTGCCGCGTCGTTGAGCTCGAAGTCGAGCTCGGTCGGCGATGAGGCATTGATCTCTGCGGATGCTTCCTCGGTGACGTATCCGTCCTTCTCCACGCGGACCAGGGTGGCGACACGGCCGCTGGCGGCGGACTTCCCGGCGGCGAGCTCAGACGCTGCGACGGTGGGTGCCTCTTCACGAGACATCACGAAGCGGACAGGTCCTGAAGCCGTCACGACGAGTGTGCGCGTCGGTGACACTCTCTCTCCGCTGGTGCGAAGCCGCACGAAGTAGAGTCCGGCCGCGATGCGGCTATCCTCGGGTAGCAGCCGACCCAGCACGTCGAACAACTCAACCGTCGGTGCTTCTTCGCCTGCCGTGCGCGTTGCGTATCGGATGTTGACGGTGCTGCCGCCTCCCGCGACAGGGTTGGGGTATATCGCGGCGATGGCGAGTTCCGTACCTGCCGCGACGCCACGTGGTTCGTCCACGCCGACGCTTGTGTCGAGCTGGTCTTCGTAGCGGCCAGCCGCATCGGTGAACAGGACGGTGAGGGTGTCTGACTGGTCCGCCGTCAACACCATCACGCGCGCACGCGGCAGGGGCGCGCCGGTGGAGGTCGTCACGTCACCGCCGATCGTCGAGAGTTGCTGTGCAGTGGCGTCGGTGAAGAACGCCGGTGACGCCAGTAAGATCGTGGTCGCGAGCGCTAGCAGACGGGTCATTGGGGCGGTTGAGCGTGTGGGTGTCGGGCGAGGCCGACATTGACGGCTCGCTATCCCACAGACTAGCGAAAAACAGGCGCTTGGGGTGCCATGAACGGTCTCTTGTGGAGAGCTGCCGCACGCATCTCGGATACCGCTGGACCCGAGCGCGCCCCCAGCGCTCGCACCGCTACTCAGGCAGCCCGTCGTAGAACTCCTCCATCCGCGCCCGCATGGCCGCGTCAGGCAATGTGCCCATCGCGGCGCCGAGATTGTCTACCGCGTGGTGCGGCTTCGTCGTACCGGGAATCACCGCGGTCACGGCAGGATGCGACAAGATGTACTTGAGAAAGAACTGCCCCCAGGACGCTGCCTGGAATTCGGCCGCCCACTCGGGTACCTCGCGCTCGCCGACGCGCGCGAAGGTTCGTCCGCGACCATACGGCATGTTGATAAGAACCGCCATTTCGCGTTCGCGCGCCAGCGGCAGCAGCGTCTCGGCAGCATTCCGGTTGCCGATGGAGTAGTCAATCTGAATGAAGTCCAGATCTTCGTTCCGCATGAGCTCCTCGAACGCCTCGTACTGTCTGTCGGATGACGTTGTCACGCCGATGTGCCCAACCTTACCGTCCTGCTTCCACTCGCGCATCGTGCCCAGCTGGGTTGCGGCATCACGCAGGTTGTGCACCTGCATCAACTCGACGTGGTCAGTCTGTAACATCTCCAGCGATCGTTCCATACGCGCAAGGCCTTCAGCCTGACCTTCCCGGTCAACCTTGGTCGCGAGGAAAGTGGTGTCGCGGGTGCCGAGTTCTTTCAGCATGTTTCCAATTAGCGTCTCGGAGTCACCGTAACTCGGAGCGGTATCGACTACGCGTCCGCCCATCTCGGCAAACACCTTGAGCGTTTCGCGGTATTGGCCAAGACCCTCCTCGGCCCATTCGGTGCGATAGTTTCGGCCGCCGATCCCAACGACGGGCACGGATACGCCGGAGCTTGGGATGACCCGCTCGATCAATGCGTCTGGACCCGCACTCGACGGCGATGGCGACCCGGAGGAAGCGGGACGACAACCCGCCACAATAGCGGCACCCGCGGCGCTGCCTGCTCGCACAAATTCACGTCTGGTCCACTTCATACCAATACCTCGACTTGACTACTCCACCCCGACTTGACTGCCCCAATGTACAAACCCGAATCACCTCTCCGCCGCGATGGCTTCGTGACGGCGGCCGAGCGTCCACGCAACGCCGACCCATACCGCGGCAATGGGGGCGGCAACGAGCGCTATTGCCCCGACCGAAAGTCCGATAGCGGCGAGACCCGCATAGATCCAGCCGCTGACGAGGTCTCCGCCTCTGTAGACGGCAGCGTCGAGGAAGGCCTTGGACTTGTACCGCTCTTCGCGGTCCACAACCGTGAAGAGGACCTCTCGGGCCGGCTTTGCGATGCCGTAGCGCCCGGCGCGGTAGAGGATTTGCAGGCCAACCAGGATCGCAAGGAGGGGATAGATGCCAAGTGAAAGGAATCCGATCGCGGCAACCGCCGGCACCAGCACGAGGCTGGCGGCGAGGCCGATCCACTTGATGATCCGCGCAGTTACGGCAACCTGGAGAACCACGGTCAGCACATTGACGGCGAGGTCGATCCAGGCATAGAACGCACGGCGCTCTCCACGATCTGCGAACGCCTCTCCGATCAGGTCTGCCTGCTGGAAGTACAACACCGTCGATGCAAACGTCATGAGTGCCAGGTAGGCGGCGATGGCCAGGAGGTACGGTGAACGAAAGGCCGCCTGGATTCCACTCAATGCATTGCCGGGTAACGGCAGCTCGGCCGTGGGGCGGACATCCGACCTACCCGCCGAGTTGGCGTGCAACACCTTCACGCAACGTGCGCCAACTTCAAGCGGTACCGCGGCGATGAGCAGCAGCGCAAATACCGGGAGGACCTGAGACAGGGCCCCGGCGGCGGCTGAACCAGCGATGCCACCAATCGATGCCCCAACTGCGATAAACGGAAACAGCCGTTTGCCCTGGCGCTGATCGAAGACGTCTGCGAGAAACCCCCAGTACACCGTGACTACAAAGAGCGCAAAGACGCTCGCCCAGACATAGAATACGCGATCGATCCACGGGCGCGCCGATTCGGGAAGTACAACAAGGGCAACGTAGAACAGGACCAGGTTGGCCGCGAAGAAGCGGTTGGCCAGCGGGACAAAAATGCCCCGGGGTCGACGGGACGCGATCCACGAGTAGAGCGGTACCGCAAGCAGCATCACCAGGAACACGGCCGTCCAGATAATCTGCAGATTTCCGCGATCAGCCGACGAGATTTCGTCGCGAACGGGCCGCAGGATGTAGTAGCTGAGGAAGATCGAAAAGCCGTACAGCGTAGCCCACAGCAACGCGGCAAGTTCATCGCGGTGCACGTCGACGAATCGGCGAAGGAGCGTGTGAACGCGGCCAACCGGCCGGTCACCTTCTTCGGGCTCCACGTTCTCCTGCTGCGTCATCTTCGATGTTGTCGATCAGATTTGTCCAGCGAAGGGTAGGACTGCATCGCAAAGGATGCAACCGGAGGCACAGCCTCTGGACAGGCTAACCGGCACGGCTGGACATGGCGCCAGAACACCTCGCCCACGAAATCTGACAGGTCATTTCGTTTTCCGAGCGACCCTGGTCGCCCGGACTGAAAATGCACGGAGAGATCTACTGCTGAGGTGCGGATATGACTTCGATGCTCCACAAGGTGACAGTCATGTTCACGACGGGTTTGACTATCGCACTACTATCTGCCGGCAACGCCGACGCCCAGCGTCCGCTGGCTCATCTTGAACCGAGGACACCGCGCTACAGCGCCGAATTTGGTAAGGTGGTTGGAATCAGTGGCGACAATGTGTTTGTCATGACGAAGCAGGCCCGCGAGGCGCAGCCCAGACTTGCGGTAATCCGTGTTTTCGAGCGGAATGGGCTTGATTGGACGCGCACCCAGACACTGACCATTCCGGACTTTGCGCATGACTTTGGCTTCAACACTTTCTACGTGTCTGGAGACATGCTCGCCGCAAGTGGGTGGATTGTCGATGGCAAAATCCGATCAAGCAGCAACGTCTTCATCTATCGCCGCGAGCAAGGCAATTGGACGATGTCGGACACGCTCTTGCATTCCCGTGTCGGAGAAACTGTCACGTTGAATTATCTGGACGAACGCTTCATGGCCGTGTCGCGCAGTCCGGAGGGCGAAACGTATCCGCGCACGATCATCGTGTACGCGCGCAACGAGGATGACTCACTGCAAGAGCTAGGTGAGTTGCCGGAGTACCACTACCGGATGTGTATGGCCGGTGACGATGCGGTTCTGCAGGTTTACACTGACGGACTGATCCGGGACCCGCAAACCGGCGTTCTCAAGATCAAACGCGCGGAAGCACTGCGGTTTTTCAGGTTGGTGGGCGGCGAGTGGAATGCCGTCGACACGATCGTTCCCCGCGGACTCGAGATAGATGCACTGGACTGTGAGGGCGATCGAGTAGTTGTGACGCATTCCGTCGATGCATCGCTGGTGGAGCCAGGCGAGCAAGAGGAAGTGATTGTTACGATTGTTCGTCGAGACGCGACCGGGGCGTGGGCCGTTGAGCAGGAGATCGACATGACCGCGAACGGTATCGGGGTGATGTCACTCAAAATGCACGAGAACCATCTCTTCGTTAGCCGCGAATACAGATCCCCCGATCGGTCGAAAAGCCTGGGACACATCGTCCTGAGTGAGATTCGCATGTTCCAGTACCGCAACGGCAGCTGGGAGTTCTTGCGCACGATTGAACACCCTAGACCGATAAGGGGATCTTCGCACGATAATGACGGATGTATCGGTTACGACATGGAGGTAGAGGGTGACTTCGTCGTCGTGAGTGCGCCAGTCCGAAGCCGAATACAAGGGCGTCGAATTCACTCTGTGGGGGAAGTGTTCATTTACTCTTTGCAGGAGCTGATCGGACAGCAAGTTGTCGCCGACCAGAAGTTGGAGACGCCCAACCTCGAGTGGTCAGACGTTTATCCAAGTCCCGGCCGAGGCGCCACGACCCTCGAGTATTCACTCGATGCGGGTGCAACAGTGCACGCTGCGGTCTTCGACGCGATGGGACGGCGGGTCGCGGTTCTAGACACCGGCTCTCGTGGTGCCGGCGGGCACGAGCTCGTGTTTGATTCGCGCGACTGGGTCCCCGGAGTGTACTTCCTACGGTTGCGCGCAAACCAGACCACACCGGTTGTGCGGTCGTTCGTTGTAATGTGAGGTTTCACATGAAGGCGCCGCGACCCCTTAACGTGAAACCGAGACCATCCGGACGTCGACAAAGCGTTCGCCGTCGACCTTAATGATGTAGGCGCCTGAAGCAAGATTTGTGACTGGAGTACTTACCGAGTGCAACTCGCCCGCCTGGAGTTCCCGGGCAGGGACTGTCGCGACGCGGCGGCCCAGCATGTCGTAGACTGCGACCCGCACCTGCTGTGCTTCGGCGACTGTAATGTCGAATTGCACGGTGCTTGCAGACGGATTCGGGTACGGCGCACCGATGATTGCGGGCGACTCGAAGCGGGCGATCTCGTCGACCCCGACCCCCATATCGCCGGCGAATGCAAACTCGCTGAACCCCGTCAGACCCGTGACAACGATCTCGTTTGTGGCCGCGTCGTAGGTCACTGTGGTAACCTCAGTGAAGTCGTCCTCGTCGCCGCTGCGTTTGTAGACCTTGATTGCTGACGGGTCGGCGAAGCCGCTACCGGCCGGTAGCTCATCGAGGTTGAACCGGATCTCCGTCCCCGCATCAAACGTGCACGTCGGCGCACCGATCGACCAGTAGTAGTCACCAATGACGACCTCGGCAATTCCAGTCGGCTCGGGCGGCGGACGCTCGAATCGTTCCGCTAGTACTGAGCAGCTGCCCCCCAATCCGGAGAAAACGATGTCAACTGCAGCATCCGGGCCGAAGTCATATGCACCGTCGCTCTCGACCGCCCGCGTCTCACAGCCAACCGGCACATCTGTCACCCAGAGATTCGTCAGGAAGTCAATCGTTGCAGTGAAGAAGATCTGGTTGCCCACGTTCAGGTAGTTCGTCGGCACCGCCGACGCAAAGCCCGGGCCCAGGTCGCGGTACAGTCCGGTGCCTTCAGGTGTCCCATCAGTCTTGAACATCTCTGTGCCGATGCCCGCAAGGAAGCCGGTGAATATGAAACCTTCGTCTGTGGTTGCGCCGCCGCCACCCCCACCGCCGAAAAATCCGACGCCTGCATTTAGCGCGGGCTCGACGTCGGAGACTTTCATCGTTCCGCCGGGCGTGCCGTCGCTTTTCCACATCGCGCGCCCCGTGGTGCCGTCCTCGGCGGTGAAGTAGAAGGTGCCGTTGACGTTCAGTGGGGTCGTATACTGGTCAAGTGCAGAGGCGGGCGTCAGGTCAAGCAAGATCTCGGTTCCCGCTTCCGTTCCGTCGGAAGTCCAGAGCGCGATGTTGTTGTCGATGCGCGCGACGAAGAACAGCGTGCCGTCGACATCGGTCAGGCTCTGGAAGATGGTGCCGGCTGCACCCGGACTCAGGTCTTCGACAAGAGATACATCCGTGCCCGTTGACTTGTAGAGCTCCTTTCCGTCGGCTCCCGATGCAGTGAAGAACAACGTTTCGCCGACGCGCGTCAGGTCGGTAACGACGCTGCTGAACCCGACGCGATTGAAGTTGCTCAGCTTCATCGTGCCCTCCTCTGTGCCGTCGGTAACCCAGAGTTCTTCGCCGGTCACGCCGTCGTCTGCCTGGAAGAACAGCCGGTTGCCGACCGCGGTGAGCTGGTCGGGGAAGGACCCCCCGTTGCCGAGCTGTATGTCTTTCACGAGTACGGTGCCGGCCTCGGTTCCGTCGGATTTCCACAGCTCATTGCCGAGATCCTGTATCGGCGGCCCTTCATCGTATCCGCTCGCCGAGAAGTAGACGTTCCCGCCCATCGCCGTCAGGTGATCCGGAAAGGACGAGGCGGAGCTGATGGCGCGCACGTCCTTGACCATCTCTGTGCCCCCTTCCGTGCCGTCGGTCTTCCACAGTTCGCGGCCGTGGGTCCCGTCATCCGCTGCAAAGATGAGGTCGCTGCCGAGCAGTGTGAAGCCCGCGGGGATCGAGCTGTCGCTTCCGGGCCGAATGTCTGCCACGCGAACGGTGCCTGCGTTGGTTCCGTCGGATTTCCAGAGCTCGATGCCGGATGTCGCTGTCCCGTCAAAGTTGCTCGTGCTGAGAAACAGCATTCCGTCGAAGGCGATCTTGTCCCGCACGTCCACGCTCGTGAGGCCGCTGGTTATGACGTCAAGAACGCGCTGGGCATGGGCCGGGGCTGGGAGGAGTGTCGCGGTGAGCGCGGTGATCGTGAAGATCGCAGATCGTAGGTGCAGCTTCATGGGCATGGCTAGTCGGCTATTGGCTATCGGGTCATGCGTGTGGCAAGCCAATTTCGGGACGGCGAGTACCACTGCACACTATACAATCCTTGGACCAGGACCAATCCCGTCGATGCGTGGGCCCTCATTTCGACACCTGCGCGATGATTTCGCGCTTCCAGGCTTCGATCTCTCGCTGAAACCCGTCGATCAGGTCCGGATGCTCTGCAGCCAGATCGACCGTGGCCTCCGGATCTGCCACCATATCGTACAGTTCGACCCGGCCCAACTCCTTCCACCACATGAAGTGCCACCGCAGGTCGCGGTAGTAGTAGGCTTCGGTTTGCTGGCCCATGGCGTCGGTCGGGTGACGTGTCTGGGTGATTTCGCCGATCAACGCGTCGCGCCAATTCGCGTCGGCGGCAGCATCGCCGGCACCGTCGCCAGTACCATCGCCAGCGCGCGCCTCGATTACGTGCTTGAGTGAGTGTCCCGGAAGATCGGGGGGAATGGCAACTCCGGCGTAGTCGAGCAGCGTTGGTACGATGTCGGTCGTAGAGACGAGTACGTCGGGGAAATCGGCAGGCTGTATGTGACCCTGCCAGTGGAGGATAATCGGCGTCCGGAACGAGAGGTCGTGCAGGCCAAGTTTACCGCGCGTGCCGCCGTTGAGGAAGAGGTCGCGGTCGGGTGTGTAGTCGACGAACGGCGGTTGCTCCCACCCGTTGTCGTTTACGTAGACAAAGAGCGTGTTCTCGAGCAGTCCCTTCGACTCGATGTAGTCGACGAGGTCTCCAACGCCGGCGTCCCACCAGGTGCAGTTGCCGTAGTAGAGCTGTGCAGACGCGGAGAGGCCGGTGTTGTCGTAATACTTGCGATAGCGGTACGGTGGGTTGAGCGGCGTGTGCGGCAGCGACGGACCGTACCAGATGTAGAAAGGCTGATCGGCATGTTCATCAATGAAGTCGTTCACCGGCTGCATGGTTTCCCGCGTAAGCCTCATGCCCTCTCCGCCCATGAACTCCTCGAACCAGCCGGGGCCACGCGGCGCCTCGAGGTCCCAGCCTTCAGACATCCCGTCGGAGAATCCGCCGTTGCGGTACGACTGTTCCCACCACTTGCCACCCTGGAAGCTGGCGTAGCCGCGCTCAGCGAGGAGTTCCGGCAGCGTAGTGAAGAAGTTCATTGCGATGAATCCGAAGTTCCTTTCCCAGGTGGCGCGGTCGTCGGGATTCGCCTGCAGGTAGATTTCACTTTGTGTTTTTTCGGATTCCCTGAAGCGGTCGACCAGTAGTTCGTACTGCGCCGGGTAGAGTCCGGTCATCAGCGTTTGCAGGCTTGGTCGGCAGTGGTTCGAAGTGACGTGCCCGAGATGGAAGGTCGCGCCGTCGCGCGCGAGGAGGTCCATGTTCGGCGTATGCACGTGGTCAGATCCCGTGAACCCGAAGTACGGGTAGCCGTGATCGTCCCCGAGCAGCAGCACGATGTTGGGCGGATCGTCAGACTGGCCGCACGCACCGACAACCGGGAGCAGGCAGAGGAGAAGGAGAATGAGGAGTTGGGGTTTCATCGTGTAGTCAAATATTTTCGATGGCGCTGTGTCGCGTGCGTGCCGACCAAGATGAGGATAAGATCATCGGCAAACATCCGGTACCGGAGCAGCCAGTTCGCCCCACCGGCTTTGTGGATCAGCGTCCCGCATGCGTATGCTTGTCGTCGAAACAAGCCGCCGCAACATGCAATCCGCTCCACTGCCGGATGGTCTCGCCACAATCGACTGGGTCATCATCGTGGCCTACGCGGTTGTCGTCCTGTGGCTCGGGTGGTTCTTCGGTCGAAGGCAGCAGTCGACGGGCGAGTATTTTACCGGATCGGGCAACATGCCCCCCGGCCTGATCGGTGTTTCGCTATTTGCTTCGCTGCTCAGCACCGTCACTTACCTGTCGCTGCCGGGCGAGATGATCGGCAAAGGACCGATCTATCTGACGAACTTGCTGGGTTATCCGGTGGTGTTCCTCGTCGTCGGATTTCTCCTGCTGCCCGTTTACATGCGCGTGCGTGTCACGAGTGCGTACGAGCTGCTGGAAGAGCGACTCGGTGTGGGGATCAGGACGCTCGGCGCGTCGCTGTTCCTGTTGCTGCGCCTGGTATGGATGTCGTTGCTGATCTACGCCGCGGCGCGGGCGTTTACGTACATCATCGATGTGGATGAACGAGGGGTTCCGGTTGTCGTGATCGTCACCGGCGCCGTCTCCCTCATCTACGCGTCGCTCGGCGGGCTCCGCGCGGTCGTCATCACCGATCTCCTTCAGACGATCCTGCTATACGGCGGGTCGCTGCTTGTCATCGTGGTTGTCACTGTGTCGATGGATGGCTTCGACTGGTTTCCGACGGAATGGTACGCGGACTGGGACAGTCAGCCGTTTCTGAGTTTCGACCCGGCGACACGCGTCACTGTCGTTGGCTCCATCATCTCGATGATGATCTGGTTCATCGCCACGTCGGGTGGCGATCAGGTCTCGGTGCAGCGATTTATGGCGATGCAAGATGCAAAGGCTGCCCGTCGGGCCATCGGATTACAGCTCGTCATCAGTGCGCTTGTGATCGTTACGCTCGGCGTCGCCGGACTCGCGATGC
This sequence comes from Rhodothermales bacterium, assembly GCA_028284545.1. Classification (GTDB taxonomy): domain Bacteria; phylum Bacteroidota; class Rhodothermia; order Rhodothermales; family JABDKH01; genus JANQRN01. The sequence goes on along the minus strand of JANQRN010000039.1, from coordinate 3,346 downwards.
TGGGGTACTTCCAGGCAAACCCGCAGGTGCTCCCCGATGGTTTTTCGCTTAGCGCTGACGCTGACAACGTCTTCCCGCGATTCATTGCCTTTCATCTTCCGCCGGTTGTATCGGGCCTTGTTGCGTCGGGGATGCTCGCAGCCGCTATGTCGAGCATGGACTCAGGAATCAACTCGATCAGCGCAGTCGTCACGACGGATTTCGTTGATCGGTTTCGCGACAAACCGATGGACGAGCGCGATCACGTTCTCCTGGCGCGCTGGCTCGCCGTCGCCGTTGGAGTCATGGTCGTCATCGGGAGCTCGCTGATCGCGCAGGTGCCGGGCAATATTCTCGCGGTGGCCAACAAGACGGTGAACTTGTTCACGGTGCCGATCTTCTGCCTGTTCCTCTTTGCGCTGTTCGTTCCGCGCGCAAGCCGGCGGGGCGTATGGATCGGATGCATTGCAGGCACGGTGGCCGGCGCACTCGTGGCGTTCTCTGGTCCGTTGGTTACATTCGGTGTGAATACGTGGGACTGGAATCCGGCAGTCTTTGGTGTGCAGATGGTGACGAGTGTCGATCCGGTGACGGGAGTCGAAACGGCGCGCGCCCCAGACCCGATCAGCTTCCAATGGATCTCAACAATTTCGTTGCTGGTCAACGTCGCTGTTGGCTGGGTCGCAAGTTTGCTGTCGCCGGATTCTCCGAAACGGGTACCCGTGGAGCAATGAGACGCCACATTTCGCCCCCCCCTCGCCAGTCGTGTCGGCACTAGCATCCATCAGGATCCGGAATGAGAAGGAGTAAGCTTCTTGCGGCTGTTCGTGGCGGCGGTTTTGCGCGCATGTGCAGCCTCGGGCATTATATCCCTGCCTTTGTCAGTATGGCCGCGGATGCTCGATACGACTGCATCTGGCTAGACCTCGAGCATCGCGCGATGACGACGCGGGAGGTGCAGGCGCTTCTGCTTGCGTGTCACCACTTCGACATCGACTGTATGGTTCGCGTGCCCACGCGCGAGAAGGCGCAGTTGTATCGCTACCACGAGGACGGGGCTACCGGACTCATGGTCCCGCACGTCTCGACGGCGGCGGAGGCCCGCGATCTAGTCCGCTCCACGAAGTTTCCCCCGGTTGGCGAGCGCGGATTTGACAACGCCGGCCTGGACAGCGACTACAACCAACACGACATCGACGACTACGCCGAGTGGGCGCATGCGGAGACGTTTCTGGCGGTTCAGATCGAGACTCCCGAAGCAGTCGAGAATGTGGAAGAGATTGCTGCGGTAGAGGGGGTTGACATGCTGTTCGTTGGTCCCGGCGATCTCGGCTACCGCTATCGCCACGACGAGATCGGCGACGCCGATGGTTCGCGGCTGGAGGCGGCGTTTGAGCGCGTCGGCGGGGCGGCCGCCGCGAACGGGGTTGCCTGGGCGTGCCCTGCTTCAGGCACGGGCGCCGTACAACGATGGCGCGCGCAGGGCTGCCAATGTATCGCCAACGCCGGGGACTTCGCGTCGATTCGGGATGGGCTTGCCGCCGGGGCTCGGGAGCTGGATTTGATTGGGGGCTGACGGGTTTGAGCGCGAAATGGACACGGATCCCGAAGAATCGGATTTTGCCTTGCTCTCGTCGGCTTCCCTGATCGTTCTTGCCAATATCCCGACTCCTGGACTGAGCATCTCTGGACCGGAGAACGCCAGCGCTACCGCCGCTCCACCGCGAACAACTCAAGCTCCTCCTTCTTGCCGCGCAGCTCAAGCCTCCCCAACGACCGGGTCTCGAACTCGGTATCCTCGTCAAAGTTGAGGCGCTCCCTCAAGGTGCTCGAAATCAGCAGATCGACGCCGAGGTCGTTGCAGAGCGCCTGAATTCGCGCCGTGGTATTCAGAACATCCCCTGTGAACATCAGCTCCTTTCGGAGCGTCCCGATTTCGCCGGTCGTGACGGCCCCGAGGTGTATTCCCGCCTTGAACGTGGGTGCCACACCAAACTGCGAGGTGTACCAGTCGGCTCGCACGGCTAGCGCAGCCGTCATGGCGAAGAAGCACCGGATGCATCTGGCATTGTCTCGATCAGCATTGTCTCGATCAGAGTCATGGGGCCAGGACACGATGATCTCGTCGCCGACGTACTTGTAGACTTCGCCGGAGTGGGACACGATTGCATCCGTCATGTCCGCGTAGTACTCCCGCAGAAACTCGAAGTAGCGTTCGTGACCAAGGCTCTCTGCGATCGATGTCGAGCTCTTCATGTCGGCAAACATGAACACGCGCTGTTCTTCGACTGGGTGATGGTACTTCCCCGTGAAGAAGTTGACGAGCCCGTCGTGGCCGATGTAGTCGCTGACCTCCGCGTACAAGAGAGAAATGACCAGCGCCACACCCAGCTGCAACTCGGTGCTGATGTGGGTGGCGCTTGCAAGGTATCGCCACAGCCTGTCCCAGACCTGTGGGTCGAGGATCGTAGTGTCGAGGTCCAGGCTGGCGGCGATCGGGTACGTAAGGACGTTGACGGACAGAAACAGCAGCAAGTAAAGCCCAGTCTTGTAGACCATCTTCCGCAGAAAGCTCTTCTCGCGGAATGCGTTCGCCAGGTACAGCACCTCGATCGCCCCGACGAGAAGCCCGACGAAGGCAGTGGCCGCCATGCCGAAGACATAGATCGCCGGGTCGATGTCGATGCTCGTACTGGATCGTCCGTCAGCGTCGACAAAGGCTCTTTCAACGAAGCCGAAAACGAGGCCTGTGACAAACCAGATCATCCCGAAGGGGAGGATCCGTATGATGTTGCGGCGTGTTTTGGGTGAGAGCATCTGAATGAGTCCGGATGACGGTTACCCGGTACGATCGTCACCTCGACTGAGCCGATCGCACAAAATTTGTCGGTTCTAGTATAGCCCGCAAATCGTCTATCCAAATGCGAAAACTCGCCCTTCTACTAGCCGGCACTCTGTACCTGTCCTCCAGCGCAACCGCACAGACCAACGTCGCCGACACGCTCGCTATGCAACGGCATTTTTTCGCAGGCGCGTACCACGACTGGTCCTGGAACGACACGCGGTGCGTAGCCCTCACATGGGCGTCGTTTCCGGATCGCGCAAGCCCGGCGTTCGGACATCTGCGCGATTTCCTGACCTACTACCGGGTTTTTGATGGCGAAGGCAACCCGCTCGGTCCGCTTCTTCAACCAGGGTACCTGTACGACATAACGAACAACAACTCCGTGGATTCGCTAACGACCGCAGCGATATTCGGTATCCCGGTGCCGCCGGGCCACCGAGCCGTTGTGAAAGTCGTGGGGACCGCGCCGTGCAATAACCCGGGATGGCCCGATGTACTCGCAAGGGCGGCCGAGTTCTACAA
>JANQRN010000017.1 GCA_028284545.1 Rhodothermales bacterium | reverse complement strand
CCCGGGTCTACGCGCCGCTCGCAGCCCTGCTGGCCGAAAGCGACGCAGATCAGAGTCGACACTACGCTGAGCTGGCGATCGAGTTGACAGCGGGCAATGATGAGGAATCTGTCGACTACGAGTGGCTGCGGCCGCGGGCGCTCCTGATTCGGGCGTTTCTGGAACTGAGGGGCGGCCAGGATGGCGATGCATCCGCCGGCGCACGCGCGGCGCTCGAGGCAGTCGACGACATCGACGAGGCGATTCGACTGCTGGAGACGCGCGAGGAGGAGATGTCGGCGAGCACGTATCGGTGGCGCATGTCAGACGCTCATCACTTGCGGGCCGAGGCGCTGGAGATGATGGGCGAGGTGGAGGATGCGCGGTCGGCATTCATGGATGCCATCGACTTTGCGACGTTGCGGGGCAACTACGTTTTTGGTGGATCGCTACTCGCGGACTACGCGCTGTTTGTCCGGCGCCACGAGCCGGACAATCGGGACGAGGCTGCGCAATTCGCCGAGGCAGCCACCCAGGTCGTGACAAAGTATCTGTCGATGAACTGGGCCGGCATGTCCGTTGCCGAGCTGTCCGCCTTTGTAACGGACAAGCTGACACCCATCGTTGATCTCCTGCTTTCGTCGGCTGCAGACGGGGCCGATATCCGTCCTGCTTACGAGAAGATTCATGCCCTCAAGGGCGTGCTCATGCGCGCCTTGCGCGAGCAGTCTGTGACGATGTCGTCGGAGGACGACTTTGAGTTTGACATGTACGGACGACTGTGGGAGCTGCGCAAGCTCCGCCGCGAGATTGCGGCAGAGAGTGTTTCGCCTTCGGGGTCGCCCGCGTCGCGGGACAGCCTCACGGTCCGAAAAGAGCAGCTGGAGCGTCAGGTGCTGCGGGACCGGACGAGGATCCGCGACACGGTCAGTGACTCTACCCTCACGGATTTTCAGCTTCTGCTGGAAGACAACGAGGTCCTGCTCGATGTGTACCGGTATCAAGACTTGGACGGGCCCCAGTATGGCGTGGCGATGGTCACCCGCGACACCACCAGCGTCAAGTGGGTGCGGCTCGGTTCGGCGGAGCGTATAGAATCAGCGATCGCCGCGTGGCGGGCTGAGGTCACGCGCGGCGGATTTGGCGGAGAAGAACTGCGTGCGCTGCACGCGCTTCTCGTCGCACCACTGCGACTCGATGGTGTTGCGCCTGGCGTCACCCGCGTGTGGGTCAGTCCGGATGCGGCGCTCGCCCGGGTGCCGTGGAGTCTGGTACTGAACCCGGGTGCCGGTGAAGATGCGGCAGCGGAGACCGGAGTTGCCTATGTCGACGCCGTACATGTGGACTCGCCGCGAGAGGTTGCGCGCCTGCGGATGACCTCACGTAACGATCTTGGCCGGCGAAGCGAGGCGGAGTTGCTACTGATTGGGGACGTAGACTTCGACGACGCCGGACCGACGCCCGGCCCTGGCGAAACAGCAGCAGCTGGTCAAATGGAAACGGGCGTTGCGTTTGGTCCGTTGCCCGGCACACGGGCAGAGGTGGACCGTCTCTACGAGATGGCGCGAAGGATTGACCGGCCGGCGCTCCGGATCACCGGTCGTGACGTGACGCGGGCGGTCCTGACCGATCGATTGTCGAACGCCAGGTACGCACACGTGGCGACGCACGGATTTTTCTTCCGAGACAACACTTCGGTGGAAGCGGACACACGCGGTGTCAAGAAGCTCGGCGTCGGCGGGGGCAGCGGAGCGATCACGCGCAATCCGCTTGTCGAAAGCGGGCTCGCGCTTGCCGGTGCAAATCGCGGCGCCGACGGGTTGTTCACGGCAGAGGACATGATCGGTCTCGGCCTCGGCGGTATGGAGCTGCTCGTGTTGTCGGCGTGTGACACGGGCCGCGGCGCTGAGGTCACCGGTCAAGGTGTAATGGGACTGCAGGCAGCGCTGGCAGCCGCGGGGGTGCGGACGCTGCTAATGAGTCTATGGAAGGTGCCCGACGAGAGCACCGCGCTACTGATGGAGCACTTCTACCAGAACCTATTCGAGCGGAGGATGCATCCGGCGGCGGCGTTGCGCGGCGCTCAGGAAGCGGTGCAGCGGAATCCGCTGTACACCGAGCCGGTGCACTGGGCCGCCTGGGTGCTGGTCGGGGAGGGGTGGCGGTAAGATCGTGCTGGATCGGCGCAGCCTGAGCCTAGTTGCGCACGTTTGAGGAGGACAGTTGCGCGCCGCGCGCTGTCGCGTCGGCTTTCTAAGTCTCTCAGCATGGAGCAGCGTCGCGTAAGAACAAGACACCGCGACTCCCGATCGGGTAGTTGCGTTACCGCTCGGCAGGTGCCACATTGCTGGCAGACTTGATCTGAGTCACCTCGCGCTGACGGTAAATCACCAAGGACTCTAACCTCCCCACGCTCGTGACCGAAGCCGGACCGAGCGCGGCGATAGACAGAGCAATACCCATGAACAACGAGGCTGCTTTCCAAAAAACCTCAGTCCTGACTCTGCTCCTTGCCGTTATCATCTTCGGCAGTTGGGTCTCTCCGGCCGCTGCACAATTTGGTAGCTGCAACACATCGTTTGGTGAGGCATTCCTCGACATTAACAACGTTCGCGCGCGGGTGCTGAACAATGGCAATCTTTTCTGGAGGGGCAGCCCAAACGTATATGAAGTGCCGAAGGGAGATGGCGCAAATGTGCTTTTCTTCACCGGCTTCTGGGTCGGCGGATTTGTCGACGGGCAGTTGCGCGTTGCGGGTGCGCGATACAGCAATCCCGAATTCTGGTCCGGTCCCCTCGACGACGTGGGCAACCCCCCAGCCGATTGTTCGATCTACGACAAACTCTGGAAGGTCAGCCGCGCAGACGTTCAGAACTACGAGGCAGGGAACAGTCCGACCCCCGATCTCGCGTCCTGGCCAACCGGTCTTGGTGCCCCGACGCTTGTACCTGCCGACAGTGACAGTGTCGACAACGACGGTGATGGCACTATCGACGAACCTGGAGAGATGAAAGCCGTCACCGACGAGGTGCTGCAGTTGCCGTTTTCACAGCGGTCGTCGCGGGTGATTGATCTCGACAGCGGCGAGCGACCTGAGCTAGCCGCCGATCAGATGCTGTGGTGGATCATGAACGACCGCGGCAACCAGCACAACGCGACGGGATCCGAGCCGGTTGGTCTGGAGGTGCATGGGAGTGCTTTTGCATTCGATACCGGTGGCCACCTCGGAAACGCGACGATCTATAAATGGCGGATGTTCAATCGAAACGCGGCTGACCTTACCGCTGCGTACGTAGCGTTCTACGGTGACCCCGACCTCGGCAATTTCGACGACGACTATCTTGGCGCGGACACGGCTCGCGGACTCGTATACGCCTACAACGCTGACAACGATGACGAGGGATCCGGCGGCTACGGCGCGGCACCTCCCGCCGTAGCCTTCACGCTGCTCCGCGGGCCAAACACAGATTCGGATTCGATCGAAACGGGGTTTACATCCTTCTTGTCGCTTGCCGGAGGCTCTGGTGGTAATAGCTCACCTAACACGGCGGCGGAGTACTATCGGACAATGATGGGCCTTTGGCCCGATAGCTCAGTCGTTCGTGAGCGTGGTGACGGCTACGCTGAAGATGCGTCGGCACCCGTAACGACTTTCATGTATCCGGGAGATCCCACGACGGGGGCGTTCTGGTCGGAGTTCAACACAGACGAAGCGGGTACGCCGAATGTGCCGGCTGACCGCCGGTTCGTTGCCGGGGCTGGACCATTTGAGATCGGCTCGCAGGAACGTCGGGATGTCGTGCTTGGGATCCTGTGGGCCCGGGGTAGTTCGAACCTTGAATCCATTAGTCTCCTTGCAGACGCTGCAGCCCAGCTAAGGTCTCTGTATGATGTCACAACTGTGTCGGCCGCTGAAGGCGAGTTCGAAGCGGCAGCGCTAATGATCACGCATGTCTATCCAAACCCGGCGTGGCGTACAGACGTGACGGTTGCGTACGAGGTGCCAAAAAGTGGCCAACTATCCGTCGAGATGCACGATGTCCTGGGTCGCCGATTGCTGCGCACGGTGCGCGAGGTCGCGGTTGGTCGTGGCACATCGCGGCTGGAGATCGCGGGTATGGCTGCTGGCGTGTATTTCGTTCGAGTGGTGATGGGGGATGCTGCCGTCGTTCGCACGTTGGTTGTTACTCGGTGACGAGGACGATGCGGAAGTGCCCTCACGCCCGTCTCTACCACTCGGAGTAGGCAATCAGCCGAAGGCCCTCCGGCAGCGCAACGGTGGTGCCCTGAATGTCAACGCTGTCGTTGAGGCCCGTAAACCACGTAACGTTCTTGCCGTTGAAGTGCATCTGATCGCCGGTAATGATGCCGCCGACGATAGTGGCGTCGCCGTTTATGTGGACCATGTGGTTCGCGACGAGGTGGCCTACGACGACAGCATTCGAGTTGATGTGTATTCCAGGCTCGTCGGATTTGTTGTCCTTTGACCCCTCAACGTAAATGCCGGCCGTGATCTCATCGTTGACGTTGTCCGCGATCCACTCGCGCATGTCGTCCTTGTTGGGGTCATCGATAGTTGACTCCGGCGGGTCGTCAGTATACGCGGGTACCGACGTGAGCAGCGTGACGTCGCTCTCGATGTGCAGGTAGCCCTCTACTACGATCATCACGTGGCCCAGAAAACGGACGTCTCCGTCGATAAGGAGATCGCCCTGGATGTACCAGATAAAGGGATTCGCCGAGGTGCCGAAACCCGTTATTCCATTGTAGTTCGTGAAGTCGATCGTGCCGCCGTCCAGTTCCTGAGTGCTCTCAACGTAGGTTGCTTGCGGATACCACTCCGAAGCATCGAAATCCGGGATGTCGATTTCATCCCCCTGAAAGACGTTTGGGTCGGATCCATTGGTATCGTCGTTCGGCGTGAATCCCGGGCACGAACTCGGGTCGCAGTGATAGCTGTTGACGTACGTTCCGTAGCCTTCAACCTGTGGGTCGCCGTTCACGTACAGCTGGTCGTTGGAGTGGACATTCGCGTTCTGGGTCGCATCAGAGGAGAAGACGGCGCTCTCACCGTTGATCAGGAATTGCTGTTCAGAAGCGACGGCTATCCGACGCCCCGGTTCTCCGCCCTCATCTCGGCACGACCTTACGTACGTGGCCTCGATAACGTGCTGCTGGTCTGCCGCCACACCCGTCGACACTACATCGACCGTGTCGACGTTGCACTGGCCAGTCACAACCGTCGGGCTGTAGTTCGCAAGCACATCCACCGAGAATATCGCGGCACCGTAGGCAACATTGTCGAAGCCATACAGGTCCACGTCATCGGCCCAACTGTCTGTATCCCTCGCCAACTTGCTTGCCGTCAGATTCAGGCCAGTGGCAGCCCCTTCCCGCGCCAGCACGTTGTACGTGTAGTCGTCGGTCCTGTCCTGGGCGGCTTGAGTGGAGCGAATCGCGGCCAGGATCAGAATCGCGAGGGCGAGCGTGGCGGCAAGCGCCAGGATGACACTGTAGTTTCCCATAAACAGTTGTTGCCCGGCAATCACGCGATGTGGCGGGCAATCCAAGGCTTTGTATTTGCGTAGTATACAGGCCTGGCACAGCTACTAGATTGCTCCAAAGGCCCATCGATCATGCGCCTTTGGTTAATTCACGCGCGCCACGTTCGCGTGGACCCCTTTCTTGCACCGGCAGCGATGCTGCGACCGATGTCGACGGCGTTCATTGTCGGCCGCTCAGGTGCTTCCCGACCTCAAGCCTCCACCGTCCCTGTCCAAGGCTCCAGCAATATCTGCAGCGGTGCCTCTTCCCCACGGGCCGCATACTCAAGACAAAGTTCGTTGAGCTTCGCGAAGGAGCGCTTCAAACTCCTGCGATACAGGGGCCCGAAAACGAGCTTCGCCAACAGGTCGCGAGGGAAGCCCTTTCGAACGTACATCTTGACGTCGTAGCGGGTCCGATCGCCGTCGGCGGTCAGGACGTTCACCGTGTCGATACCGTTGCTCGCGCTGGTGTTGGTGAACGCAACCACGTTCGACGAAGTCTCAAAGCTATGGGCAACGAGTACCGGATCTGAGTCGTCCCCCTTTATGATGCAGCGATGTGCGGTGCCGGCCCGCGTCAGGCGCCCGTTTATCTCCTCGCCACCCTTGATTCCGTCCAACCACTCGTGCAGTATTCCAAGATCCGAGGCGATGTTGAACGCGAGCTCAAGCGGTACGTCGAGCATCGTATGAGCGGACAGGAAGTGTGTGCGCGGGCCACCAAGGCCGAAGTCCTCGGGTTCCGGTGCAGGTACGCGATCTCGCAGTGAGGAGAGGTCAATCCAGCAGTAGTTGAGCGTGCCGATATCGTAATCGCCTGAGCCATCGATCGGCTCGCACCACGCCGCGTGCTGCGCTTCAACCCAGCCCCCAAAGTTGCTGATCAGATCTTTCGTCAGCAGCCCGTACTCGTTGTGGTCGAGATCATTCTTCAGAAGGCGGTGTGCCGCGATCACCGGTGCGCCGTGAAGGGTCTCGCGATCAAGTACGACGTTGTGACTGACGTCGCCGTAGTGCGCCACGAACTTGACAGACAGATTCGCCGCGGCGGTGCAGGCTCCGCAGTGGCATATCCGGTATGCTTCGTACATCCTGAGGTGCGCATGGAACCGGATGTACATCTGTTGGATCTGCGTAAGCAGCTCTACCGCCGTTGGCGCCGGTCCGTCGCGGTAGAACAGCACTGCGTCGCCCTCGAATGAGGACACCCGGAGACCGATCGAGTTCGCTTCCACAAGCTCCTGCAACAGCTCAGAGATGATATGCTGGCTGTGCGAGATTTCAGTGGCGTTCACAAAGTTGGTGAAGCCACTGATGTCTGGAATGAAAATGAGGGTCGGTCGTACGGGATGCTCGGGTGCTGCCATCGTGCTACACGTGGGGGCGGAGGGACACCGAATGTAGAATTTGCGGCGTTCCGATGCGCGCAAACGACCTAAAACCCTTGCAAAACGACCAGCAAGCTCGGTTTCCGTAAACCGATGAAACTTTTCGGTTGACCACCAACACTCGACTATGTCTCGTTGTACTTTCCGGTAGTTGACCTCCCCAAATCGATTCCCGCTGATAACATGACTCCCATGGATCTAGCCACATCATCCGGCCGCCGGTCCGCAGTCTGCGTTCTTCTCGCAGCGGCAGCGCTGCTCCTCCTACGCGCCCCTGGCGCAGCGGCGCAGGACCACGTGGCGCTCATTACCGACGTTGACGGTAATGTCGAGGTCGCCGCGGCCACCTCCGGCAGCTTCGTGCGCGCCGCCTGGGGACAGCAGCTGTTTGAGGGAGACCGCGTTCGCACAGGCTCCGACGCCCTGGCCTCTTTGCTGTTTGCGGATGGAAACCTGCTTGCGCTGGGCGCCGGCAGCTCTATCACTATCTCGCAGGCCGGCGATCGCGCAGGCGCTCGAGCCGTGTCGGGTGAGTACATGGCCGACGCCAGCGACCTGACGCTGCACCGCGCAGGCCAGGGAGAGATCGGCGCGTTGGGCGGACTCCGGAGCGGGGGCAGCGGGTCGCGCATCGCACTGGAAGGTCCACGCAACACGCGCGTCCGGTCAGCGAACCCGGTTCTGTCATGGAAGGCGAGCGGAGACTTTGACATCTACATGGTCGAAGTCCTTACCGAAGATGGCGTCGTATGGAGCACCGAGACCGAGGAAACTTCTGTTGCATATCCGGCGGATGCGCCCGCACTTGAGCCCTCGACGCGGTACCTCTGGAAGGTTAGTGGTGAGGAAATGCTCGACATGGTGAACTCCGAAATCGTCACGTTCGAAGTTCTTGCGCCGGGGCAACTGCAAGCTGTCAAGGATGGCGAGGCCGAGATCGCGACCATGTTCGCAGATGACCCGGAGTCTTCGAGTCACCTGTACGTTCTCGGCTCGTTCTACGCCAGCGAAGGTCTGCTCGACGCGGCCATCGAAGTGTTCACGCGCATCTCGCACATGCATCCAGACTCCGCGATGCCGCACGAGATTCTCGGAAAGCTATATTCCGACGTAGACCTGAAAGACGACGCAGTGCAGGCGCTACGGAAGGCCGTCGAACTCCAGAAGCAGAACTGAACCGTACCATGCCCGCTCGCCGCACCATAATCGCGACCCTCTTTCTTCTCGGAGCCGGATGTGTTGCCTGGACTGGTTCGGCGTCTGCCCGACAGAACACGCCGCAGCAGTCCGCGCCGCCCGAAGATTCGTTTGAGCAGCGTGTGCTGGACGCTGTTCAAACGAATCTTCGGGCGGCGCGGACTGCTGCGGCGTGTTCTGT
>JANQRN010000001.1 GCA_028284545.1 Rhodothermales bacterium | reverse complement strand
CGTAGGAGTCCACCTCGTCTCCGTTGATCGCGATGCGCATTCCCTGGCCACCGAGGACGTAGCTCGGCCGCACAAGGACGGGATACCCGATCCCGTCTGCCGCTACGACCGCCTCGTCGGCATTCAGCGCGACGCCAAACGGCGGATACGGAATCTCCAGCTCGCGAAGCACGTCGGAGAACTTCCCGCGGTCTTCAGCGAGATCCATGTCGGTGAACGTAGTCCCGAGAATTGGAATTCCTGCCTCGTCGAATCGACCGGCCACCTTGAGCGCGGTTTGACCTCCCATCTGCACGATCACGCCAACCGGTTTCTCGTGTTCGACGATATCCAGGATCTTCTCCCAGAAGATCGGTTCGAAATACAGCTTGTCAGCAACGTCGAAGTCCGTAGATACGGTCTCCGGGTTGCAGTTGATCATTATCGCCTCGTAACCCATATCGTGCGCAGCCATGACGGCGTGCACGCACGAGTAGTCGAACTCGATCCCCTGCCCGATTCGATTAGGACCGCTACCGAGGATGATAATCTTCTCCTTCTCTGAGACGACCGACTCGTTCGCCGACTCATACGTCGAGTAGAAGTACGGCGTCCGTGCTTCGAACTCGCCCGCGCACGTATCGACGAGCTGGAACGTGGGCAACACGCCCAGGGACTTTCGGTGCGCACGTACCTCGTCCTCTGTGACCTCGTCCTGGACCAGGAACGCGATCTGCGCATCAGACAATCCGTACTGTTTCGCAATTCGCATGAACCCAGGATCGAGATCAGCCAGGTAGCAAGATGCGATCGCGTTCTCTACGTCGATAATCTCTTTGATCTGATAGAGAAACCACGGGTCGACCCGCGTCATATCGGCGACCTCCTCAACCGACGCGCCCAGCTTAAACGCATTGCGGATCTGTAGCGTGCGATCCCAGTACGACTTCCGGAGTCGCGTTCGCACCTCGGCTCGATCGTTGAAATCGCGGTCTGCGCCCAACCCCGCGTAGCCATTCTCGAGACTCTGCCAGGCCTTCTGCAAGCTCTCAGGGAACGTGCGGCCAATGGCCATGACTTCGCCTACGGCCTTCATCTGCGTCGTCAACTCTTCGTCGACGCCCTCGAACTTCTCGAAGTTGAACCGCGGAATCTTGGTGACAACATAGTCGATCGACGGTTCGAAGCACGCGCTGGTAGTACCGGTAACATCGTTCGGCAGTTCGTCAAGCGTGAAGCCGACGGCGAGCTTTGCCGCTACCTTGGCGATGGGATATCCGGTTGCCTTCGAAGCAAGGGCTGACGACCGACTCACGCGCGGATTGATTTCAATCGCGATCATCCGGCCGGTCGCGGGGTGAATCGCAAACTGTACGTTGCAACCGCCGGCGAACGTACCGATCGACCGCATCATGTGGATGGCCGCATCGCGCATCGTCTGGAACTGTTTGTCAGTCAGGGTCTGCGAAGGCGCAACGGTGACCGAGTCACCCGTATGAACACCCATCGGATCCAGGTTCTCGATCGTACAAACGATGATCACGTTTTCGTTTGCGTCACGCAGCAGCTCGAGCTCGTACTCTTTCCATCCGAAGAGACACTCCTCGATGAGTACCTGGTGTACAGGTGAAAGCTCGAGGCCGCGCATCACCTTCCGATCAAACTCACCCGCGTTCCATACGATGCCGCCACCGCTCCCGCCAAGCGTGAACGACGGTCGGATCACTACGGGGAGTCCGCCAAGCTCTTGTGTGATCTCTTTGGCTTCAAGGAGACTCTTGGCGACCCGCGATCGCGCCTGGTCGATGCCGATCGACTCCATCAGGTCCCGGAACTGCTGCCGGTCCTCGGTGATCTGAATCGCATCGATGTCAACGCCGATTACGTCAATTCCCTGTTCCTCCCAGTAGCCCTCTTCGTGCAGTTTCGCGGCCAGGTTAAGCGCGGTCTGCCCGCCCATTGTCGGCAGGACGGCATCCGGCTTCTCCTTCTCGACGATTTTCTTGATCGAAGGTGGCGTGAGCTCTTCGAGGTAGACGACGTCTGCCGTGACCGGGTCGGTCATGATCGTCGCCGGGTTCGAGTTCACCAGGACCACTCGGTATCCCTCCGCTCGGAGCGAACGGGCGGCCTGGCTTCCGGAGTAGTCGAACTCACAGGCCTGCCCGATGACTATCGGGCCCGACCCGATGAGAAGTATGGTGTTGATGTCTGTACGCTTAGGCATGTCGATACGCTGGGGAGACGTTTTGTAGGTCAGAAGCGCCGTCACCGCCTGTGGCGGTCGCGGGGTTTGCGTTCAGGAGGGAGAAGAACTCGTCAAACAGGTAACGCGAGTCATGTGGGCCCGGCGAAGCCTCTGGATGGTATTGGACCGAGAAACCTCGAAAGCGTTTGTAGCGCAGCCCCTCGACGGTCTTGTCGTTGAGGTTGATGTGCGAAACGACGGCGACGTCGGGCCGAATCGCCTCGGCGTCAATCGAGAAGCCGTGGTTCTGCGTCGTCACCTCGACGTGGCCAGTGGCAAGATTCTTCACGGGGTGGTTCGCCCCGCGGTGGCCGACGTACATCTTGTACACGTCAATACCCTCGGCGAGCGACATGAGTTGATGTCCCAGGCAAATGCCGAACAGCGGCACACCCGCACCGGTCGCCTCTTTCACAACCGCAACCGCATCGGGCATTGCGCGCGGATCGCCGGGCCCGTTCGAAAAGAAAATTCCGTCGGGCTCTGAGGCCGCGACGTGAGCGAAGGACGCGTCTGCCGGAAAGACCTGGACCCGAGCACCGCGCGAAGCAAACGACCTGAGGATATTCAGCTTGACTCCGTAGTCCAGTACAGCGATCCGTGGCCCCGTGCCATCGCTGTACAGATACGGCTCCGTCGTTGTGACGCGGGACGCCAACTCAAGTCCCTCCATGGAAGGCCAGGCCCGCGCCTTCTCGACGAGGGATTCGTCCTCGAGGTCAACAGACGAGATGACGGCGTTCATGACGCCCTTCGACCGGATGTGCCGAACCAACATGCGCGTGTCGATGCCGCTGACCCCAACGAGTTCGTGCCGCCGCATAAAGTCGTCCAGCGACTCGTCTGCAAGCAGATTGGAGTATCGCCGCGAAAAAGACCGCACGACGAGACCGGCAATCATCGGTTTTGAAGCCTCCAGATCGTCATCTGAGGCCCCGTAGTTGCCGATGTGCGGGTACGTCATCATCATGATCTGCCCGTGATAGGACGGGTCGGTCATGATCTCCTGATACCCGGTCATACTGGTGTTGAAGCAGAGTTCGCCACCCGTTTCGCCTCGGTGGCCGATCGCCAATCCCGAGACGACGGTCCCATCTTCGAGGGCAACTTTGCAGGGGTCGGTCGACCAACCGCCTATCGTGAGCTTCTTTTTTGGATCCATTTCCAGGAAGAGAAAGTGTTTTGGGGGCCGGTGCGGAAAGCACTGGAGTTCGCACATACAAAAAAACCTTTCCCAACGGGGAAAGGTTTACGCGAGAAGCGCGGGTAGTAGAATGTAGGGTCCAGGAGAGAACGGGTCCCTTGGCATTAGCGCCGCGAATTCTTCTGTAGGTGCACGGTTTGTTTAGTGGCGGGTCGGATGAAGACGCCCATCGTCCAACCGAGGCCCAAAATACCACTCGCGGATCTGCCGGGCAAACAGGCCGGGAGATTCATTAAGATTCAACCGAGCCAAAGATCGACCGATCTATCTTCTGTCGCCAATCCGCGTACGGCAATGCCAGAAGAACGACTCGTACTTTTTGATATAGACGGCACCATCCTGCTGACGCATGGTGCCGGTCGCAAGATGCTGGGCCGCGCTTTCAAGTCCGTGATCGGTAAGCCGATCTCGGTTGACGGAGTCCCCTTCTCCGGCCGCACTGATCCAAGCATCGCCACCGATATTGCCCTGAAGAACGGCGTGCCCGAAGGCGAGGCAACCGAAATCGTGGGTGAGGTGCTCAACCGATACGCCGCATTGTGGAGCGAGAGCTGGCCTACGATTGATGTAGAAATCCTGCCCGGCGTCGCCCTCCTCGTCGAGCAGCTTGCGCAAGTAGAGCACGTCCACCTCGCCCTCGTCACGGGCAACGTCAGAAACGTCGCGTTCCACAAGCTGCAGTGCGTGGGCCTCGATCACCATTTCTCGGATGGCGGCTTCGGCTCCGACGCGGCGGACCGCAACAAGCTACCCGGCTTCGCCCTTGAACGGACAACTGCCGCCAACGGGCCGGGGTGGCGACCGTCTCAGATATTCGTAATAGGCGACACACCTCACGACGTTCGGTGCGCCGTCGAGGTGGACGCCTACACGGTGGCCGTGTGCACGGGCTACTTTGATCGCCCCGAACTGGAATCGGCCGGGGCGGATCTCGTACTCGACAACCTGCTTCCAGAATCCGGGGTGCTGGACCTCTTGGTGAACGGTGTCGATTAGCGGACTGCCGCGCGCTAAAACCGGCTCAGCGTCGCGGCGACTTGCGACTCGTATGCATCGCCGAACAGGTTCAGGTGGTTAATCACGTGATACAGATTGTATACGTCCCGGCGGTCTGCCCATTCGCTATCTGGCGGTGCTCCCGAGGCCGCGTGGTATGCATCGTAGAAGGAAGAGTCGAAACCACCGAACAGTGTCGTCATCGCCAGGTCGACCTCTGAGTGACCGTAGTAGACGGCCGGGTCGATCAGTGCTGCTTGTCCGCTTGCGAGCCTGAGATAATTCCCGCCCCAGAGATCACCATGCACTAGTGCGGGCGTCGGTGTAGTCGGAAGCAGCTCTGGCAGCCGGTGCAACAACGCATCGAGTGACCGATCCCACCTCGACGGCCAGCGGCCCAGGGAACGCGCAGCTGAGACCATGGCGAGAATGCGTGACTCGCCGAAGAACGCGGGCCAGGTTTTCGTCCACGGATTCGGTTGGTGCCCGCGGCCGATGAAGTTGTCGCGTGTGTATCCGTATCCGGATCCGCCCCGTCGGTGGAGCGCCGCCAGTCCACGACCCAGGAAACCGCCGCGAGTGTCACTACCAGAGTCAGGTGACTCCCGAAGCCACTCGATCAAGAGGAGCGACACTTCTTCGCCCGACGGCGACAAGTACAGTCGCGATTGTGGGACAATGAGGTCTGTGGCAGCTGACCGGAGCGCTTCCAGCCCGTCTGCCTCGGCCGCGAGCTGATCACTTGGACCTGGAGCGGACTTGACAAGCCAATCACCCTGCGATGATCGAACGCGCGTCCGGCGCACACCGTGCGCCTGGCCCATTGGGGTGGTCGAGCGGACTTCGAGCGCGGCAACCTGGCGTAGCGCATCTTCCAGCCGACCCATTACGCTAACCGGTTCACCAACTCATCGCACGTTCTGGCCACGATATCAAAGACCTCCTGGAATCCTCGCTCCCCTCCGTAGTACGGATCGGGCACGTCAGGGTGGCTCGGATCTGGATCAAAGTCTCTGAACAACACGATTCTACCGCGCACGTAATCTGGTACATCAAATGACCTCAGATCGGCAAGGTTGGACCGGTCCATCGCGAATACATGGTCGAACTCGAAGATGTCTGTCAACTCGACCCGGCGGGCCCGGATGTCATCCAGCGAGACGCCACGGTCGGCCGCGACGCGCCGCATTCTTTTATCAGGAAGTTCTCCGGCATGCCAGGCGCCGGTGCCAGCTGAATCGATTTCAAACTCGCCCGCGAGTCCGCGCTCCGTCGCCTTGTGCCGAAATAGGCCCTCGGCCAGTGGACTCCGGCATATGTTACCCAAACAAACGAACAGGATGCGCTTGGCCATGCGTGCGGTCGATCGACGTGAGTTTTTGACGCGGCTGTGTTCAACTCAACATAGCCGGCCATGTTCGTGGATCGGGTCACCCGCCAGGGCTTAACTTTTCCGGATGGAGACACAAGCACCCGTCGAAACACAGTCGCTGTCGGTCAGCGCCCTGCTTGAGGAGGTGCGTCGGACCCTGGACGGAGCGTTCAGGCGCGTCGTCGTGACCGGCGAGATATCGGGGTTCCGGCAGCACGGCTCGGGGCACTGCTACTTTGTTCTCAAGGACGCCGACGCGCAGATTCGGACCGTTATCTGGCGATCGACGGCTCGGCGCCTGTCACTTGCGCCGCGCGATGGCATGCAGGTCGAGGCACGAGGTCGCATCGAGGTATATCCCCCTCGCGGCGAGATGCAGCTGGTAGTCGATGCGTTGCGGCTCGATGGAGATGGCGCGGCGCAGGCCGCGCTCGAGGCGCTCAAGCGCAAGCTCCACAAAGAGGGGCTTTTCTCGCGGGCGTCGAAGAAACCGCTGCCCGCAAGGCCGGCGCGCGTAGGTATCATCACGTCTGGATCAGGTGCAGCCCTTCACGACATCACGTCGATCCTGGCCCGACGCTACGCGGTGGCGCAGGTCGTCGTACGGGGCGTGCCGGTACAGGGCGTCGAGGCACCAGGCGAGATCTCGCAGGCGATCTCAGAGTTCAACCGAGTCCCCGCGGGGCACCCAGCGCGGGTCGACGTCCTCATCGTTGGCCGTGGCGGCGGGTCGGCCGAGGACCTTTGGGCGTTCAATGAAGAGATCGTCGCACGCGCGATACATGGTTCGTCAATTCCGATCGTGAGTGCCGTTGGCCACGAGACCGACGTAACGATCGCAGACTTCGTTGCCGACGCCAGAGCGGCAACACCCTCCATGGCCGCAGAACTCGTAGTGCCCGATGCCACAGAGCTTCGTCAGGCGTTCTCCTATATGACGCAGAGGCTCACAGAGAACGTATTCGCCCGCCTCAACCACCTGCGTCAGCGAGTCGACTACAT
>JANQRN010000316.1 GCA_028284545.1 Rhodothermales bacterium | reverse complement strand
GTGCTGTAGGGCCGACTGTCTTCGGGCACCAGATCCTGCATGTGCTTGATGTACTCGCGGAGGCCGGGTTCGAACGAGTTGTAGTTGCCTTCATTGAGCGAGTAACTCGTCGCCGTCGGTGGTGTCGTGATATCGGGATGAGACAGGAGAAACTCTCCGATAGACGGTTCAAGCGTGAATCCGTTTACGCCCGAGCCCGTGGTGTACACAAACATCGTCGACGAACCATACACGATGTATCCGGCCGCGACCTGCTGCGCGCCCGGCTGGAGTGCAGCGTCAAGTGTCGGTTCTCCAAACTCGTGAGGCAGTCGGTAGATGCTGAATATCGTCCCAACCGACACATTGACTTCAATGTTCGACGACCCGTCAAGCGGATCAAGCAAAACGATGTACTGCCCATCAGAGTCGCCAGAATCCGTATTGATCGGAATCGCCTCGGCATGTTCCTCTGACCCAATGAGACAACACTCGCCTCCCCGCCGCAGCGCACGGACGAACTCCTTGTGCGCCAGCAGGTCCATCTTCTGCTGGACCTCACCCTGGACGTTGACCTCACCTGTTGTTCCGGAGATGTCGTTTAGACCAGCTCTGCGCATGTCCCTGTTGACAATCTTCCCGGCCACCGACAGGTCGCGGATCAGCCTGGAAAACGCGCCCGTGCTGTGCGGTATGGTGTCCTGACGCTCGATAATGAACTGCTCGAGCGTTTCGAATCTCGAATGGATTTGCTCCGGCGACCTGTCTGGGTTCGACATCACGTTGTAGCGCAGTAGGTTACACTGATTCGTTAGGGATCGACGGATCACGCCCAGCCTCAAGCCATGCGTACTCTAGACGGAGGCGCTCGACGACTTTCGCCGTGTTCACCGGGAAATCCGGAAGCTCGGGTAGATCTCGAAGTTCTTCGGCCAAGTTAATCAATGACTGAGGTGTGTCCACGTCTGCCCATTCCGGCAACGCAATATGACTGAGCCCCGCGTTCGCAATTCGTTCTAGCGTCTGGGCGTATACCCTCTCGTGCGAATACCGCATGCCCTCGAAGAGGCCACCCCTGGGCGCGCCCAAACCGAGGAGATAGTAACCACCGTCGGTCGACGGACCGAGCACGACCACATCGGGATCATTCGCGAGGTGCCCAAACGCACTCGCGATGTGACCAGTTGGAAGCGTGGGGTGGTCCGTCCCGATAATCACGACGCGTTCGTAGCCGCGCGAAAAGGCGAGATCAAATGCGTGCCGCATCCGATCTCCAAGACCGTTACCACGCTGCTCGAATCTCAGCGACCCGGCTGCGACGGGCATCGCCTCCCGGGCTCGACCACCGCGTTCTTCCAGCGCGATGAAGTAGAGCACCTCACAATCGAGTCTGCCGTATTGAGCGGCAGCATCTGCCAGGAATGCCCGATAGAGATCTGCAGCGTCGGACTTTCCCAGCGCCGGCGTCAGGCGAGTCTTAACAAACCCGGGCAGGGGCTCCTTTGCAAAGACGATGAGCGCGGCTCCGCGATTATCCGGCATGGGCCGAATCGATCGCTGCGCTTCGCTGTCTCCGCATTCTGTCTACGCACCGCGTAAAAATCTCGGCGGCGCGGGCAACCTCGCTGTGTGTGTTGCTCCAGCCCAGAGAAAATCTGACCGCAGAGCGCGCTGCACTCTCATCCCAGCCGGCAGCCAGCAGCACGTGGCTCGGCTTGGCTGATCCCGACGTGCAGGCAGAGCCAGACGAAACCTCCAGTCCCTCGATGTCGAGACTTAGCAACAGCATTTCACCGTCGATCGGGTTTCCGCTGACGGGCCGGACGACTGCGGTCAGAACATGCGGTGCTCCACTGCCCGCCGGCGAGACGAACTGAATTGCATCTCCCAAGGCATCATGAAGATGCCCACGCAAGTCATCCCTAAGTTTCTCGACGTGCTGAGCTCGCTGGTCGCGATTTCTGGATGCGCGGCGCAGGGCTTCGGCAAACCCGACCACTGCCGCGACGTTCTCGGTCCCGCCGCGACGGCCGCGCTCTTGCGCTCCTCCGCGAATCAAGGCCTCAAGCGGAGTCCCACTTCTGACAAACAGGCAACCCGCACCGACGGGCCCGTTGATCTTGTGAGCCGAAACTGTCATCGCGTCGACTGGCGTCTGGCGCATGTCGAGTGCAAGGTGCCCGGGCGCCTGAACACAGTCTGAGTGAATGAACGCGCCGCAACCCTGGATATCGTCGGCAATCCGGGCGATGTCGTTTTCCGCTCCCGTCTCGTTGTTGACGGCCGCGACGCTGACGAGAGTGCCGCTGTTCACCGATCGAATTCTGTCGTATGCCGCCGGAGCGAGACCACCGTCGCGTGCAACAGAAAGCCATTCCACGTCGAGACCACGCGCCGCCAGCGTCGCGACGGGCTTGAGCACAGCCTCATGCTCTGCTGGACTCACGAGGACACCCGAAACACCCGACGTGCCCAGAATAGCAAGATTGTTCGCCTCGGTGCCTCCAGACGTAAAAATGATCTCCGCCGGATCGGCGCCAAGGTCATTCGCAACAGAGGTGCGAGCGTTCTCGATCGCCTGACGGGCTAGTCGACCCGATCCATGCAGCGAAGATGCGTTCGTCGGCGGACCGAGAAACGGCATCATGGCTTCGAGAACGTGAGGATCCAGCGGTGTTGTAGCCGCATGGTCCATATAAATCCTAGGCTTGTCGTCGGCCGCACTCACGTCGTTCAGAGCGATGGTCAATTAACGGGAAATGCACCCACGGTCGATAAGATCCGAAGGCACTCGCATCCAGCCATTCGCCGGATCCTATATTGGCATAGTGCGTAACGCCCGGCCCCACCACCTCCGCTGATTGACGCCTCGCATGCAGAAGCTGATCGTCCATGGAAAACAAACGCTGTCGGGCGACCTGCACGTCAGCGGCTCGAAAAACACCGCCCTCCCGCTCATGGCGGCCGCGATACTCGGAGGCGGGAAATCCGTTCTCTCGGCAATACCGAATCTCAAGGATGTCCGCACCTTCAGTCGGGTCATTGGCTTCACCGGCGTCTCGATTGAGCAGGATCCCACAGCCGGTACCCTCACTGTTGATGCGCTAAACGTCGACGAGCCGGAGGCGCCCTACGAACTCGTGAAGCGGATGAGAGCCTCGTTCTACATGATGGGTGCCCTCCTTGGCCGCTGCGGCGAAGCGCGCGTGTCGCTGCCGGGGGGCTGTGCGTGGGGTCCACGACCGGTGAACTTACACATCGAGGGGTCCCGCGCCCTGGGCGCAGAAGTTGAGCTCGACCAGGGGTACGTCGTTGCGCGTGCCCCGGGAGGCCGACTCCGCGGTGGCAGCTTCATGCTCACGCCATCGTCGGTGGGTGCAACTGTGAACCTCCTCCTCGGTGCGGTGACCGCGGCCGGTCCGAGCCGTATCGAGAACGCCGCGACTGAACCCGACGTCGTCGTCTTTGGCGAGTACTTGCAGAGGATGGGCGCAAGCATTGCCGGTCTGGGCTCGCCGACCATCGAAGTCGAGGGTGTCGATCAACTGTCTCCGGCTGATTTCGCGAACTGCCCAGATCGTATCGAAATGGGGACCTTCATGATCGCCGCGGCAATGGCAGGCCAGCCCGGGCACGACGTGAACATTGTGGGCGGACGGGCGGATCACCTCGGTGCGGCTTTCACAGACGCCTTTGAAAGGACGGGCGCAGAAGTGGGCTACGCCGAAGACAGTATTGCGGTACGAGCCCCTCAGTCCATTCAGCCCGTGTCAATCACGACCGGCGTCTACCCGGGGTTTCCAACCGACCTGCAGGCGCAGTGGACGGTCTTCATGACGCAGGCCTCAGGTAACTCCAAGGTCACAGATACGGTCTATACCGACCGCTTCAAGCATATACCTGAACTTCGGCGCATGGGTCTCAACGCGATCGTCGTCGGCAATGAGGTAGTGGTCGAAGGCGGTACGCGCCTGTCGGGTGCGCACGTTATGAGCACAGACCTCCGAGCGAGCGTGTCGCTCGTGCTCGCGGGTATGGTAGCCGAGGGGGATACGCACGTGCAGCGCATCTACCACCTGGACCGCGGGTACGAAGATCTCGAAGGAAAATTGTCGCGAGCCGGCATCGAGATTGAGCGCGTTACCTATGACGAATTCGCGGATCCGGAACACGAGTCGCAGCACTCTCGCTAAACGAGACTCAGAAGATCGCCGATAGCTGCATCCGCATCGTGTGAATGACGGGCGCCGCCGCTGGGGCCCTGCCATCGTAAGCTAGACTTGCGCGAAGGTTATTGTTGAGCGCCCACTGCCCTACCAGCGACCAGAGCGTTGAGGTGCCGGCCCCGCGACCATCCGTTAGCTCGAACTCTGCCAGCCCTGTGGCAGAGCCCGTAAGGCTGACGTTTGCCAACTCGAATCGCCCTGACAACTGATACTTGCCCGCGGATTGATATCGCATTTCGATCGGGAGTTTGACGAGCACGGCTGACCGCTCCGAGAACCGATCGTTGACGCGGGAGAGATCGCCGCCGCCCCCGATCGATACGCGTTGCGAAGGCGACAGGTCGACGCCGACCGACAGCGAACGGGTGCGAAGGTCGAAGACCCGGCTGGAGAACGATTCTGACTCAACACGATTCTGCTCACCACGGAGTCGCCCCCGCAAGCGCACCACCGTACTCACACGGTACCGAAGTGCACCCTCGAGTGCAGACAACAATCGCTCCTCAAGGCCGGCCGCAAGGTCAGCAATTGACTGCACCCTGCTCGCAGATACGTCAGCCTCCAGACGACTACCCGGACGGGCGTAGCCTAGCGTCTGCCTGAGCAACAACCGCCCGTTCAACGTCAATCCAGGCTTTCGAAAACGGGACTGACGGAGCGCGTATAGATCGAAGGTTTCGGTGCTGCGATTCTTCTCGGTTACCTCGATGGTAGTCGCGGAGGTAATCCCCGCCAGGGCCTTCGCCAGCGCAGTGGCAGGTGATCGGATCAGTCGACGCGGTTGCAGGTCGAGCCGGGCACGGGCCCGAACTCCGACAATCCCGAACAACGAATCAGATGGAACGTACGTGCGCGCGTAGGTCCCTTCGTTCGGCGTTGTCTCCTGAACGAACTCCTCCAATTGGATTACGCCGTCGTCATTGCTGTCTACCCAAACGTACTCGCCCTGTTCAGGTCCTATCCGGATGTAGATCTCCTGGAGTCGAGGCGTTCGCTCTGTTTGCGCCTCATACAACCACGAGAGAGAAGCGGCCCGCTTCAGTGGCCGAAACTCGCCCGAAAGACCAAGGACAACTGACCTGCCAGCATCAACGCCGGGGATGCTAATGTCCGTGGCCGCGACATCCGTGCGACGTACGCCGAAGTTGCCAGCCGCGCGAAGGGGGCCTGGCCCGTTGTAGCGCACGCTGCCGGTTAGCGTGCGCGCCTCCAGCGCATCGTCGAACACGCCGAGCAGCGGCCGCTCTTCCGAGCGGAGTTCTGCCTCC
>JANQRN010000309.1 GCA_028284545.1 Rhodothermales bacterium | reverse complement strand
GCGGACGTTTATGGAGCTCGTCTCACGCGTCTGCAACAACGGGATCTTGTCGATTGCTCTCGTCAGCCAGTTGGCCTCAAGATCCAGGGCACCGTCAAGGCCCCAGATGAAGTTGGAAATCGGTTCTTCGCCTAGCCGAAACTTGTCAACCGGAGACTTCTGGCTCAGGCGCATTGCCGTTGCACCGATCGCAAGTCGATCGTCGATGTCGTAGTCCGCTCGGAGTCCGAGAAGGGTCTTCTTCTGAAGGTTGAAGAATGAGTTGGACTCGTAGTCGATGTCGATGCCGCGTCCCTCAATGAGGTACGCTTCATTGATGATCGTTACGGAGCCACTTCCGTTGTAGTCGACGATGTAGTCGACATTCTCCGTCAGGGTCGCGCCGGCGGAGGTGACTTGTACGGTTCCCGGGACCACGCCCGCGAAAGCGTCCAGATCATAGAAGCTCTTGACCGTTCCCTTGTACTCACCCCTGATACGGTAGACATCGAAACGCGTCACCGTTCGGGCACTTTCTTTCTTCTGCCGATACAGTTCCGTGAACGCAAAGTTTGACGGGTCGGCGCCGTTTGCATCGGCAATGGCTTCCAGTCTCTCTCCGAATGGTTCGAGGTATGGAAAGATCAGAAGGCCGTCGGAGGGAATAATCGAGAAGCCAGGCCGGTAGTCGAACCTCTCGTCGGTCCCCGGGGCTCCATCCTCGTTGAGTCGGTCGAGCCCAAGCAGATCGAGTAGCGTCCGCTGACCGCCCAGCTCGGGAATCTTCGGTTGCGCCGCCTGGCCCGGACGGGTGTAGAGGATATCCAGTTCAAATCCATTCGGGTTAATCCCGCGTCCCCGGATGCTGTAGATATTGCGCATTTCCAGATACCACGCCGCCGGGTTCAGCGACGGGCCCGGCTGGTCGGGATTGCGCGGTCGCAGCAACTTGAGGACCAGGCGGGTATTCTGGTTCGCCCCGCCGCTCTCCGTGGACAGATCACCGACGCTCAGTACCTGGCCATTCGCGATATATCGGAAGGACACCGCGATCGCCTCGGAATCTTGCAGCCGCTGCGACAACGTGATGTAGCCAAGTTGTTCGTTGACCGTGTAGTCACGGTCGCGAACGAGCTTCTTGAATGGTCCTGTCTGAAAGTCAGATCGTTCGTTCAGTCCCTTACCAGCCGCGCCGAGGAATCCGTCAGCACTCGTGTTGCGGTCTCGTAGCGTGGCTATGTCGGCGTCGCTGTACTGGTCGTTTGCCGCGTCGGGCAGATCGGCCAGGCTCGTTTCCGTGTAATCGTTCGCGGCAGTGAGGATAGTCTCCGACTCTCCGAGATCGACCATCGCGACAACTTCCCGGACATCATCGTCTTCCGGGTTCGTCTGTTCGAATCGCCAGATCTCGATTTCGGTGATCCGCTGGAAGCCGTTCGCGAGGAGGATGCGTGGGGGATCAGACAGAGACGGCTCCCAGCGATTCCTGAAGTAGTAACCGAGGAAAAAGTGACGGCCGTCGTCGTACTCGATCGGCTTGATGTCGAACTCGGTTTCCTGGGTGCCGTCTGTGACGTTCACACTACTCGATTCACCTTCCTGCTGCGACATCACGGTTGTAAGGTGCACGCCGCCGATCTGGAACTCGCTCTTGATCCCAAACAGGCTCTGCCCACCACGGATCAAACTCGACGGCGTCTGCAGAAACACATTGCCCGCCTCAATGCTCTGGATGATCTCGTCTTCGTAACCCCGGTAGTTCAGCTTGAGTTCGTTCTCAAAATCGAAACGATTTTGGGTATCGTAGTTGACGTTGATTAGCATCTTGTCACCGATGCTGCCGTCGATCCCCAGCCGGAGGTCTTGCTTGAACTCCGGGTCAATTTGCCGCCGCTGCCCGAAGATGCTCTGCTGTTCTGATTGTCTGTAGTCGAACCCTGCGCGGATATCGGCCGTGCCGGTGACACGAAGCGAAACGTCGGGTTTACCGAAAATGGTTGTGAAAGCACTTTGGCGCCCACCCGGGATCGCGATGTTGAACCCTAGACCGCCGCGTCGACTCTGTCGTCGGCGTTGTTCGAGCTCCGCAATCAGTTCGTCCCAGTTCTGTCGAACGTCTCGGCGCTCCCGCTCCCGGAGGTATTCATCCCGAGATAGCCTCCGCGGAAGTCTGACGTTCTCTCCACCGATTGTTTCCCTGGAGAGATACTCTCCGCTTGTAGTATCGAAGACCAGGCTGTGATTCCAGATACTCGGTAGCCGCAGGGACATCGGCTGGGTTTTCCGCCTGAACACACGAGCGGCCGGGGCATCTCTCCGAAACTCGGGGAAGTATCGACTTGCACGATTTGTATCTGCGACCGCGAGCGACTCGGGTATAGCGACCTCAACCGAGTCGGTATCGCTCACGGCATACCACATGCCGGGCGTCGTCTCGTTACCGGGTACGTCGGGTGTGCCGAGTACCAGCAGGGCAACTGAAAGCAGCCACGCGGCGAGGGATAGTCTGCCAACGCCGTGTAGCGCGGTCACGCGCGGCGCTGATCGCAACGAAAACGGGCTTCGCAAAAGACTGGCGAACCTGCGGTGTAGGGTGTCGGATTACGGTAAGACCGGAAACGGTAGCAGAAGTGCGATACTGACGTGTCTTCGTTTTCTTGTCCGACAGCGGTTTGGCAGATTGCTCAACGGGGAAGGTATCGCCGATAACAGCATCCGTTCAAGCCATAAACCGGTGCCGCAGGTGTAGGGTCCAGTGGCGGTCGTTCGAACCCGTTTGGGAGGCTAAGGTTCGCTAGCCCCCCTCGGCCTCTGCCAGGCGTTGCTCCGCCTCGCGGACCCACCTTCTGATGCGTACATCAAGTTCTCGTTCGAGTCGGCGCAGCTCCGGGTTTGTAGCCCGTTCGTGCTCGTAGGCCTCTCTGAGGCGCTCGTCGATCCGTATCCCGGAGGCGATGCGCTGCTTGAGTCGCTCGTACTCCTGAAGACGCTCCGCCAGCGCCTGCCGACGATCGTCATCGTTGTCGTCGGCAAGCCACTCCCGCCTGATTTCCGGGGCGCGTGAGCGGGACTGGTCATCTCTTCGTGATCGCTCTCGACGCCGATCGGCTCTGGAGCGTTCCAGGCGCTCCAGCTGTCGCTCCAGCCACGAGGGTGAACTGTCGGCGAACCGGTATCTCCGATCAGGTCTCGGTGGGTCAGTGAAGCGCACCCTGCTGTCGAGCTTCCCTCGTGCGGAAGACTGACGCAGCACGTCTCCGACGACGAACAATGCGTTGTGCGCGCCTTCACCCCAGAAATCTGACCGAAACGTGACGCGCGGGTCGTCAAAGCCAACCCATGATCCCAAAACGAGGTGCGGGTGCACGGCGAGAAACCAACCGTCCATGTTATTCTGCGTCGTACCGGTCTTCCCGCCGACGTCTGCCCGTACGCCAAACTGATAACGTATTCGGCGACCCGTGCCCTCGTCAACAACATCACGTAGCATGTCGGTCAGTCCAATGGCGCTCGCTTCGGTCAGCACACGTTTCGGTCTGTGCTTCGGCTCGTGCACGACATTGCCAGACCGGTCGAGGATCTGCGTGATTAATACTGGTTCACGGTACATTCCGCCGCCGGCGATCGTGGCGTAGACCGTTGCCATCTCCAGGAGGCTCACGGGACTCGTACCGAGTGCAAGCGAAGGTACTTGCGCAAGTGGGCTGCTCTTGACACCAAGGCGCTTGGCGACCGCTGCCGTTTTGCGTGTGCCAACTTCCTGCATCAGGTGAGCCGCGACGTTGTTGTGGGAATTGGCAAGAGCTTCTCGGAGCGTGATGTGTGAGTCGGCATCGCGCGCGCTTGCAAGTCGCCACACGCCCGATCCCTTTACATCGATCTCTACGTTCCTGTTGGGTACGTACTGATCGGGACGAAAGCCCGCCTCGAGTGCTGCCGCGTAAACAATGGGCTTGAACGTTGATCCTGGCTGACGGCGCGCCGAGGCCACGTGATCAAACGGTGCTTTGACGTAGTCGCGGCTTCCAACCCAGGCGCGGATTTCACCGGTGCGTGGATCCAGGGCGACAAAGCCGGCCTCGAGTCTGGATTTGGTCGTCCGGATCGCGCGCATCGCCTGGGCATTCGACTTAACGGATGCAAGCGCCTCCTCGGCAGAGGCTCCTGCCTCGAGCCCGTCGCGATACGCGGCTGATTCCCGAACAAACTGGTCGACGAGTTCGGGTTTCGACGCCCAGAAGTACTCAAATGCGCGACTGGAGCGATCGAGGGCGGCGTAGTCGCGAATATTGGTTGAGCGAACGGTTCCGGATCGGCGGCTCCACTCAACGTTGGCGACTCGTTGCAGCGCGTCTCCCTGGCGACGTATAGCGGTTTCGGCAGCACGCTGCAGATCCGGGTCCAGCGGCGTCCGGATAACCAAACCGTCGGAAAACAAATCGTATCCATTGCGGCGCGCCCAGTCTCGAGCACGACGCTCGACGCGGTCAACGAAATGAGGTGCTCGCGCTCCCGGGCGAGACGGGCGCTTCAGATTCACCCGTACCGGTGCGCTTATTGCCGCTGCTGCAGCTGTCGAGTCTACAAGACCGTGCTTCAGCATCTGACGAATCACGACGTCTCGTCGCCCTCTCGCACGCTCCGGATTCCGAACGGGATTGTAGTAGGAAGTCGCCTTCAGCATCCCAACCAGGACTGCACTTTCTTCCAGATTGAGATTGCGGGCCGGCTTGCGAAAGTACGTTTGCGCAGCCATCTCAATTCCTCGCACGCCGTACAGAAAAGGAACTGAGTTCAGGTACAGTTCCACGATCTCGTCTTTCTCGAACACCGATTCAATCTTTCTGGCCGTGACGAGCTCCTTACATTTTCGGTTGGGCCCGAAGGCCTTTCCGATCCTGTCCGGATAAAGATTTCGCGCAAGTTGCATTGTGATGGTTGACCCACCCTGCGTGTCCCCGAGCATCGTGTAGGCGACCGATCCGGCGAGTCTCCTGTAGTCGATCCCGTTGTGGCTGTAGAAGCGATGGTCTTCTGTCGCGATCAGTGCGTTCGTAACGTGTGGAGATATCCTGTCCATTTCGACCCAGACGCGGTGGGCGTGATCAAATCGGACAAGCTCCCCGCCCTCGGCGTCGACTATGACCGACGCGCGCTGCGTGGCAGCCGAACGAATGCGGTCCTTGCTCGGAGTGAATGGTACAAGCACGAGCAGGTACAGGAGCAGCATCCCGAAACCGAGTGAGCTAAGGCCTGCTGCGCCGCCAGAGGCATACAGGACCCGGCGCGTCGCCGGTTGTTCTTTGTCCCAAATCCGCTTCCAGAGGGTCGAGAGCCATCTGGGCCCCGCGAGACGTCGCCTTCGTTGGCCCTTTGGGGGGAGCGTACGTTTGTAGGGAGGGTCAGGTGTTCCGGTCGGAGGCAACATGGCGCTGCCTACGTAAGACTGGAGTTCAGGTTGCCCTAAGCGGCCTCCGGGGTCACAGCGTGGCGCAGCATGATGACGATG
>JANQRN010000307.1 GCA_028284545.1 Rhodothermales bacterium | reverse complement strand
GTTTCAACTCCCGAGCCGAGGCTTCAACAGGGGTATACCTCGTCCAGTTGTCATGAAGTCGGCGGTAGGTGCACCGGATGTCGCCGAGGCAGTTGTGCAGACAGCGGACGCGGCGGCGGGAAATCAACGGTCAGCTTCTTCTGAAGGCGAGGCGCCTCCAGCGGATGCTTCGGGAGACGCCACCGCCGCTGCTCCCCCGCCGCTTCGCAGCAACTTTGACGAGACCGCCTTCTTCCGCCCCGCGCTTCGCGTTGGTCCCGACGGAGAAACGGTCCTCGCCTTCGAGATGCCCGAGTCGCTCACGCGCTGGCGCTTCCTGGGGCTTGCGCACACGGCGGACCTTGCAACGGGTATGCTCGAGGCCGAAGTCGTAACGCAGAAGGAACTGATGATATCGGCGAACACCCCACGCTTCCTTCGACAGGGTGACGAGATCACGCTGACGGCAACGGTGGATAACCTGAGTACGGATCGGCTACGCGGTGAGGCCGGACTCCGTCTGCTGGATGCTGAGACCATGGAACCTCTGTTTGCGGAAAGCGGGACATTCGATTCGCCTGCCGGGCAGAGCGACGAACTCGCGTGGACCTATCGCGTGCCTGACGACGTGCAGGCCGTCACGCTCAGGGTCGAGGCGCAGTCCTCGGGGTTCACTGACGGAGAAGAGATTGTGTTGCCCGTCCTGACAAACCGGATGCTTGTTACCGAGTCGTTGCCGCTACCAATGCGGGGCCCGGGACGGGAGGACTTCCGGTTTGATCGGCTCGTTGACATGGACAGTGAGACGATCAGGCACGAACGCGTAGTACTGGAGTACACCGCAAATCCGGTCTGGTACGCGGTTCAGGCGCTACCGTATCTGATGGAGTATCCGTACGAGTGCTCTGAGCAGGTGTTCTCTCGCCTGTATGCGAACGGGGTGGCGACGTACATCGTCAACCAGAATCCGGAAATTCTGGAGGTGTTCGAGACCTGGCAGCGCGAGTCTGCCGAATCGCTGTTGTCCAACCTCGAGCGGAATCAGGAGCTGAAGAGTCTCCTCCTCGAGGAGACGCCGTGGGTTCGTCAGGCCAAGAACGAGTCAGAGCGGAAGCGGAGGATCGCTCTGCTGTTTGACTTCGCTCGGATGCGAGCCGAGCTCTCTTCCGCGATTTCGAAGCTCGAGGAGGCGCAACTTCCGAGCGGGGCCTGGCCGTGGTTTACGGGCGGACGCGACAACAGGTACATCACGCAGCATATCGTGAAGGGCATCGGCGCGATGCAGCGGATGGGCGTGCTCGACCTCATCGACGATAGCCGGCCAATACAAATGGCGCAACGAGCGCTGCAATATCTGGACTCTGAGCTCGTCAAGGACTACCGGCGTCTGATCGAGGATGACGCGAATCTCGAGGCGAACCATATCTCTCTGTTGCAGCTTCACACGCTCTACGCTCGCAGCTTCTTTCCGGACGCGGCACCCGCTGGCGAGACAGCTGAAGTACACAGCTATTATTTGAATCAACTGGAGGAATACGCACAGACCTTCGAGACGTACGGCGAAGGGCTGGCCGCACTCGTGTTGCACCGCGCGGGCAAAGCAGCCAGCGCGCTTGAACTCGTGGAGTCATTGCGCGAGAAGGCGCTTCGATCGGATGAGTTGGGGATGTATTGGCAATTGCCGAGAGGGTGGTGGTGGTATCAGGCGCCGATCGAAACACACGCGTTGTTGATTGAGGTGTTCAGCGAGGTTGCTGACGACAGCGACTCCGTGAGTGAGATGCAACTGTGGCTGCTGAAACAGAAACAGACCCTGGACTGGCGGACGACGCGTGCGACCACAGACGCCGTATACGCGCTATTGCAACGCGGGACACGGTTGCTGGACAACCCCGGCGTCGTTGAGGTGCAGCTCGGGTCTTCGCGCGTATCCACCGAGGCCCCGGAAGCGGAGGCTGGGACCGGTTATGTAAAGGCGACCTGGAGTGGCAGCGCCGTTACGCAAGATCTCGGCGACGTGACCGTTACAAAGCGCGGCCCGGGTCCCGCCTGGGGTGCGGTTTACTGGCAGTACTTCGAAGATCTCGACAAGATCACCTCGGCTGAATCGCCACTGCAGATCGAAAAGGAACTCTTCCTGAGTAGGAGTACAGACGCAGGTCCTGTACTCAAGCCGGTATCCGGTTCAACGGTCCTCAGCCCGGGAGACCTGCTCACCGTTCGCGTGGTGATCCGCGTAGATCGCGACATGGAGTACGTACACCTCAAAGACATGCGGGCATCCGGGCTTGAGCCGGTGAACGTGCTCTCGGGCTACCGCTGGCAGGGCGGATTGGGCTACTACGAAAGCACGCGCGACGCGGCGACCAACTTCTTTATTTCCTACCTGCCGAGGGGAACGCACGTGTTCGAGTACCCGCTCAGGGTGCGGCACGCAGGCGATTTTTCGAATGGAATCACAACCGTGCAGAGCATGTATGCCCCTGAGTTCGCCGCGCATTCGGAGGGAATTCGCGTACGGGTGGGCCGCTAACTGTTCGTGTTAACAGAACGTTAAGTCGAGTTCAGCCGCAGATCAGAGGCGCCCCGGGCAGTATATTATGAGGCTGGAAAAACGGAGTGATGCGTCGCACGGTTGCTCTTTCGGGCGAGACCACCAACTGCTCTTAACGGTGCCTTCCGCGGGCACAGCCATACCGATCACATGCTCTTCTTTGATCTCTTTCGAAGAGACCGGCCGCCGCTGATTGAGCAGTCGCTTGAGAACATGCAGGTGATGCTGGACACGAGCCTGCGGATGTTTCAAGACGCGACCGCAAGCCTTCTGGAGAATGAGGTACTTGTTCGCGACTTGTCAGAGCAAGACAAGACTGTGAATCAGAAGGAGTCTGCTATTCGGCGTGCTGTGCTGGAACACGTTGCGATTGATCCGTCGCGAGAAATGATTTTCAGCCTGATTCTGATAAGCATTGTCCAGGATGCAGAGCGGATTGGCGACCTGGCCAAGTCTATTGGCGAAGTGGCCCAGCTTGCCGATGGCCGGCGCCACGGCGAACATGTCGGCGTTCTACAGGATCTGCGCGACAGGCTTGTTCAGGTGTTTCGGCTGACGCGCGATTCTTTTGCCGACGCTGACGACGAGCAGGCGCGCCTCGCCATGGAGCGCTCTTCACAGATCAAGCAGGAGCTGACTGAGTTCCTGCGAAGGGTCTCTGAAGACGATTCCCTTTCTCCCAACACGGCCGTTGTACTTGCCGTAGGTTCACGCATGTTTAGCAGGGTCTCATCTCACCTGTCAAATATCGCGTCCAGCGTCGCGATGCCTTTCGATCAAATCCGGCGCCCTCCGGGCTGGGAATAGACGCGAGTCGCGCAACGAGGTATGGATAGAGGTAGTGGCGTTCTAAGGACGATTGTTGTTGTCGTCGTACTCCTGCTCTTCTTTGTGTCGCTTGAACTCATGGGCGGCTCGTTCAAGCTCATGGGCAAGGGCTTTGCCGAGCAACTCCTGTCGACGACGTCGAACCCCTTTGTGGGTCTTTTTATAGGGATTCTTGCCACGTCGCTGGTTCAGAGTTCGTCCACAGTGACGTCGATGGTCGTTGCGCTCGTGGCCGCCGGCGGAATCACCGTGAGTGGTGCCATCCCCATTGTGATGGGCGCGAACATAGGGACGAGTGTGACCAACACGATTGTCTCGTTGGGTCACATCACGCGTAGGGAGGAGTTTCGTCGTGCGATTGCCGGCGCAACCGTGCACGACTTCTTCAACCTCATCATTGTAGCGATTCTGTTTCCGCTCGAGCTCGCGACGCGATTCATCACCAAGATCTCGCTGTGGTTGGCGGAGGGCCTCACTGGAGTTGGCGGCGCTGAGCTACTCAGTCCGGTGAAGGTGATAACAAAGCCCGTGTCGAACGCGATCATTGCGGGACTGGGAGAGAACGGGATTGCTGTACTCGTGGTCGGGGTAGTCTTACTGTTCCTCGCCCTGCGTTATCTGGTGATTCTGCTGCGCAAGATCATGCTCGGGAGGTCGGAGCGTATACTGCACACATACGTATTCGGAGCGCCGGCAGTCGCAATGCTGGTAGGTATTCTGGTTACCGTCCTCGTACAGAGCTCGTCCATAACCACATCCGTCACGGTGCCGCTCGTTGCCGCCGGCATAGTGACGGTGTCGCAGATTTTCCCCTTCGTGCTTGGCGCGAACATCGGTACTACCATCACGGCGCTACTCGCAGCGCTGGTATTGGCAGCCGACGGTAGCGAGGCGGGCGTCCTGGCACTTGAGGTTGCTTTTGCCCACGTGACCTTTAACGTGATCGGCGTCTCATTGGCACTTCCTTTTCGACCAATCCGGGAAGTGCCGGTACAGCTGGCAAACTGGCTCGGCAATCTTGCGGTGAAGAATCGGGCGTATGCGTTCGCCTACGTGGGATTTGTCTTCTTCGTGCTGCCGCTTGTGGTCATTTTCGCCACGCGGGGCATCAACACCGATTTTTACTCCGCACCCGAGGGGGACGCAGTCGAGTCAGTGGTGGGCCAGTGACTTGAGCACTTCCTTCGGCTTGCCGGAGTAGTGTTTCGCCAGCTCTGCGGAAATGGTGTCCATCACCTGCGTAATCGTTTCGTCAGGATCCGAGTTGGCGATTACCGCGATGTTATGCTTGTCCGCTTCCTCGAGTAAGAACGACTGCAGATGCCAGATTTCTTCGAAGTGCTTGAGGTAGCGTTCCGCCCGTCGCGACTTGTTTGCCGCCCCGCGACCCACCAACTGCTTCCGAAGACGTTTACGTTTGAGTACAGCAACCATTAGTGGCACCACGATCGCATCGGAATTACGGGAGAGCTCCTTCTGAAGCTCAGGGTACACGTGCACCCCTTCAACTATCACTGAGACCTGCTCTCGACTCGCACGCTTCAGTACAGCTTCGACGCCGATCGCCACTTCGCGGGACTGAGTCAGGTATCCCGTTTCGACACGCTGTTCCGGATTGGCGGCAAGCTGCGCGGCCGGTAGCGTCTGCCATGCCAGATACGACGACGCATGCAGTGCCGGGAGCAGTCGCTTCGGAAACATAAGACGCATGACCTCGCGGAGCATATCGGTTGACTGCGTCCGAACGATGTCCAGCCGGTTTGCGATCTCTGCGCTGATCGTCGACTTACCGGAGCCGGTAGTGCCCCCGATGAGTAGCACCATTGGTCGACCGTCCCGTTCAAACTGTAGCCACTGCAGATATCGCCGCGCCGCTTTGTCACCCTCCTGATCGGATAGCTGCGCGTAGGTCAAGCGGGCAAGATCGTCGGATGAGAGCTCCAGGAGTCCGTCGCGAATCAAACGACGTTCGATCGACGATGCAATGCGGTAGCGCTTCTCCATCGGGAACGCGCAAATCTCAAGCGAGCGAACAAGCAGCCCTTTCGAAAACGGGGTTGGCTGGTCGTCTGCGTCGAAGACCTGAATGAGCCGCTGCCGATCCGGCCCAGTCTGATACAGCTCAAGCGCGGACTTGTCTTCGCGCTCCTTCAGCCTGTCTACGACGAGCTCCTTGAGATCACTGGTTGAGATCTCATCCACCTCACTCAGATCCGTCCTGACATCATCAGCGAGAGTGTATGCCTCGTCGAACGATAGCCCAACGTCAATCAGTGACTGGGTGAGAATGCCGCGCAGGAACGGGACGCTGCTCTTATCCGAAGAGTCGCTAACGAGGGTCGACATGCTCGAACTGGTGGGATGCGAACAAATCAATGTACTAAATTTGTCTCGCCCGGCGGGAAACCTCACCAAACGTACATATTCGTGCAAGCCGACCGATTCTGGAGTGACGAAAGGGTGCGTGCATCGCTGCGCATGAGTGATGCGATCGGCTGGATGCGCGAAGCATTTGCGGAGTTGGCAACCGGGCAGGCGCGGGTGCCGGTTCGCTCCTGGTTTGACATCCCCGAAACCGAGAGCGGTTTGTTTACGATGCCGGCGTTTCGATCGCGCGACGGTCTTCTGGGTATCAAGATCATCACGCTGCATGCACGCAACCCTGGCCGCGGACTGCCCAGGTCGATCGCGACCGTCTTGCTCATCGACGCGGACTCCGGAGAAATGCTCGCGACAATCGAGGCCGAACATCTCACCGCCGTCAGAACGGGAGCGGGTGCAGGGCTGGCGACTGAGTATCTTGCTCGCCCCGACAGCAAGATCGTTGTCCTGTTCGGCGCGGGACGCCAGGCGGAAACCCAGCTCGAGGCGATGTGCGCGGTGCGCCCAATCGAACTCGCCCTGGTCTACGCGCGAGGCGCGGAATCAGCGAATCAATTCGCGGAACGGATGTCGGCTCGACTCAACGTTCAGATCGTTGCACAACCCGCTCGATCCAGAATCGCCGAAGCCGACATAATCTGCACGGCCACGTCGTCAAGCACTCCTGTTTTTAGTGATGACGAGATCGGGGCTGGCGTGCACGTGAACGGGGTAGGCTCCTACAAGCCCACGATGGCCGAGGTGCCGCCAGAGACGGTCGGCCGCAGTCGCGTCGTGGTCGATGATGCTGCGGGCTGCCTTGCTGAGGCCGGCGACATCCTGCAGGCGATCGCCGCCGGCCATATTTCTGAGGAGCAGATCCATGCGCAGCTTGGGGAGCTAGTGTTGGGTCGCAAGAGCGGTCGCGTCAACGACGAAGAGGTGACGTTCTTCAAGTCGGTCGGGAACGCCGTGCAGGATCTGGCTGTCGCCGCGG
This sequence comes from Rhodothermales bacterium, assembly GCA_028284545.1. Lineage (GTDB taxonomy): Bacteria > Bacteroidota > Rhodothermia > Rhodothermales > JABDKH01 > JANQRN01. The sequence continues at coordinate 7,130 of JANQRN010000307.1, read as the reverse complement.
GGCTAGTCAGGGGACAACAATCCGGCAAGACCTAGCCGCGCTCTACAGATTCACTTGCGCGCTGCGCCGCCAACGCTACCTTACCCTCAACCCTCAACCCTCAACCCTCCTATTCCTGCTCCAGTTTGAACGTAACGGGAATCGTCAGCTTTGCGCGGATTGGTGTTCCGTCGGCGGTGGCGGGTTTGAACTTTGCCTCCTTGATTGCGCGGGCTGCCTCTTCGTCGGCTCCGCCTCCAATTCCCCTCACAATCTCTGTGGATACGACGTTACCCTGTTCGTCCACCTCGAACGAGACGAGGACGCGTCCTTCGATGCCGGCCTCCTTTGCCACTCGAGGATAAACCACATTCAGACTCTGGATTCCACCAATCAGTTCAGGTAGCTCGACACCTTCCGTTTCAATCTTGTCTGTCATCGTCGCGGTAACCGGACCCTCGGCGTCAATCGAGGTGATGTCGGGCGTGCCGACTTCAGAACACGCCATTAGTCCGACGACGAGGAGAAGTGACATTCCTGAAATGAGGCTGGATCGTCGGTTGCTGAGCTGCTGCATTTTCTTCATAGCTGAGATTCGTTGTGTGAGCTGTTGAGGTGAGCTGTAGAAGGCTGTACCAATCAGTCGGCCTGGTGTACGCGATACTGCGGGGGCGTCGGCAATCGCAAAAAGGAAACCCGCGTATGACGTAGGCTCCATGTGGTCGCGGTTGAGTACATCGTGATCGCACTCGCATTCCTGCAGCGTCGTCGTCGTATCGTATGCGCGCGCGACGAGCGGATGAAACCAGAAGGCATCCCTGATCGCTCTCATGATCCACCGAGAGGTGGCGTGGTGCCGACGGATATGCGCTAGCTCGTGCAAAAGCGCCATCTTGATCTGGGACGATACCTCGAGGCCAGCGGGCAAGACAATAACGGGTCTGAGCCAGCCTGCGGCGAACGGAACATCAGCGGCTTCCGATCGGGCTACGTAGACCTGGTGCCGCTGACGCCACTCTGGAACCAGACGACGGGCGGCTACAGTTAGTTGATCGTCAGAGTTGAGGCGCAATGCGGCCACGGCTCGGTGCGTGACGATCGTTTGATGTACGAGCAGCGCAAGTCGTCTTATTGCTACGATCAACACGATAAGCGTTGTGAATGCCACCGTGAGATAGATAGGCTGGAGCAGCGAAACCCCGCCGGTCGACTGTGATCCCGTTGCGACGGATTCCGGGAGCACTGGCAGCTGAAAGACCTGGACCGCACCCGGCCCGCCCGCGGCAGCGATGACCGCACTCGCGAGTATGCCGACAGGTAGCGCGGTGATGACCTGTTGCAACACCGGACGCATGAGGATGGGGTTTCCTGCGGCGCGACCGGCAAACAGGATCGCCCCGGCAACAATCGACCAGAGCGCAACCGGTGCCCAGAACCACACCAGGCTCTGCTGCCCGAGATTTGCGACCGCGTCCAGTAGGACTGTGAGTGTGTTGGTCATGATTCACCCTTGTCGAGTTCAGCCAACGCATGAAGGATCTCCTGGCGCTCGGCGTTGGTGAGGGATTCGCGCTTGACGAGCGTCTGGACCAAGGCGCTCGAGGATCCGTCGAAGATCTTGCCGACAAGTTGATCGAGAATCTGTGAGCTGACTTCTTCGCGGGTCTGCTTTGCGGAGTAGAGATACGCCGCGCCGTCTTTCCTGTATTCCAGGTAGCCCTTGTCCGTCAGGTTTCGCATCACCGTCATGACCGTCGTGTAGGCAATGTTGCGAGACTGCGAGATGCGGTCGCGAACGTCATTTACGCTTGCGGTTCCAAGCTCCCAGACAATCTGGAGCACCTCGAGTTCTGTCTCGCCAAGCGGAAAGAGAGAGCGCTTTTTCATGGGCGTGCCGACGACGTGGCTGTGTTTTCCGGATTGCGGTGGCCGGCGTTCTGCTGTGGCCGCAATCATAATACTACTTACTTAGTATTAAGTCAATAGTTGATTGTTGGACGTTTTTCGGGGGTAACGGTTACGCGGATGCCGACCCACGTGTCTTAGTCCCGAACGCGCAACGGGAATACCGAAGTGCGTCGATCGACAACCAAGAACTGGAGGTGAGTGATGGGGAAACGTGTAGTGGAGACCTTTCGATCAGGCCGGGTCGCGAAGCTGGCGGGTGCGGCCGTGCTAGCGATCCTCGTATCGTCTGCGGTACCGGCTTCAGATGACGCAGTCGCGGCAACCGCCGTATCCACCGCGGCAGACGTCGACTGCAGTGACGGCTATCCGCGACTGGGGTGCAAGATCTGGAAGGTCACCATAGAAGGTGAGTTCGGCATTCCGCCAAAAGGCACAGTCACATGTGAAACAGGTTCAGAATGGCAGTGCTTGCGCGACCTCTTCTAGACGGAAGACCGTGCCGTGTCGGCCGCCCTATGCGGGGCGGCTGCCGCGGCTGCCGTCTGAGCCGGGCACTCGCGACTGCTGTCGCTGTTACCTGTTTTCTTACTCCGACGGCGATACAGGCTCAGGACCTGCCGCTTCCCAGCGAGCCCGTCGTGGTGGAGGGTACCAGGGGCGTACTTCAATTGGCCGAGCGGCGCAGGCTCGAGTTAAACGAACCGCTTGCGCTGCTCTCGGATGTTTCCTCGATGGACTTCTTTGACGACGGTTCGTTTGTCGTCGTCTCGGCAGAGGTGGCCAACGTCGTTCTCTACGACGCCACGGGAAATCAGCGGATGATCCTCGGCGGGTGGGGACCTGGCCCCGGCGAGTACGATGCACCGGGGGTCGCGCGGGTCTCGGGTTCGAGCGTGTTTCTGCGCGACAACGGTCAGTCGAAATACATGGCCTTCGATACAACCGGTGTACTTCAGGGGGAGTGGCCCGGGGCGCCTGGCGGTCCACACGACATGGTGGTCTGGGGTTCGTGGGTCGTTGCGTTTACCGGACAAAGCTTTACGTACTTGATACGTGGGTTTGACACTGCAAGTGGAGATACGCTGGCCGCCGCGCCATCCAACATGGCGACATCGGCTCTGCACGTAGTGGGTGGCGGTGGTGGAATTGGCAGACGTGATGACAGACTCTATTACGTGTACCCGAATGAGAATGCTATCCGTACGCTCGACTTGGTCAAGCACACCGGCGGCCGCATTGATCTGCCCGCGAAGGGGTACCGGTCCGCGCCAATGGAGTTTGTAGGTCGAGAAGAAATCAACCGCAGTTTCTTCGACGGGCGGATGCTGCGATACGTGCTGCAGAATAGCCGAACTGAGGCCGTGCGAACGCTGGACGACTACGTTGTGGCGATCCGGGCTGACGGACAGATGGCTACACAGGCTGGGGAGCAGATTCCCAGGAACCGACAGCGAGTGCGGAGGCACTTCGTTTTCGACGCGGCACACGAGCTCGTAGATATTATCGAAGTGAAGTACGACCTGATGCGGCGTCTCGGTCTGAACGAGTCAGGGGTCGACGGAAACAGCTTCTACTACGTCGTGCAATCGAGTGCTGACGACGGGCGTACCCTGAAATGGACGTTGGTAGAGCTGGCGTTGGAGTGGAGCCATGAATAACCCGGGTGCGTCATGCGTAAGATGTGGAGGGGACTAGTTGTAGCCGTCGCGACGGTGATGGTTGTCGCGATCGCGGTTGATCGGATGGGCGCGGCGCTGACGGATAAACAGAAGGCAGGTGCCAATCTGCCACAGCTGACGCCGTCTCGTGCACAGGAGATCTCAAGGCGTTTCCCGGCTTCTCGGTACGTGATCGTCCTCGGTCGGGGGAGTTGTGGTTCTCCGTTCCGGTCCGCCTTGAATTACCTGCACCAGCGTGAGCAACTTGAAGGAGTTGCAGTCATTACGGGTTCACGCGAGTTTCGTCTCTTTCGCGAGCTACGTGAACGACGCGGGTTGACGGCGGAGGCGGATGACGAATTGCTTGCGGCGAGCCGACCGTACGGAAACGTCTTGATCGTCGAGCGGGCGCGCGGGCGGAAGCAAGAGCCGCTGGTCTACCAGTTTGACGTAGTGAGTACCAGCGAAATGATCCTGGCGCTCGACGAGATACTGCTCGGTTCAAGCGCGGGATCGTCGCGAAGAGTGCCCGGGACTGGAATCGAACCAGCACGCCCAAAAGGGCACCGCCCCCTCAAGACGGCGCGTCTACCAATTCCGCCACCCGGGCAGGGTGTTGTGATCCCGCCAGGGCTCGAACCTGGGACCCTCTGATTAAAAGTCAGATGCTCTTCCAACTGAGCTACGGGATCGTGCCGAGAGCGTCCGGGATAGCCCAGATTCGGCGCTCGCGACAAAGGGGCCGAAAAATACGGTTCGCGGGCCAACCGTAGCAAACTCCTACCCTTTTTGTTCGCCGGGGAGCGTTGAATGTTCTGTTGATTCGGGTTAAGAGCCCATCAATATAGGAGCGAAAGGGCCACGCCGATAATAGCGGGACTGCTCCCATCGACATGCGGCCACCGAAGCTCCCAACTATAACGTCTGCCCGCCGGTCACTAAGGCCCCTGCTGGCTGGCTTTGTGTTCCTCTCAGCCGTGTTGACCACGGCTCAGGTGACGCAGGCTCAGTATTCCTGGGATGCGCACTTTGGCCCGCAACAGACGGGATTCGAAAAGCACTGGTTTGGGAACTGGGAGATCGAGATGCTGCCGCTACGGGGCATGATCAACCGCTCATACTATGAATCCGACGGGCTCTGGCAGCGTGGCGTCCGCAAGATTCGTAGAGAGGTTACGCGCGTCGACATGTCTGCCGGGTCAGAGCGAGTGGTACACCGTTCATTCTCGCTCGTGAACTCACATGGACAGATTACGGCAACCGTCTACCTTGATCCGCAGACGGGTAAGCAGGTTCAGCGGGAGTCTTTCAAGTACGACGCAGCTGGTCGCTTGCTTGAGTGGCGTCCCGTACGGGCGCCGGAAGACGTGCCCGTCGCATCGATTGCGGAGACATTCTACCCTGAACGCCTACCGTACGGTCGGTACCAGACCTTCAGGTATCACGATGACGGCACGCTCAAGGCGTGGCAGGGTTGCACTCCGGGCAAGAGCCGGCGCAGTCAACAGTGCGACGACGCTTACATCAAGTTCGACGGAGACGGGAGAATATCGGAATTCATCTGGCTGGAGGACGTGTTCAGCATAACCCGCGACGCTGATGGCAACGTATCCCGCGTTGTGAGTCAGAATCGAAACAGCGGCGACGGGTTTGATATGACGATTCGATACGATGACTTCGTCGTCCGGGAGCAGTATGTCATGGCTGACAGCAGCGTGGCGGAAAACATCGTTGCGCGGGACTCTGAAGGTCGTGTCGTACAGTATCAGATCGCCTCTCGCGACACGCCCGAGCTCTATTCGACGGTTACCTGGGATTACAACGCCGCTGGGCAGATGGCGTCGATACGACGCGGCCTGGACACCTATTCGTTCGAGTACGATTCTGGCGGCAACCTCCAACGCGTTGAGCAGAGCGTACTCCCTCGCGTTGTTGCCCGCACGTTTGACAAGGCCGGGCGTCTGATCAGCCAGTCCCCACCTCTTCGCTACAACAGGTTCGACCTCATCGAACAGGGCACCGAGAAGGTCACCTACGACGACCAGGGCCAGGTTTCACGCATCACCGTGTATGACGGCGATGGCGCCGAGCTGGGACACGTTCGGTTCTCCTACGAGTACTACTCAAGTACTGCGTCACGCTGAGAGGCGCTCGCGGGATTCGTATCATGCGAAATGTCCGAGCGAGAATCTGACCGGTCGAATAGCGATTCCCCTGTTGCTTCGCTAGTAGCCAGGCTGTTGGCCAGGCGGGTGCCCGCTACGCTGCTCGCGGTGTGCCCCAATTCGGCCGCTGTCACTCAGGCTGCGGTGCGCGCGGCCCATCGTCTGGATGCTCCGATGATGTTCGCCGCTACACTGAACCAGGTAGACCTGGATGGCGGATACACGGGGTGGACACCCGATACCTTAACCGAGTTCTTGCGGGTCGAAGTTGATCAGCTCGGCACCGAAGTCCCCGTATATGTTGGTCTTGATCATTGCGGTCCCTGGACCAAAGATCTTCACTACTCGGAGCAGTGGTCGTATGCCGACACGATGGCTGCCGCCCGCGCGACACTAGAGGCGTGTATCGATTCCGGGTACGGCCTTCTGCATATCGACGCCACGGTTGACCCTGGTAGGCCGGGCGAAGTTGGATTGGAGGAGCTCGTTGCGCGAACAGTTGAGCTCATAACGGATGCGGAACGGTATCGGCTGATGCACCAATACCCGGCGGTCGCGTATGAGGTAGGCACTGAAGAGGTGCATGGTGGAATGGCTGATCGAAGTCGTTTCATCGCCTTTGTTGACAGATTGTACGAAGCACTCAGCGCGGCCGGTCTCGAGTCAGCATGGCCCGCGTTTTTTGTTGGCCGCGTCGGGACAGATCTGCATACCACGCGATTCGACGCAACAGAGGCGCGTGCGCTAGCCGAGATCGTACGACCCTTCGGATCCACGATTAAGGGTCACTACACCGACTTCGTTGACAACCCGGCTGACTACCCGGCCGCTGGCATGGGAGGGGCCAACGTCGGTCCCGAGTTTGCTGACGTCGAAGTTCAGGCACTTCTGCGCCTTGCCGCAATCGAGCGGAAACTGGGTTGCGACTCACGGTTTCGCCAAGCACTAAAGACTGCCGTAGTTGACAGCAACAGGTGGCGAAAATGGCTGTCCGCCGACGAGCAGGCTGCAGGGGCTACCTTTGAGGACCTCGCGCCGCCTCGTCAGGACTGGTTGATGCGTACCGGCAGCAGATATGTATGGCGGTCATCGGTCGTCCAGGAGGCCCGTCACACGCTGTACGAGAACGTAAGCGGAGAGCTTGACCCAGATTCTTATGTTGTCGCGGCGATCGAAGATCGCATCGCGTACTACCTGAAGGCATTCAACCTCGTCGGTCAGGCTTCCTGGGCGAGCCCGGCCACAGCGATCTGAGGGTGGCTCCGATAATGCGGCGATTGTCGCGGAGGTAGTCTTGAAATCTGTTGGCGTAGCTTCGACGTTTGTTTTTGCTTTCACGCTGGTGACGTTGTCAGCGTTGATGGTAGGCTGTGACAGGGCACCCGAGGCGGGCGTTCAGTTCGTGGATCTCAGTTCAGAT
>JANQRN010000306.1 GCA_028284545.1 Rhodothermales bacterium | reverse complement strand
TCGGACTCATGTGTCATGCTCTCGATCACGAGCCGAATATGCGCGTCCAACTCGACGCCGAGTTCCTCCGCACCCTGCCGGATATCCTCCCTCGACACTGCTGCGGCGAAGCGCTTGTCTTTGAGCTTTTTCTTGACGGACTTCGGCGTCATCCCGTTGAGTTTGTCGGGCCGTACGTAAGCCACGGCGGTGATGAACCCGGCGAGTTCGTCGACGGCAAACAGCGCTTTTGCCAATAACGACTTGCGCTCTACGCCTGAGTACGTGGCGTGACCCATAATCGCCTCGAGCATTTCTTCAGGATAACCGAGGTCTCGCAGCGCTGCCACTCCCGTGTACGGGTGTTCCTCAGCGGTTGGGTGCTTCTCGTAGTCCATGTCGTGAAGCAGTCCCGTCATGCGCCACAGGTATTCGTCCTCATCGTAGCGTTTGGCGTATCCGGCAATTGCCGCCTCTACGGCGTACGCGTGCCGGCGCAGGCTGTCTCCCTCTGTCCACTCGTGAAATAGCGCCAGGGCCTTGTCATAGTCTTCAGCTGTCATTGCCATTCGATCTTAGAACAGGTCAACGATTTTCATCTCGCGAAGATAGCGCCGGGGGTTCTTCTTGAAATCCGCCAGGAGTTCGTCAAGTCCGGTTACGAGCGAGTCGAGTCGGTTATAAAGAGCGGGGTCGTTGATCAACTTGCCAAGCGTGCCCGAGCCGTCGTCGATACGGGCGAGTATCGCGTCAAGTTGCCCTGTGGTTGATTCGAGCGACGACATCGTCGACTCCATGGAGTTCATCGCACCGTTCAGGCGTGAAATTGCCATCGCGATCGAGTCTCGCTGCTGGCTGGTTATGGCTGAAAGGTCGCTTGAGACTGCGTTGACGTTCGTAAGGATGCCCGAGATGTTGGACTTCTCCTCACGTAGCAGGTCGCCCAGGGTGACGGCACTGCTCCTCAATGCTGCCATCGACGTGCGTAGATCGGAGTCGGGGTCGCCAATGAGGCCACGGACATCCCCGATTGTGCCCTCGATGCCGAACAACACGGAGTCGACCTGGTCAACAAGCAGAGGCGCCCGCTCGACGAGCTGGCTCGCGAAGTCCTGGTCTTGATCTGCGCTGGGCACGACGTCACCGGGATTGATCCGCGGGTTTCCCGGGTCGCCAAGCTCGAGCTCAATGCGCACACCGGTTAGCGCGTCAATCCCCGAGATCGTGCAAGTTGTACCCTGCGGTAGTACAACGTCCCGGTTGACCTGGAAGTCGACGCGCACAAGATTGCGATCCTGCTCGAAGTGCACTTTGCGCACCGAGCCTACCTTCACACCATTGATTCTTACCGGGTTTCCCGGGATGAGCCCCTTGGCGTCAGCAACCTCCGTGTACATGTCGTACTGCCCGGTGAAGAGCGGCACGTCCTTGAAGTATCGCACGCCGAGGACAAACGCGACGACCGCGATGGCGATTGCCAGACCAACCTTGAGTTCGTTAGAGTATTTCATGGGTTGTCTTTGTATGCAGCTCGCCCTTCACCGATCTGGTATTCGTTTGCGCGGACGAAGTCGCATAGTGTCTTGTCGGTACACGCGTGTAGCTCGGGTATTGTCCCGATCCACCAGATCACGCCCTCGTTGATGAACGCGGCCCGGTCCGCGATCGTCAGCACGGAGTGCATGTCGTGCGTCACCACTACGCTGGTTACCCGCAGCTTGTCGGTCAGACTCTTGATCAGCTGGTCGATCGTGTTCGACGTCTCCGGGTCAAGGCCGCTTGTCGGTTCATCGTACATGATGTATCGCGGTCGCATCGCAATTGCCCGCGCGAGCGCGACCCGCTTCTGCATGCCCCCCGAAAGTTCGGGTGGCATCTTCGGGCCGACATCCGGGAGTTCGACCATCTCGAGGCACTCGAGTACGCGTTCGCTGATCTCCGTCTCGCTCAGGTTTGAGAACGTGCGAATCGGGAAGGCCACGTTGTCGAACGAGTTCATCGAGTCGAACAACGCGCCACCCTGGAAGAGTACACCGAAGTTGCGGCGGACCATCTGCAGCTGCTTGTACGAAACCGTGTTCAAGTCGACGCCGTCAACGTGGACGATCCCCGAATCCGGTTTGAGTAGTCCAATCATGTGCTTCATCAGCACACTTTTGCCAGAGCCCGAACGCCCGATGATGGCAAGGGTCTCGCCCTCGCGTACCTCGAGGGAAGCGCCCTTAATCACCGGTGTCCCGCCGAAGCTCTTGTGTATGTCCTGAAGTTGGATCAATTCGGAGGATCAGAGTAGCGTCGCGGCGAGGACGAGATCGGCGAGGAGCAGGTAGACACAGCTTGTGACGGCGGCCTCTGTCGTTGCGCGGCCGACACCCTCGGCACCGCCACGCGTGTAGTAGCCCTTGTAGCACGAGACGGCCGTGATGACGAATCCGAACACAAGTGACTTCAGAAGCCCGAACGTGGCGTCGAACGGTCGGAAAAACTCGCGGGCGCCCGCAATGAACTCTCCGGCGGGCACTTCTCCCGTGTAGTGGCCGACGAAGATCCCTCCTCCGATTGCGACTACGCACGCGACGACGTAGAGTACCGGAAACATCAGGACCCCGGCTACAACACGCGGTACGATCAGATACCCGACCGAGTTGAGTCCCATCGCTTCGAGCGCGTCGATTTGTTCGGTCACCCGCATGGTGCCCAGCTCCGCCGCGATTCGCGCCCCGACGCGGCCAGCCAGCAGGAATCCCGTGACGACCGCGCCCAGTTCGAGCACTACCGACGGTACGACGACCGCTCCGATGATCGAGACGGGGATAAACGGGGAGACCAGCTGGTGAGCAGTCTGAACGGTCGTCACCGCTCCCGAAAACAGTGCTGCCAGCGCGACGATCGGGATCGATTCGATGCCGATGTGCACCATTTGCTCAAAGATGTTCTTCCAGTAGCGCGCTACTTCCCGCAGCGAGCGGAAAGCGCGGGCCAGCAACAGAAAGAAGCGTCCAAGCGCAATAAACGGTTCAAGGACGCGGATGGTGTTAGCCGACATTCAAAGGCGGGGGCGGGACTTATGCGGAACGCTGAGCATTCCGTGAGCACAATTGGTACCAAAATAGGGATTACTTACGGTGCCACGCTGTTGTCACATCTCGGGCAGAAACTGGCCTCATAAGTGATCGATCTGTGAGAGAACCATGAACGAAGAGCGTACGATTCAGACGACAGTGGGCAAAAAGCGCCAGCCGCGTCAACGGTTTGTACACGTGTGTGCGGCATGCGGACACACTTCCGCCCGTTGGATGGGTCGATGCCCCGCGTGCGAAGAATGGGATACGATGGTCGAGGAGGCGGTCCCATCCGCTCGTCCAAACGGTAGTGGCCGCGGGTACGGCACCGACGGCGCAGGTGGCCGCCCCGAGCCATTGGCGGAAGTGTCGACGTCGGCGGCGCCTCGCCTCGTATCTGGGTGGAGCGAGTTTGATCGGGTTCTCGGTGGCGGAATCGTTGGGGGCTCGCTCGTCCTGGTTGCGGGTGAACCCGGGATGGGAAAGAGTACGCTCATGCTGATGGTAGCCGAGCGCCTGCAAGCGGGCCAGGTGCTGTACGTTGCAGGCGAAGAGTCTCCGCGGCAGATCAAGATGCGCGCGGATCGACTAGGTATCAGCGCCCGCGACATACATGTGTTCGCTGAGACCGACGTCGCGCGAATTGCGGATGCCGTGACGGCTACAGAGCCGCGACTCGTGATTATCGATTCGATTCAGACAGTGCATTCGTCTGATGTGCCGGCCGGACCGGGTAGCGTGATCCAGATTCGCTCCTGCGCCGTTGCGCTGCAGCGGCTCGCCAAGCAGATGGAGGTACCCGTCTTACTCGTCGGGCACGTTACCAAAGAGGGTGTCATTGCAGGTCCCAAGGTGCTAGAGCACACGGTAGACGCCGTCGTGCAGTTCGAGGGCGACCGGCATCATTCGTTTCGTGTGCTTCGCGCCGTAAAGAACCGATTCGGATCTACCAATGAAATTGGTGTATTTGAGATGTCGGGCGTTGGTCTCAGGGAGGTGGAGAACCCAAGCGCCCGCTTCCTGGCCTGCCGGCGCGCCGAGGTCTCCGGGTCGGTCGTCATATCTGCCGTCGAGGGGACGCGGCCGGTACTCATCGAGATGCAGGCGCTAGTTTCGGATCGCGCCTACGGCACGCCGCAACGCACTGCTACCGGTTTTGCGATGCGTCGGCTGCAGATGCTCATCGCTGTGCTGGCCCGGCGCGCCAACGTACGTCTAGCCGACCACGACGTATTCGTTAATGCCGTTGCCGGGGCACGTGTGGATGAACCGGCCGCGGATGCGGGCGTCCTCCTGGCGCTGGCCTCTGCTGCGCGTGACCGCCCTGTGGCAGCAGACACAGTAGTAATCGGGGAGGTCGGATTGGCCGGAGAACTACGGCCGGTCCACCGAATGGAACAGCGAATTGCCGAGGCTGCCCGCCTTGGGTTCAGGCGCGTAGTCATTCCTTCAGAGAATCAGGAAGGAGATGATCAGAACAAATCTGTTCAATCGATTGGCCTGCAAGAGGATAGCCCGGGGTGTGGATCGGGAATAGAGGTGATTGGAGTAGCTGACGTTGCTGAGCTGCTTGGAACTTGCCTGGCTGACCGGCAATAGCATCCGAAGAAACGACAGCCGGCCTGTCCCCCTGGGTCTGCCGGGCACAATATTGGCGCCTGCCAGTCGTTATTCTGGCGTTGGCTGCGAGCGAGGTACAGTGCAGCACGCCCCGAATTGCTATCAACGTCCATATGGATGTAACGGACGAGGAACTGGTTTCTCGATATCTGGAGCGCAGTGACGAGGTTGCTTTTCGCAACCTTGTTGAGCGCCATCAGGAGCGCGTTTTCGGCTACCTGATGGGCATGGTGCGCGATCGCAGTACGGCCAACGACCTGTTTCAAGAAACGTACTTCCGCGTGATCAGGGCACTGTCGAACGACCGTGGCTCCTATACGCGGCAGGGCAAATGGATCAACTGGGTTATGCGAATTGCGCGCAACGCCGCGCTCGACCACCTGCGTAGCCGCAAGAAGTGGTCAGACGTCTCGAACGGCCAGGAGGAGGGAGATTCGTTTTGGGATCGACTGCCCGATGCCGAGCTGTCGTCTGATGACCTGATTCACCTCGCTGAGCAACGTGAGTGGCTCGGCGAATGCATCGATCAACTACCTGCCGAGCAGCGCGAGGTGCTGCTGCTGCGGCACGAATCAGAACTGACGTTTCGCGAGATCGCAGAGATGACCGACTGCTCGATAAACACGGCACTTGGTCGAATGCGATACGCGCTGCTCAACCTGCGGCGCATGATGCAGGCGTCAGACCGAAGCAACCTGGCCGGGTATGACCTGGGAGGTGCGACATGAAGAAAGGCCAATCCGCTAGACAGAACATGGACCGAGAGCTACAGGACAAAAAGCTACAATTAGTACGCAAGCTTTATGACCCGGGGGAGGGCGTCTCGCCGGAGGACCTCACTCCAGAAGAGACGAGAGAGGAGAAGCTGATGGGTGAGGCAAAGTTTGTGTTAGATCGACGGGAGCGGTTGGCTCCCGACGTAGCGGTGATAGACGCGATTGTTGCGCGGGCCGCTGAAGCGGCTCCTAAACCGCATGCCAGGATCATCCCGATCTGGTCGCTTCAGCGACTGCAGTCATGGCGGCCAGCCGTAGCTGCTGCCTTCGCGATCGTTGTCGTCGGCGCTGCCTACCTGGGTTACACGCGCAGCGGTGCAGAGCCCGGCGCCCCGTCAGCCGAAGCGGAGTTGCGCGCGCCGTTGGAAGAGGGGAACGTCCCCGCCTTCGCCGATGAGGACGATGCGGTGGGCCTTGGCGCGGAACGAGAAGCGGTTTCACCGCGCTCCGATCTGGCCACGAATACGCGCCGTGAGACTGTAGCCGCGATAGACCCGAGCGCTGAGCCAGCGGCTTCGCGGGATCAGCTCGCGTCTTCCGGACGCCTGCAGCCTGAGTTGATTGAGGCAGCGTTTGCTGACAGCATCCCTGCCTGGGAGGATCCGGCAGACATCCGATTGCTGCAGAAGCGTATCGAGATGCTCCGGCAGTCGGGCGATGACCTTGATTGGGGCGCGCCCGCGGTTCCACTCGAGTCGCTACCCACAACAGCAACGCGGCCTGGCATACGAGCCGCGTCTTCCGGCAACAACAATAATCGGTGACGCCCGTCCGTTCGTTACTCAACTGTTCGCAAGCATGAAACTGGGAACGATAATCCGAACCACAATTCAAGGGACATTCCGAATGAATCTCCGTTCAGCACTCCGAACAAACCTTGTGCGCTCAGTTGGCGCAATGAAGTTTGGTGTGGCGGTTTGCGTCCTGCTTGCGCCGGCCCTCGCTGCGCAACCGTCCTCATGGACCCTGCGGTTCGCTGACGGTGAGTTGAGCGTCAACGGTCAGGTCGTCAGCCTGAAGAACTTGCCGTCGGGTCTTGATGCGCGGCAGGAATTCCTGTTCTCGTGGACGGGCGACGAGGCGCAGGTCGTGCAGTTGGGTAACGTTTTCTATCGCGTCCAGCGGGCCGACGTTCGTCAGATCAGCCCGCAGGAGCTCGTGGACTACGGAACGCCCGTTGTGTCGCTTGGCGAATCAAAGCTTCGGAACCCGAATCCGAGCTACGCGAATCGGCAACTCGTGACACAGTTGAACGAGCTTGCAGCCGACATCGATGGCGCAAGTCAGATGGAGCAGGCAGCGCTGAAGGCAGGCGCGGTCCAGGCCGCCCAGACCGCAGCCGTCCTGCCGCACCTGGAACTGCAGAGCTACTGGTACGGCGTACAGCAGGAAGACCCGAAGCTTTATGCCGGATATATCGAAGAGCAGCAGATTTTTGCACGTACCCAACAGCTTGCGGAGGCGATCCTCCTCCTCCCGCAGAGTGAGCGGCGTACCGGTCTGGAGAACGAACTTCATGGTCTCCTGAGCCAGTTTTTCGATCTCAAGCAGGAGAATCGAAAGCGGGAGATCGTGCTTCTTGAGAATCGACTCGAAGAGCTGCAGCGATTACTCGACCAACGTTACCGGAAACGAGATCAGATGATCGAGGCGCGCTTCAAGGAGCTCGTCGGATCGCGACACTAGTTGCCACCCACACAGCAGACCGCACCGATAACCAGACTGTAATTCAGAAGCGATAATTGAACATGAACACCGCTACAAAAATTACCCACTATCGAATGCTCTCGGTTGGCGTGCTCGCGCTGGTCGTAGCCCTCGCACCAGCATACGTCGCAGCCCAAGACGGCCCCAAGAAGGAAAAGAAGAGCGTCAGTATCAAGATCGATGACGACCGGGTCTGGGTTAACGGAGAAGAGATGCCCGACGGAATGGATCTCCAGGAGTACCTGGAGGAAATGGGCTTCGGTGATATTGACGTCAATCTCGACGGACGAATTCGGATACACCGGGACAACGACCAGGTCTACTCCCTTGGTTTCGATGATGCCCGGAAGAACGTCTTCTTCCGTGGCGGTGACGGTGAGTTCGAGTTCGACACAAGTGACCTGAGCGATCGCCTGATGCACCTGGGTGACTCGTTTGCCTTTTTTGGTTCCTCATCCGAGATCATGAAGAAGGAACAGGAGAGTCGAAGGCTTGCACGACGCGTGCGTAGCGCTGAAGGGAATGAGCGCGCCGAACTTGAGCGTGAACTCGACGCCCTGCTCAGCGAGATTTTCGATGCCAAACTGGAGACGCGCCGCGAGCGTGTCGCAGAACTGCAGGAGCGACTTGAGGAACAGCAGGGCGCGCTGCAAGAGAGATTGGAGCGTCGGGCCGACATCATCGAGCGCCGCAAAGCGGAGTTGCTCGGCGAAAACCGGTACGACTGGTAGGCCCCGCGACTAGTCCTTTGTTTGCTTGACTTACGGCCCCGGCTTTTTTCGAAAGCCGGGGCCGTCGTATCTTTCAAGCCCACCACCCGCGCGTCCACCACGGCGAGATTTTTACGCGCGAAGCGGCAAGTGCCGATACCTCAAGTGTTTACGGCATCCGTTTTGCTTCGACACAGTCCTGCATTAAGGCTGTGTAACCGGTAGGAATACGCTTGAGGGCGCGCCACACGCACTGGCATGGACCATTCTCGTTATTGGATTTTTGCGCTGTTGCTTCTTGTAGCCCCGACGGTTGCTGCAAGCGCGGTTTTTCCGTCTGAGACGGCAACCCTGGTCGCTGGCAACTCACCGGTTAAAGGTGTGTCGTCGACGGTCACTCGCGTTTCAATGGCGACCCGCTCGGATGGCGAAGGCTATGTCTTGCGGATCCACACGTCCGAAAAAGTGAACGCCTTTTCAGATGCGCAGCCTGTGGGCAGCGGCACGTACGAACTCACTCTTTTTGGCTCGCGCGTCGCGGACTCGTTCTCGCCGCCTTCTTTGCCTGAGCCGGTGAAGCACAACCAGCTTCAGGCGAAGCGTGGTAACCTTGTTTTCCGCTTTGGCGTGAATGGGAGTTTTGACGTCTCGGCCTATCGCGATCGGGGGACGACCGACATTCTTATTGGACTGAAACGTGTTCAGGAGACACCGGCGATCGCCGCTGTGCCGCTGACGCCGAAGGGACCGACCGAGGGCGCCCGCAAGCGATGGCTGCTGGATACCGTCGTGATCGACGCCGGGCACGGAGGCAAAGACCCGGGAGCCGTCCGCTTTGGATACAGAGAGAAAGACATCGTCCTCGGTATCGCGAAAAAGCTGGGGGGATACCTGGAGTCTGAACTCGGTCTACGCGTCGTGTACACGCGCGAAGATGACCGATTTGTTGAGGTGCACGACCGCGGAAAGATCGCCAACGAATCTGGTGGAAAGCTCTTTGTATCCATCCACGTCAACGCCGCGCGCAACCGTAATGCGAAGGGGACCGAAACCTACTTTCTTGGGTTGCACAAGACCGCCGCCGCGCGCGAGGTCATGGACAGAGAGAATTCGGTAATCAATCTGGAGTCGAATCCGGATAGGTACAAGGAGTACACCTCCGAGGGCAACATTCGACTGGCGCTAGCGCAGAGCGGCTACATGCATCACAGCGAGATGCTCGCCTCTCGTATCGAAAAGCAGTTCAAGGACCGAGTGAACAGAAGCAGCCGTGGTGTCAAGCAGGCCGGGTTCATGGTGTTGTGGACCGCCGCCATGCCGGCAGTTCTGGTGGAGACCGGGTTTATCACCAATAAGGAAGAGGCGAGGTTTCTGGCGTCCGACAAAGGCCAGACCTACGTTGCCAGCGCGATATACCGCGCGATACGCGACTACAAAGAGGACATGGAGAAGACGCTCAGCCTGGCGGAGACCTCCTCGCGATGACGAGCGCCGAGCTGGCCGCGTCGATTCGGTCGGTGCCCGACTTTCCTGAGCCGGGCATCCAGTTCAAGGACATCACGCCACTTCTCGCATCACCGGACTTGCTGCGGCAGGCCGTTCGTTTGCTCGTATCGCCGTTCGAGAATCGCGGCATTACGCACGTCGTGGGTATTGAGTCTAGAGGCTTCATCTTGGGTGCGATGATCGCCGACGAGTTGGGAAGCGGGTTCATACCGGTGCGCAAAGAAGGCAAGCTACCCTGGCAGACGGCCAGGAAATCATACGACCTGGAATACGGAACCGACTGCATCGAAATGCACGCAGATGCGCTAAAGCCAGGCGACCGGGTGCTAATCCATGACGACGTAATTGCGACCGGTGGCACTGCGGCTGCTGCCGGCGACCTCGTGCGCGGTCTGGGCGCGGAGGTTGTCGCCTATGCCTTTCTCATCTCCCTGGAAGCACTCAACGGTATCGAGCGGCTGGGCGGCGCGGAAGTCCACGCCGTGCTGCGCCTGTAAGTCGGGAGGCCGGTCGGGGAGGCTAGCGGACAGCGATGCAGGAAATTTCGACTCGCGCACCCGCAGGCAGCGCCGCTACCTGAACCGTCTCGCGTGCCGGGGGCTCCTCAGAGAAGTACCGCGCGTACACTTCGTTGACCATCGCGTAATCCTTCATGTCGGTCACGAAGACACTGCACTTCACGACATTGTCGTACTCCATTCCAGCGGCCGACAAAACCGCTCCCAGGTTGCGTAGGATTTGATCGGTCTCGTCGTCGATTCCACCCTGGATCAGTTGGCCAACAGCCGGGTCGATGGCGATCTGGCCAGAACAGTAGAGCACGTTGTCAACAAGGACGGCCTGGCAATACGGCCCGATGGCCGCCGGCGCCATGGACGTGCGGATCGTTGTGCGGTTTGCGGCGGTAGGGGTGGTGTTCATGGCTGGGCCGGGACGAACCCCGGTTGCAAGCATCTTTGGTGGGCATCAGACGCGGTGTAAGCACAAAAATACCAAGTTCCAGGCCACCTGTGGGCCGCGGATGACGAATATTGGTTAAATACCCGCCCTCTCTCGTCGAACTCAGATGGTCACATCTGCGTACCAGCGGCCAAATCCTGGTTCTCCGAGTTTGGAGGCCACCCGGGATTGAAGTCCATCAACAGTCTGTCGTTTTCGTGGCAAGAGGCAAAGTACTAGTCGCAATGAGTGGGGGAGTTGATTCCTCTGTGGCCGCGGTCATGCTCCACGAGCAGGGCTATGAGGTCGTGGGTATCACCATGAAGACCTGGGACTATGCGACAAGCGGCGGGCGGGCGGCGCGGAGCCGCCCGGCAGGTAGGCCGGAGAAAGAAGTCGGTTGCTGCACCCTGGACTCGATGAACGACGCTCGGGCGGTGGCACTACGCTTTGGGTTCACGCACTTCATCGTGGACATCAGGAAAGAGTTTGGTGATTGGGTGATCAACCGGTTCACGTCAGAGTACATGGCCGGCCGAACCCCCAACCCGTGTGTACTCTGCAATACGCACATCAAGTGGGCCGCACTGCTGCGACGCGCGGATGATCTTGGCTGCGACTTCATCGCCACCGGTCACTACGCTCGCGTTAGGCACGATGTTGCGAGTGGTCGGTACGTCTTGATGCGGGGGCTCGACGCAAACAAAGACCAGAGCTACGCTCTGTGGGGAGTATCCCAGGAGCATCTCGCTCGCACGCTTTTGCCGCTCGGCGAGTTCGAGAAGCCGACCATCCGCCAAATGGCAGCGGATTACGGATTGGATCACGTTGCCGCGAAGCCAGACTCCTACGAGATCTGCTTCGTGCCTGACAATGACTACCGACGCTTCTTGCGAGACCGGGTAGGAGATATCGACGAGCGGGTTGGCGAGGGGTCTTTCGTTACTTCCGACGGATCGCTGGTCGGCACGCATGAGGGCTATCCATTCTACACGATAGGCCAGCGACATGGACTCGGGTTGGCACTTGGGTACCCTATCTACGTAACGGCCATCGACCCGGAAACAAACGTGATCACCGTTGGTCCACGCGACGAGTTGCTCAAGCACTCGCTCGTGGCGGGCCAAGTCAACTTGTTGAAGCAGACAAAGATCGAAGGCGAGCAGCTCGGGTCAGCGATGATCCGGTACAACGACACCGGGGCTGCGTGCCTGTATTCGCTTGACGACGGCGGTGATCTCCATGTTCACTTTGCGGAGCCGCGACGTGCGATCACTCCCGGCCAGGCAGTGGTCGTCTACGATGGCGAAGACGTCGTGGCCGGTGGGTGGATCAAGTCCGTCGAAGCGCCTGCACCCGCTCCTGCCGTGCCACAATAGCGAACGCGATCTCGAGGGCTTGTTCGCCGTTCAGGCGCGGGTCCACGGGGGACCGATATGCCGTCGCCAGATCAGCTTCTCGGATTCCGCCCGCGCCACCGATAC
>JANQRN010000298.1 GCA_028284545.1 Rhodothermales bacterium | reverse complement strand
GCCGGCGAAGCTGAAGTTGTATACGTCGAGTGCTGTTGGGTGCGTTGGCCCGACAAACGTCAACCCGGCGATCTCGATATCGTCGTCGTAAAAGTTCTGGCGATAGCCAAACGGCGGAATGTCGAACAGCTGGTAGGCGTCGTCGCTCTCGCGATAAGAGAGTAGGACCTCCCTGACGCCGTCTCCACGCCGATAGTATTGGTCGTACACCGACTCGCGAATGGATAGCGCACCCGAGGTAATGTCGCGGCCGGTCACATCTTCGAGAGTCGTGCGCGTGTAGATTCTTGAACTGTGAGACGCGACGGATTTGTGGGTCTCCCGCTTTCGCTCGATTACCTTTCGTATAACATTCGGCGCCAGCTCGTCACCCGCAATTACGAGTTCGTCGAGCGACAGCACCGATGGTTCCAGCTGCACTTCAAATATTCGCGCTCCGTCGCGCGAAAGGTCGAGCACGCGAGACGTGTACCCCACGTGTCGAACCGTGATTTGCGCGGGTAGGGTGGGGATGACAATCTCGAAGCGCCCGTCTTGATTCGTGATAGCCCCACGTCCGCTATCGCGATGGAGGATATGGACGTTGCGCAGGTAGCTTCCGGTCGAAGCGTCTGTGACACTACCCCGGACAACCACCTGGGCGTGTGCGGAGAACCCGATGAGTGTGGTGCAAACGACCGTCAGGAATCGGCGCATCGGAATCCGATCATTTCAGACACCGTACTACTAAGCGTACCCGAACGCCACCACGTTTGCGCAATGGGTAGGGGTTGGCGGACGCTCCCTCCCCGAAGGATTCGAATTCCAGGCGCCGTCATGTCTTTGTAGACAGCCGAGTCGGCGTCCACCGGGTAGAATTCGTAGTAGTCGCCGACCCACTCGAACACGTTGCCGCTCATGTCGAAGAGGCCAAGGGCGTTTGGCTCTTTGGTGCCGACGTACGTAGACATCATCTCCCCGTTGTCGAGATGTCGGACGAACGCCCCTGCGCTGTCGGGATCATCGGTGCCGCTCCACCGAACCGAGCGCCCGCCTTCACGTGCGGCATACTCCCACTCGGCTTCGCTTGGCAAGCGATAGCCGCGCGCTTCGCAGAAAGCGAGCGCGTCGTGCCAGGAGACGCCGACGACAGCGCGCCGACCCCGCTCCAGGCCATAGTCGGGTGGCAGCTCGCGGCCGGTTCGGCGGGCCCAGCCATCGTACTGAGCGAAAGTCGTCTCAGTCGCAGCCATATGGAAGTCCGCTACGGTTACCGTGTGGACCGGAGTGGCGTCAGGGTTCTCGAAGTCGACAAAATCGCCCATCGGAAACGTGCCGCCACTGATCGGAATCATGATGATTCGCTCTTCTGGCGCCAACAGCTCGGTGCTCTTGCAGGCCCAGCAGAGCATGCAGAGCGCGGCCAATAGCAACGCCTTGCCGGAGATACGGAGTGCGCGTATTATCATCATCGTCGAGTACGTCCCAGGGCCGTTCAGGATTGCGGTCGTTGCGATGCTAATGTTGCGATGCTAATGTAGTCCAGCTTCTGCGTTCGATCTCATGAAAAAGCGACACCTGTTGAGCCTGTTCTTGCTGGCTCCGGCGGTAGTGTTTTTTGCGGGGCCACGTCCCAACCCCGACCTGTCAATTGATGCTCCTACTCCAACACTGCCTGACGACATCGATGAGTATCTGCGGGCCAGTGAGTCGCAATTCAACGACCTGACACCCGGGACCGAGAAGACCATCGTCTGGAATGACACATCCAGAACGAAGACACCACTGTCAATAGTATACCTGCACGGTTTCTCGGCGTCGCGGCAAGAGACCGCACCGCTTTGCGATGTGATCGCGGAGGAGCTGGGGGCAAATCTCTTCTACACTCGGCTCGCCGGGCACGGCCGTCCTGGTGAAGCACTGGGTGCGGCCACGGTTGACGACTGGATCGATGACGCGGTAGAGGCGCTGGCCATTGGCAGGAAGATCGGTGACGAAGTGATAGTTGTTGGCACTTCGACCGGGGCCACCCTCGCGATGTGGGTGCTGGCGCAGCCGGGGATGCAGCGGCAGGTCAAGGCAAACATCATGCTGTCCCCGAACTTCGCGCCAAAGGACCGGAACGCGCGCGTGGCGCTCTGGCCATGGGGCCGCCAGATCATGCGGGCCGCCGTTGGGCGGCTACGGCGATGGGAGGCCCGGAACGAACTACAGGAACGCTACTGGACGACGGAGTACCCGGTAAAAGCAATCGTGACGATGATGACGCTGGTTGACCAGGTTGACAACACCGACCTCGGTTTAATCGATACGCCATCTTTGGTCCTTTACGCGGAGCTCGACGACGTTATTAGTGTCGACAAGATCAAGCAACGGTTTCCGGACTTGGGTGCTACCCGCAAAGAACTCGTGGCTGTCGATACCTCGTCTGTCTCCGACAGTCATGTCCTGGCTGGTGACGTCGTTGCACCGGCGCGGACGAGGAGTATCGCCGATCAGATTATCTCCTTTGTCGAGTCCCTTTAGTGACTCATTCGATCGGGAAGAACGAGAACGATGCAAGCATCAGGGCTACGCCGGCGACGAACGGCAGGTAGCCTCCTGTGAGGAAGAGAATCACCGCGCCAAAAAGCGCGACACCTTCGCCGATAGCCCAACCGACGATGTTGGTCACGGCTCTTTCTTGCGCAGTCCCGGCTGCGGCGCGGCGTTGACGAAAGACAAGCATGGCGCCGATGCTTCCTACAGCGAGTGCCATGAAGGCGATGTTCAGCGTTCCGGCTGACGCAGCCATGTCAGGCGTGTTGGCCTGTTCGTTCAGGTACCACGCGAGGGCGCCGAACGTGCCGACCCCCACGAGCAAAGCCAATCGAATGAGCTGCTGTGCCCCAGAGCTTGGTGCGCGCTGTTCTGAGTTCATCTTGTTCTGGATGTCTGTTGCGTCGATACCCCGGCAAACATGTCGATCTGCGCCGCTTCGTGGCTTAGCAGGAAGCGTTTGATAGCTAGCCCCCCGGCAAACCCCGTGAGCGACCCGTCAGCTCCGATGACCCGGTGGCACGGGACAATTACCGCGATCGGGTTGCGTCCGCTCGCGGCCCCCACCGCCCGAGATCTGTTCGCGTCACCCAGTACCGCTGCCAGTTTTCCGTAGGTCGTTGTCGTGCCGTACGGGATGTCGACCAGGGCCCGCCAGACTTGCTTCTGGAATTCGGTTCCACGTGGCGTTATCGGAAGGTCAAACGCCTTCAGGTCCCCCCCGAAATACGCTCGCAGGTGTTTCTGAGTGTCGTCAAGAATGGCTGAGGCGCTGGCGGTACCCGGCTCAGCCCCACCATCGCCGGCTGGGTGTTGCAGTTTCCGGGCGTCTGGGCCAAAGGTTAGCGATACGATTCCGTCGTCATCAGCGACGGCGGTCATCGGGCCTACCGGTGTATCAAACGTTACCCGCATGCTTTTGCGTATATCGCTCGACTGCTTCTGTTATCAGCGCCACTGTCTCGAGTGGGTCCGTGGTTTCGATGACGAGTCGGTCGTACTTCTCATTCCGAAGGTCAATAACGACGGCGTTCTCGATCTTCCCGACGTCCCAGAATTCCTTGCGCTTGTCGCGATAGTACGTGCCCGCGACAATAACACCGGGGATGTGCGTCCCCGGCATCCGAAGTCCCCGATATAGTCCAACCGTTACGCCCGGGTCGAAGCGTACGTCCGCAACGTTGCGCACGTCGAACGATAGCTTGCTGCGGAACGCCCAGAGTTTGTGCAGTCCGAGCACGCGAACGTGCACGCGATTGTCTACGAGCTGAACATTGACCATCTAGCTTGCGAGCTGTTCAAGTACGCGATCAACGCGGCTCTCGAGTAGTTCGAGCGATCCGTCGTTGACGATAATATAGTCTGCGACTCGTCGATAATCCTCGCGGGAAGGTTGGAGCTCCATACGTGCCTTGACGTCTTCCTCGGCAATCGCATCACGAGCCACGACGCGCGCGACTCTGAGCGAATCTGGTCCCTCGACTATCACGATTGCGTCAAAATGATCGCGGTGGTCCACCTCGGTGATCAACGCCGATTCGTGTACAAAGAGCGGTGCGCTCGTGGCCACGGCGTCGTCCCGGGCGGCAAAGAACGCTTCCGCTACCTTCGGATGTACAAGTGCGTTCATAACCTGTCGTTGGGCCTCGTCGGCAAAAACGCGTTGGGCGAGGTAGCCGCGGTCGAGTGTTCCATTGCTGCGGTAGCTGTCAGACCCGAACGCTTCGACGATACCAGCTCGCAGTGCCTCGTCTTCTTGCATGAGCCGCTTCGCGACGCCATCCGCATTGAATAGTACAGCGCCCTTCGATTTGAGGATCTCGCAGACGGCAGATTTGCCTGATCCGATTCCACCAGACACCGCAACGATTTTCGTTTCGTTTACATCCGCCATAGAACGGTCATGGCCACGTTGGGTATCAGGCGACTTGTACCGCGTTCAGCGGCGCGTCTAATCTCAGCGGCGTCGGCTGCGGGAAGGTCGCCGAACAGTTGCTGGTATTGCTTCTGAAAGGTAAGCCATCCGTCTATCCGCAGCACCGATGCACCTCTGAGGTTCCAAGAAAGTGCGGCTACAGGGCCCAGCTGTCGGACGATATCTCGACCGGGTCTTGTAGTTGTGAAGAGTACAGGTTTGCCGGTGCCATCCGTTATGAGTGTCCCGTCGGGCAGCCGCCGTCTGTGTGTAACGCGCGTCCCTAGGTTGAAGTCCGACCGCACAAAAACGCGAACACCGATTTCCGCGGTATGTCGCTTGCCGACCTGTACGCGTAGTTGGCCGCTGGTGGCTCGAAGTGTGTCGAAGGGAATCTCTGAGAAGGTCGATTCAATGAAGCGGCCGAGCCGCAGGTCGCTCCTGGTCCCGTTCGCGAGCACCCTGATCCCGTCGGCGACAACGTGTGAAGCCTCAACGTCGTATCGAAGCTCCCTTGCGCTTTGGTCCCGAGGTGGTCGGCCTTCCAGGGGGAAGGTGTCGACCGTGTACGTTGCGCGAACCTCGGGACCGATTCTTACGTGCGTGTCTGGAGACGGGCGCCAATCCACAGCCGTTTGGAGTCGGAGTGCGGTCTGCGTGTTGTTTTCGGCTGAGCGCTCAGACTTGAGGTAAACCGTTTCGTACTGGCTCGCGAACAACCGTGCATCGACGTTCAGGTGCCTCGTCAAATGTGTGCGTATTGCAAGGCGTCCAATGATCGAGCGCTCGTCCCGGTCGTCCGGATTTACCTCGGGCGTGTCGTGGCGGGTAAGACGGGCAGATCCGTCTGCCGTGATCGTGGCGACTGATGCCAGGCGAGTCCTTGCCGACGCCGCCAGACCAAAAAAGCCGCGATCTGAGTCCGCCTGCTGGAGTAGTTCTGCTTTCTGTGCTGCCTGGACGGGTGAAAGATCGCTCCGATTGGCGAGGGTGCGCGCCTCCGATTCGGCGCCGACAACCAGTCCGGTCTGCACCTGGGTTTGTCCCCTTTCGAACACAGCCGCGGCGTCCAGTTCAACGGCGCGGCGGTCGAAGTCTGTCTCAAAAAAAACTGTTTCATCCGGTTGGCTCCCCGCTCGTACGCGGCGCCGGTTGAACATCACGTCTCCGCTGCTGACGAATCGGAGCGTGCGCACTATCGGTGTGTTGATCCTTCCGCTCAGTGCAAGAGTGTCAGAGATCGTCTGCTCGATAGCCTCGGCAAGCAGGTTTTGCTGCGCGTCGCGATTCAGAAATGACGCGCTTTCGTACGTGTCGCGGCGGAAGCTGGACAGCACGCCCTCCATGGACCACCGCGTCTTTTCGAACAGGCCAGACGAGGTACCGCGCACAGCGAGTGCGTAGTCCCGGCGCGGCGCGATCCGGCGTGCGTCAGCGACAGACTCGACGACTACCGAATATCTTTCGCTCGACGGTCGCCAGGATGCAAACCAGCCGGCGGCGGGTCCGAAATCTGCCCGCAACTGTGGTTCTTCTCCTGAGCTGGAGGCTCCCGGTCGTCGGTCTACGGCCGCACCGACTCGCGGCTCAATGAAGAGATCAGCTGTTGGTTTGAGTCGCACGCCAACCCACGTTTGCGCACTAAGCACGCGGCTGAGGCTGTACCAATCAGTTGCCGTCGAAAGCCTCAGCTCAGAAGAGTTGCGAACGGGACGGATGCCGACGGCGCGCAACCGATATTCGTCTCTGAACGACAGCCGCTCGTCAAACAGGACGAAGGCATCCGATGTGAACTGATTGTCTGCAGCTATCTGCCACTTACCAGACCGCTGCGTCGTCGCACCGCCGAATGTCCATCGGTATCGGTTGATGTCGCGGCGAACCTCCGAGATCAGTTCCGTCGCACCGACAGGAAGCCTCGCGTCGTTCTGCGCGGCGGCGCTGGAGCAAAGGAATCCGCCGCACATCAGCAGGCCGAGGGGCAGGAACGCGGTCCTGTTTCCACGCGACGGCATTAGCCGGGTGGCCACGAGAGCTGCCGCCCGCCAAGTACGTGGACATGGATATGCGGTACTGTCTGTTGCCCATGCTTGCCGCAGTTGATGACGGTCCGGTAGCCACCTTCCGAGATGCCTTCCTTTACTGCAACCGCGTTTGCGACGACGAAGAGGTGCCCCATGAGTTCTTCGTCGCCAACCGTAAGGTCGACTAGCGCGGGGATCGGTCTGCGGGGTACCACAAGGAAATGGACCGGCGCTTGCGGGTTGATATCGCGAAAGGCGAGGCAGTGGTCATCTTCGTGCAGGATGTCGGCCGGGATTTCTCGGTCGGCGATCTTCTCGAACAGGGTCTTGTCCATGATTCACGTAGCCACTTGTCGAGTCGGGCTTGCGCCCTACGGAACGAACCCACTTGTATCGGGTTTTGAACGTCCTCAAGTTATGGTATTGCCCCCGAAAGAATGGCCCAGGTTCGAGTAACACGGAAGGAGCGGTTCAACGCCGCGCACCGGCTGCACAACCCCGATAAGAGTGACGCATGGAATCGCGAAACCTTCGGAAAGTGCAACAGCGCCAACTTTCACGGTCACAACTATACGCTCGAAGTAACGGTAGTCGGTGAACCGAGTCCAGACACGGGCTATGTGATCGATCTCGCCGAGCTCAAGAGCATTATGCACGAGAGGGTGATCGATATCGTCGATCACTCGAACCTGAATCTCGACGTGCCGTTTCTTGACGGCGTGATGCCGTCCACAGAGAACTTTGCCGTGGCGATATGGCAGCAGCTCGAAGGACACATCACCGGTGGACGGTTGGCCTCCGTGAGGTTGATCGAAACGGACAAGAACTCAGTCGAATACTGTGGAGAGTGAAATGGCTGGCGAACTGCGCGACGAACTTGTAACGGGGACCAATGGTAGTGAGGCGCACTACGCGCGTACCGATTCCTACAGCGGCCCGGTTACGGATACGATAGTGTCTGCGGTGACGGCGACACTTGACGCTCTTGGCGAAGACCCGAATCGTGACGGATTGCAGAAGACGCCCGAGCGCGTTGCGAAGGCGTACCAGTTTCTGACGCAGGGCTATGCCATGGATCCTGAGGCGATTCTCAAGAAGGCGCTGTTCGCCGAGAGCTACAGCGAGATGATCCTGGTGAAGGACATCGAGATCTATAGCCTCTGCGAGCACCACATGCTGCCGTTCATTGGAAAGGCGCATGTCGCGTACATCCCGGACGGTCACATCGTCGGGCTGAGCAAGATTCCTCGGGTTGTTGACGTCTTCGCACGCAGGTTGCAGGTTCAGGAGCGCCTCACGCTGCAGGTGCGCGATGCGATTCAGCGCGTGCTCCAGCCGCGCGGTGTCGCCGTTGTTATCGAGGCGTCGCACCTGTGTATGATGATGCGCGGGGCAGAGAAGCAGAACTCGACCACGACAACCAGTGCGATGAGCGGACAGTTTCTTGAGTGCCCGATGACCCGGGAAGAGTTCATGCGTCTCATTCACTGATCCGCCATGCCTGTTGTTCTCGTCACCGGAGCCAGTCAGGGAATTGGCGCCGCAATCGCTCAAGCGTTTTCGAAAGAACCAGATATTGACCTGGTCCTCGTTGCGCGCAATGAAGGGAAGCTGAACGACGTAGCGCGATCTTGCGCCGAAGCGCGTTCTGTGTTGGTCAAGCCGTGCGACGTCACCGATGCGATCGCGGTGTCAAGCATGGCGGATGAGGTGCTCGTCTCTGTTGGCCCACCAGACCTGTTGGTCAACAACGCCGGCCTCTTCCGGCCGGGCGGCATTCTTGAGACAACGGTAGATGAGTTCAGGGAGCAGGTGGAGGTCAATCTTACGAGCGCATTTCTTGTTACCCGCGCGTTCCTCGGCCAAATGGTTGACCGTCAATCTGGAATGGTCGTGTTCATGGCTTCTGTTGCGTCGCTTAAGGCCTACCCGGGTGGCGGGGCTTACTGTGCGTCCAAGCACGGGCTGCTTGGCCTGGCCCGCGTCGTTAGAGAAGAGACACGGGAGAAGGGAATACGTGTGACGACGGTTCTGCCGGGTGCCACGTGGACTCCGTCGTGGGAGGGATCAGGGAACGCACCAGAGCGCATGATGCCGGCGGGAGACATCGCCGCCGCGATTCGCGACGTCTTCCTGCTGAGCGACCGTACGGTTGTCGAGGAGATCGTACTTAGGCCGCAGCTTGGAGATCTCTAGTCGGCGTCAGTTCATCCGGGGGTCTGCCGGAAAATTGGCGAGCAACGCGAAGTGACCTCCGAGACGTTCAAGTACTGTGCCCCAGGCGTGGTCGGCGTCGAGCTCAAACAGCAGATCGCTGGAAACCGGTGCCGGAATCCAGTCATTGTTGTCGACCTCGCTTACGAGCTGGTCGTGGCCCCATCCGGAATACCCGAGAAAGAAGCGAATCTTTAGTTCAGCAAGCGGAGTCGATTGCGCGAGCTGCTGCACTTGATCGAAGTCGCCGCCCCAATAGACACCGGGAACGATCTCAGTTGAATCGGGGATTGCGTGTGCCTCGTCGTGAAGGTAGTGCAGGGACGTCGGCTGTACGGGGCCGCCGAAAGATAGCGCCGGACTCTGCCCGGCCAGCATTCCATCCAGTTCTTCGCTGTGAAACGGCAGCGGCCGGTTGATGATGAGGCCGAAGCTTCCTTCCTTGGAGTGCTCGCAAAGGAGGATCACGCAGCGTCTGAAGTTCGGGTCCCACATCATCGGGGCGGCGGCGAGCAACATCCCCGGTTTGATTGTGCGACCGTCGTCCATCAGGCCACGGGCTTTGAACTCTTCAGTAGGGAGCGGTACGCGCCACACCACCAGTCAGCGTCGCGAGTCACTGCGGATATCTTGACGTCAGAAAACCGCGGTATCAGCGTCACCAGATAGTGAGACAGTTCGTACCAGGAGGCGTTGCGCAAGTGGTTCTCGACCTCGTCTGCGGCAGCCAGCGTCCAGCGCCACTTGTGTCGCAGCGCTTCAGCTTTCTTCCAGTAGTTCTTTTCGTCCCACGCGGCCGCACTCTCGTCGATGGTCTCGTAGATTCCGCGGAGGCTGTGGGCCATGAAGGCTGCCATGTCGCGCGATTCGTCATCGAACTCAGGGCGTTGCGCCATAAGACGCAACACCTCGGCGCACGAACGGATGTGCATCCGCCGCCGTTTTGCGGGCGTGTCGCCCGTCTGAATCACTCTACTCATTCGCCGGAGTGGTGGTCCGTCAAACGCTGAAAAGGACTACAATCGAATCATCGTGCCAGTGATCACCTCGTCTTTCCCCCCGATCGTTGCCGACACGCGGTAAAAGTACGTACCGCTGGACAAACGGTCACCGTCTACAGTCACATTGTGTCGTCCCGGCGCAAACATCGCGTCGGCCACTGTCGCGACTCTCCGTCCAAGGACGTCGAATATTTCTACTTCGAGGTGTGTAGGCGATCCAACCTCCAAAACCAGCTCGGTCGCATCAGAAAACGGATTGGGGTAGTTCGACAACAGCGTGAGCGACTCTGGGACGTCTACAGACTCGTTGCTGACCACGTTTGATACCAGGAACTGCGCCCGCACCGGTACGACCTGCTGGTCGCAGCAGATGACCTGACCGCTGCCGTTGGTGAGTTCCCAATCCCAAACCGGCTGCCACCCCGTGTTGTCAGAAAAGCCCAGGTAAGAGACGTTATCAGTCGTGTTGGTCGCGGGTCCAAACACTTGATAGTTTTCATCGGTACCGGTATCAGTAAACCCGATGAAAATCTCGGGCGGAAGGCTGCTCAGCGCTGCGCTCTGCGCGCTCAGGTCGACGTCAAAGTGGTTCAGCGGTGAGTTGGTCAGCACACCAGAGAAAGCCCGCGGATCGGTGATCGTCATCGAGTAGATTTCGCGCGTGAGGTCGGGCGCACCTGCGCCGTCTGGCTCGACAATGAGCAGCTGAATATCTCGCGGCGCAGTCTCCGGTTGCGACGAGTTGCCGAACTGATTATCGAAGAACGGGGCCAGCGATACGAGGTCCAGCGTGGCACGATCAGGATCTGGAACCACAAACCTGGTCATCTGCACAAGTGTACCGGCGGTTGTGAAGTAGTTCCGCGAGGGATTCCCGTCGTCGTACTGTATCGAGACCAGGCTACTCGAAGAGCCACCGCCCCAGGTGGCTGAGAAGCGCACCGGGATTGCCGGGCTCGCAGGATTCTGTGCCCGTCCGTTGACCAGCACAAGCCGGATGCGATCAAACGCGCCAGAGAACGTCTTATTCGTTCCGTCGAGTACAACGTCTACCTCTTCCATAGCTCCGCCCGGTCGCTCGAGTAGCGCACGTACGCGCATTCGGTCGCGGTACGTCTGCAACTGCGACTGATTCGAGGTGTTGACGTCAATCGCCAGCACCACGTCCTGAACGTCCGTCACTTCCACGTAGTGAACGGCGCCGCCCTCCAGCGAAACCTGGGAGGTGTCTATGCCGCTATTGGTGCGCCCGTCAATCGTGACGTCGGCGCTCGTTCGCACGTTAGTGTAGAACGGGTTCGAGTAGCCGTACTTCGCACCGAGCGACGTGTCGTTGATCAGGTTCGCCACGTGGAAGTCAGCGATGAGCTCCTCGAACGCGTCTCGCGATCCGAGGACATCCGTTTCGAAATAACCCGACTGATCATTCTGCGACTGCCGGGTCACCGCCCCCGCGGTCTGCGGATTCACTTGTTCGGCGAGATAGAGCGTGAACAGCTGGCCGCGTTCACGGTCGAAGATGCTCTTTACGTCACCCGAGCGATACGTGAAAAACATCGTCCCGTGTTCGTCGGCATCCGCCAGGAACGCCATGTTGCGGCCCCTGTAGCCGTTGACCAGTTCGGCGTACTCAGACTGCGCTTCGTTGACGAACGTCGACTCAAAACTGTCGTAGGCGGCCATGATCAGGTGCTGATACTCATGCGCCGCTGTGGCCAGCACATTGTCGATGCCAAACGAGAAGCCCGGGTCGGTGTCCAGGTACACCATGTCCCTGTTGTTACCCGAAGCAGTCAGATCGCGCGGGTTGAAGAACCCTGTTATTACGAGACCGGTACTCGGGTCATCCCGAACGTCCATCAGCATGATGTCAGTCTTCGAGTCTCCGTCGACGTTTGGCGGGTTGCCGAAGATGAGCTCGTCGTTTTCAATTATGCCCACGGCAGGATTGATCGAGCCGGCCGGTGTCGACTGGCCAAGCGCCGCATCGACGTCATCGATCTGCTGATCGGTGACAGTGCCATCGAGCAGCGCTGTCTCCACCCAGATCGTGTGGCGAGTGCCGTCCTTCTTGAGCGTGAAGTCGATGTTCTCGTATGCCTCGCTGTTGAAGTTGTAGACTGAGAACAACTGTTGCGTACCGACAGCGATTCCCTGTTTTGAGGCCTGGCCGGACTGCGACGGCAGGAGTCCGGCGGACTTCAACCTGTGGTATTCTGCAAGCGCCTCCTGTCCCGCCGGGAGGTTCATCAGTATAGTTGTACCGTGTATTTCCCGATGAGTGTCTGCGGTCTTGCCCGCTTTGACGTCAACGGGCACAGCCTGCGGCCCGAGCTGGGCCACTGCTACCGAGGGAAGTAGCGCAAACGTCGTCAGAAGGGCGATCGCGCGATACGTTGAAAAACGCATGCAGAAGCGCGTACAGAAGTGCATACAGGACCTGTCAGCTAGGGAAGAGTGTATCGGCGCCCGCCGTCGTTGAATTTAGACGACCCGTCAATTGTTGTAAACGGAATTATCTGTCCGAATCCGCAGTATCGCCTGAAACGAGCGCGTTTATCGTCGAGCGGCGTACGATTCGAAGTCCCCAGATAGCGATCAAATACACTGCCAGTAATGCGAGCTCCACGCCGGCTCGCTGAAGTGCGGGAGTTGACTGCCAGGCCGCGAATATGAGCGCTGCGACGACGGCAAGCAGACCGATCCGTTTCCAGTCGTACGGGACCGGATAGTGATTGCGCATCAGAACGTACAGCGTCGAAGCCATTACCATGTAGGCGGCCGCGGCAGCCCACGCAGCCGCTATCATCCCGTAAACGGGAACGAGGATCGCGTTCACAGCGATCGAAACGGCTGCACCGGCTAACGCGCAGTACACGAAGTAGCCTGTCTTCTTTTCGATGTACGCGCCAGCCGCAAAGTTGTAGTACATCCCCTGGAAGACGTACCCGAGAAGCAGGGTCGGCACCGCGAAGAGCCCCACCCAGTATCGCGGTTGGATGAGTGACCGCCCGCCCGGTAATGGGATGGCTACCAGTTCTTGCGCGAAGAAGGACACCGCGAGAAGTACAAACAGCGCCCCGGCAACGAACAGTGTAAACACGCGAGCGAACATAGGTCGGGCGTCTTCGTCCCGCGCGTGCTGCAGAAAGAACGGCTGCCAGGCATACCTGAACATCTGGACTACAAGCGCCATGATCACGGCGAGTTTCGCGATGCCGTTGAAAAGGCCGGCCACGTACTCACCGTAGTCTGCTGCGGACGTCAGGCCTTGCAAGGCCTCGTCACCGATATCCGACCCGTAGAGTGCCCGAACGCGCTCGGGAGTCATCGCGTTGAGGAAAAAAATGTTGACCCGATCTGCGAACGCGTATCCGAGACCCGCGGGAACGAACGGCAAGCCGAAACCCAGAAGTGTGCGCCACGTCAGCCACGAGAATTGTAGTCTCAGGTGGGGCACAAAAGTCGGCAGAAGCAGGATCAGCGCCAGGGCGGAGGACGCGATGTTTGCGATGAAGACCGCATCTATTCCCATGTCGCGCCCTTCGATGAGGTAGATGTTCGCCGCGACATTGAATACGACCGCGGCTATCCGAACCATTGCAAAGGTCCCTGGCCGGTTGTCCAGGCGGAGCTTCGCAAAGGGCACGACGGCGAGCGTGTCGAGAACGAGGATTGCGGCGACGTAATGCAGGAGATATTGCCATTCTCCCGCCAACTGAATTACGTTGGAGATGACCGGTTTGCCGACGATCACGAGGGCTGATAGCACTGCGGATGTCAGCGCCAGCGACCAGAACGACGTGCTGAGCACGCGGCTCCGGTCTGCACCTTCTGCGTCCACCGCGTACTTCAGGTAGGCAGACTCCATCCCGTACTGGAAGACGACGTTGGCGAAGATGAACAGCGTGAAGACCACGCCCACGACGCCCCACTCGTCCGGCAGAAACACCTGCGAATAGTACGGGAAGAGAAGAAATGTGATCAGTCGCCCGATCACCGACGAGATGCCGTAGACAGCGGTCTCAGAGGCAAGGCGTCTTAGTCGCGTAGCGAAGCTCATCCGCCCAGGTGGCGCACAAGCGCGAGCAGCGCGAGGCGGTATCCGTCTACACCAAAACCGGCCACGTGACCGATGCACTCCGGGGCGACAAGTGAGGTGTGTCTGAACGGCTCCCGAGCCGCCACGTTCGAGATGTGTACCTCAACGACGGGCACTGAAATCGCCGCAACGGCATCCCGAATGGCAACGGAAGTATGCGTGTAACCACCCGGATTGATAACCACGCCATCATACGTGTCGACGGACTCCTGCAGGGCGTCTACGATCTCGCCTTCGTGATTCGACTGGAGAAACGCGAACTCGTGCGCCGAGAACTCCGATCGAAGATCGTCTTCGAGGCCGGCCAGCGTAGTGCGGCCATAGGTATCAGGCTCACGGCTCCCTAGCAGATTCAGATTCGGTCCGTTAACAACGAGGAATCGCATATGCTGACTTTAGCTAGGGTACTGACGTACTTACCGGGACCTCCAGCACGAGACCGTCATACGCCAGGTGGATTCCATCTGGCAACGCCGCATCCTCAACCGCGTGATCCATCGTGTGGGTCAGGTGCGTAAAGTACGTCTTTCGGGCGCCTATCCGCCGGGCTACATCGATTGCCTCGGCTACTGTGAAGTGGGTCGGGTGTGGTTCATGGCGCAAGCCATCAAGCACCAGCGTGTCGACGCCCGCCAGAAGTGAGACGGTTGCGTCTGGTATGCGGTTCGTGTCTGTGATGTACGCGAAGTCGCCGACTCGAAATCCCAGAATGGGCAGAGAGCCGTGGAAGACGGGGAGGGGGGTTACGGTGACCGGAGACGCACTCGAGTCGGCGTAGCGCGAGCTCACGGTGAACGTCGTCGAGACTTCTTCGAGTCTGAGACGGGGAGCACTAGGATATCGCTCGTCCGAGAAGATGTACTTGAACATGTTCTCGAGCGTCCTCACCGTGCCCGCGTTGGCGTAACACGGGATCGGTGTCGGCACGCCGAAGCAGAATGGACGCAAGTCATCGATGCCCGAAATGTGATCGTAGTGGTGATGGGTATACAGAACGGCATCGACGCGATCTATTCCGGCGGCGATCGCCTGTTGGCGGAGGTCAGGCCCGCTATCGACGAGGAGACCTATTCCCGCGACCTCAATCCAGCATGCCGCTCGCAGTCGCTTGTTGCGAGGGTCGGTCGAGGTGCACACGGCGCAGGTGCAGCCAAGCACCGGCACCCCCGTTGAGGTACCCGTTCCCAGAAGGCGCACCAAGATCGACACGTCAGGAGACATCCACCTTTCCCGATCGCGACTCCTCCAGTGCGGCGCGGACGGCGGGCGGAAGGAAGACGCTTTCCAGTCGGTCTAGCGGGAGGCTGTCAGCGAGAATCGCCAGATGCGATTCGACGGGTTGACGCTTGTTCAACAAAATGAGCTCCTTTCCATCGATCGTGCACCAGCCGCCGTGGAAACGACCACGCTCGCGGCGCACTTCGATGCCGATCTGCTGGGCGGCTTCAATGAGCGTGTTGACAATCTTGTCCGTCTTCATGACTCCTTCCGTTCAGCGGAAACGCCGTTGTCGCCGGCCTTGCGCGCGGGATCCGGTCGATGACTGCTGGAGAACATCGTTCGTATCGGGTCGGCCGTCTTCTCGGGCCTCTTGGGGGTGGGCTTGGGACGCGGCTCCGCATCCGGTTGTACAGGGTCGCGCGGCTCCGCCTTGGGCTCCCTCGGCGGTGGACCTT
>JANQRN010000293.1 GCA_028284545.1 Rhodothermales bacterium | reverse complement strand
GCCGAGGACAGAATAGCGCGACGGACTAATGCCGGGGGGCAATAGCCCGATACCTGAAACGGCCCTTGCGGCATCGTCAAGGTCGATTTTCTCTCATTCTATTGTATTTACAGCAGTTGTCATTTGTAGCAAATCTCGTCAGTCCGATCGACGGCGCCACGTATCCGGCAGACGAGCCTCATACAACACATCGCGAACGACCGCTGCTTGTGCAGTATGACCTCGAGCGCGTGGGCAGGGCACTCGACGGAGCCGACTTCACGACGCGCCCGAGCAACATGTGGCGCTACCGGGAGCTCCTCCCAGACATTCCGCGGGAAAGCGGCATTGTGTCACTCGGTGAGGGAATGACACCGATGCTCCAGGCTGACGCCCTCGGGAGCAGACTGAAGATTAACCACCTGTTCATCAAGGACGAAAGCCAGCAGCCCACTGGCTCGTTCAAGAGCAGGGGTATGTCGGTGGCTGTAACAATGGCGCGAGCGTTTGGAACCAGGCGCGTCGCATTGCCCTCGGCCGGCAACGCTGGCGGTGCGCTAGCCGCGTACGCCGCGCGGGCCGGACTCGAGGCGTACATATTCATGCCGGCCGACACGCCGCCGGCCAACATATTTGAGGCGCAACTCGCCGGCGCATCTGTCTTCCTGGTCGACGGACTGATCACCGACTGCGCACGGATTGTCAGGGAGGGTGTCGACAGGCTCAACTGGTTCGACATGTCCACGATGCGAGAACCCTACCGCGTTGAGGGAAAGAAAACGATGGGGCTCGAGATCGCAGAACAGTTTGGCTGGTCGCTTCCAAACGTAATCGTTTTTCCAACAGGCGGCGGTACCGGCATCATCGGGATGTGGAAAGCCTTCCTGGAATTGACGCAGCTCGGATTGATCGACGAGGACGAACTGCCCCGCCTCGTAGCTGTGCAATCAGATGGGTGTTGCCCGTTAGTCAGGGCATTCGAAGCAGGCAAGCCGTACGCAGAGCCATTTCCGAACCCAAAGACCATTGCGCGAGGTCTCCGCGTTCCATCTTCGATAGGCGATGTACTGACGCTAAACGCGTTGCGACAGAGTGACGGTGTTGCTGTTGCGGTGGAAGAGGGTCGCATTCGCGAGTGGATGACCGACGTTGCGCGACACGAGGGTATCAGCATGGGACCAGAGGGGGCAACCTGTCTTGGAGCGGTTGAGTACCTTCGCAAAGAGCGCTGGATAGGTCGAAACGAGGTAGTGGTAATGTTCAATTGCGCTGCCGCGCAGAAGACGGCGGGTTTTCCGGATTCGGACAACACGCCTGCGGTCTTGCTTGACAAAGACCACGTAGACTGGGACCGCATCACAGGAAGCGTCACCGATAACCCGCCGCAAGGTTTGGAGTAAATGATCTCGCGATTCATCACAATTGAGCAGCCGGGCGAGTGGAACGAGTTTGTTCGGCGCTGTGACACGCATGACGTCTATCACCTCGCCGAGTACCAGCAGGCGCCGACGCCGATGGATAGCGGGCTACCCACGCTGGCCGTAGTCGAGGACGTCGCTTCTGGATTTGCGGCGGCGTTGCCCCTTCGTATCCGACAGATCTCGACCATACCGGAGATCTTCGACAACGATGGGTTTGACGAGAAACTGCTCGACGCGATCTCGCCGTACGGGTACCCTGGCCTCATCGTCAAGACTGGAGAAGGTGTAGACGCAGAGCAATTCAGTGAGGAACTGGACAAGCTGTTCCATCGGCATCACATTGTAAGCGCGTTTGTGCGCCAACACCCGCTGATCGATACCTCCGGTTGGTTCGGGCATCCCTTTCGCGTTGAGAACGCGGGGTTGACGATCGCAATCGACCTCACCCAGGACGAAGACGACTACAAGCGACAGACTCGTCAGACCCATCGCTCCGAAATCCATTCGTGGACCGAGCGCGGTGCCACGATGCAGGAACTCGACCGATTCGACCTCCCGACATTTGCCGGGGCCTATGCGGATACCATGAAACGGAAAGGTGCGTCCGATAAGTACCTGTTCGACGAGGCCTACTTCCGCGGACTTGACCGCCACCTGAAGAGACGTTGCCGCTTGTTCTCGGCACGTCGGGCCGAGACGCCGGAGGAGATGAGTGACGTGATGGCCGTCGTCCTGGTGAACCGTACGCGAGCGCACTACCACCTCGCGGCGACAACGGATGATGAGGCCGCATCCGGTCTCTCACGTTGGTTGCTCGACAGCATCCGTCGGCAACTAAAAGTCGAAGGCTATCACACGCTGCATCTCGGCGGTGGCGTGGGTGCATCGGGCGACTCCCTGTATCGCTTCAAATCAGGATTCTCGAAATGGCGACCCGATTTCAAGGTTGTTAAGTGGATTGGCGACGCGGACGTCTACGCGCGCCTTTGCGAAGCAACCGGGGCGCCAATCGAGTCGTCGTTCTTCCCGGCGTACAGATGAGAGGGTTGAGGGTTGAGGGTTGAGGGTTGAGGGAAGGTGCCTTGCGTTGGATTGGAAGTCCAGTGGAATTCGATGACTCGGTGATTAAGGCCATGGGCGAGGGCAGCCAAATAGTTGGGGGTTTGATCGCGGGGGGCGCCGCGCTGGTTT
Organism: Rhodothermales bacterium; assembly: GCA_028284545.1. Classification (GTDB taxonomy): domain Bacteria; phylum Bacteroidota; class Rhodothermia; order Rhodothermales; family JABDKH01; genus JANQRN01. Next base: position 15,193 of record JANQRN010000293.1, on the reverse strand, counting down.
ACGCGATCTATCGCTTGCAGGTCTTCAGGGCTGTCGTCGGCGGGTCTCGCGAGAAAACTACCCGAACGAAGGACGAGCTGACTCAGGCATTGCATCGTCGGCGAGCGATCGACCTTGAGGCAGACGAGTTTCGCTTGAGAACCGAATCACGCAGGGCAATGGTGCCCGTTTCTTTTCGCCTCACGAAGACATTGGAAGGCGCCGATGATCCGGATACGCCCGACAACTACGCCGTTATCCTTGTTGAGAACGACGGGGGAAAGTGTGTCGGTGCGTCGGCCCAGTCGCCTGTTTGTGAAGTCCACATCGATCCTCCCGATTTCGGACCGCGCGACCCAGTACACATCACGTTCACCGGGATTACATCGCGTATCGACAAGCCGGTGGCAGTCACCTTGGGCTACACGAACGCCGCCGGCGCCCACGCCACGCACCACTTCGATTACCACCGCGCGACGGCGACGCTGCACAACGGCTAAGCACGACTCTGCCATACCGACCAGCGCCTTCCAAACTCCTTCCTCGGCGGCCTCTACCTATCGCCCTCACCTCGCTTCACCTCACACCCTCCACCCCCAACCTCTCATCCCCCAAGCTCAACCCTCAACCTTCAGCCTTCAGCCCTCAACCCTTAACTCTCAAGCCTCAACCCTCAGCCTGTCACCTCTGCAGCTCAGACAGCCGCACCACACTCTCCAGCACCACGGCCCCATCCATTCCCCGTACTTGCATCTGCACGACGGGGTCTTCGGTCCAGCTGATGGAGACCATTCCGAAGTTCTCGGGCTTGTAGTTGGCTTCGTGTACGCGGTACCGGTTCGGTTCGAGCACGGTTGACCGACTTGGTCGATTGAGACTGCTGGCGGTGATCTCGAAGAGCGGATATCCGACACCGTCTGCGTCGTCCTCCGGCAGCACTGAGATTTCGGCGAGGTGCCGGTCGCCGCTCAGAAGCACAACACCGTCCGCGCCGGTTTCTCTGACAAGTTCAAAGAGGCGAGTGCGTTCGATCGGGAAGTTGCTCCACGACTCGTAGCCGTGTTCACCGGGGATGGCCTGGATGCTGGTGCCAATCAGGCGGAGATCCGCCGGCTCGCGGAGCTGCGCCTCAAGCCAACTCCACTGCGCCTGCCCGAGTACGGTAGCGGACTCAATATCAGACGGCCGGTAGGGACCAAGCGTCGGCCGATCGCCGGCAGGCCATTTGTGCAGCTCGCCTCGGAAGTAGCGGGTGTCCAGCACGATTACCTGAACTCGCTTACCCGGCGGCCCAAACGTCTGGCTGTGATACACTCCCCGACGCTTCCATCTCGCCGACTGCGGCTGCACTGCAAAGAAGCTCAGGAACTCGCGTTGCGCCGCTGCCTTCATCGGGTACTCGGAACCGGCGTCGTTTTTTCCATAGTCGTGATCGTCCCACGTGGCCATCACCGGAGTCGACGCAAAAAGCCTGCGTATACCCGGCTGCTCCGACTGACGTTGGTACTTGGCCCGCATGACCGACATGTCTTCGGTGTCTGCGTAGACGTTGTCGCCAAGAAAGACGAAAAGGTCCGGCTCCTGCGCCAGCACGGCGTCCCAGATCGGTTGCTCTCTGTCCTCACGGAGACAGGAGCCGAAAGCGATGGTGTCCAGTGATGGCTCGGGGAAGGCGTCGGCGAGTAGCACACCGCTCTGACCACGGGCACTCGACGTATCCGTTGACCGTGACGAGGAGCAGCCCGTCACGAGGGCCGTCAACAGGAGCAGTACCCACCAGGAAGAAGCCGTGGGCGAAGGAAGTAATTTTTGATTAGTCACGCTTCAGCAACCGGAAGACAAACCTCGAATGATGTACGACCCGGTTCGCTCGTGACGTTGACGCGACCGTCGTGTTGACGGATAATGCGATGCACGATTTCGAGTCCGAGACCGGTCCCGGCGCCAGGCTCTTTCGTCGTGAAGAAAGGATCGAAGATCTTCTCGCGAATGTCTTCCGGGATGCCAGATCCGTTATCGGTAACGGTCACGCAGACGATGGGCCCCTCCTGACGTGTGCTGATCTTGACCTCGCCACCTTCTTCGACCGCGTCGAAGGCGTTGTCGAGCAGGTTGGTCCACACCTGGTTCAGCTCACCGGGATAAGCCGCTACGTCCGGCAGGTCGTTGGCATATTCCTGCACGATGCGCACAGACTTTTTCCGGATTTCGTGGCCCAGCATCGTGAGCGTAGAATCCAATCCGTCATGAACGTCTACGGCCTGCCGTTCAGCGGACTGATCCATGTGAGAATATTTCTTGATAGACGCCACGAGGTCGGATATTCGAACTGACGAACGCTCGACATCAGTAAGGAGCCGCTCCGCCGCGAGCCCACGCTCGATCCACAGGATGACATCGGTTAGCGCCGCCTCTGGTATGTCAGCTGCCAGCCGATCCAGCGCTTGTGGCGTCACACCTTCTTCGGCCAGTACCTCCGCCACAACGAACGGCCTCTCAACATTGTGGTCGCTCAGCCAGTCGCCGAGTTCATCTTCACGATCTGATCTGTCGAGCGCAGAGACTGTGCCGGGTGTTGGCGCCTTGCAACCCGCGAGCGCCGCACGTGCGCGGTCGATCTGGTCAGGGGCGATTCCTTGACCCACGAGCCGCGTTACGAGGGCCGGCATCGCGTCGAGTTGTTCACGCAGCTCGGCGGCGGCACGGCGTATGGCGGCAGCCGGGTTGTTGAGTTCGTGGGCGAGCCCGGCGCTCAGCTTGCCGAGCGACATCATCTTCTCCTGCTGCTGTTCATTGCGGCTGGACTCGCGAACGCGATCGGTCATCCGTGCGACGAGTCGCTGGCCAACCTCGGGCATCCTGGAGATCATCTCCATGAAATAGTCCTTGTGGACCGCGGCGAACCGCGAGGTACCTATCGAGAGTGCTTCGCCGCCAAACTTTTGCATGCGGGAAAACGGCAGGAGCCCGGTAACGTCTCCGACCTTTCCGCGCCCAAAGAGCATTCGTTGGCCGCGGTTGAACATGAATACCTGGAATGCGCCCTCGAGCACGATCGTCATGTGCTCAGCAGGGGCGTTCCGCTCTGCCAGGGGCTCCCCATCCTCGAATTTTCTCTCCTCGGCAACAGAGATGAGCCATTCAAGCTCCTCCTCCGGCTGATCTTCGAAGATGACGGCTTGTCTGAGTTCGGCTGTAGTCACAAACGGAGGGGGGTTATAGCGACGCAAGGTGGCGATGGACAAAGGCTATGGCTACCGACCCCTCTCCGACCGCACTGGCGACACGTTTGACGGATTCATGACGTACATCGCCTGCGGCGAAGATGCCTGGGACGTTGGTCTCCAGCAGGAACGGGTCTCGCTCGAGCGGCCAGTCGGCCAGCGCCTCCGCGGGGATGTCTGGGCCGGTCAACACAAAACCTCTTTCGTCTCGCGCGACGAGGTCCCCCAGCCACTCAGTTCGCGGCGCCGCACCGATGAAGACAAACAGGTAGTGCGCGTCGATTGTCTCGGTCGTCTCGTTGTCGGTGCCATCCCCAGATGCGCGGCCACGGCTCCGTATTGAAACGTGCTCAAGCCTTTCGTCACCACTGCAGGCGGTTACCTCCCAGTTCGTGCGAACAACGATGTTCGGATGCGCCTCGATCCGGTCGACGAGGTAGCTGCTCATACTTGTCGCAAGGCTGTTCCCGCGAACCAGCATCGTCACCTGCTCGGCGTATTGAGCAAAGTGAAGTGCCGCCTGCCCGGCCGAGTTGCCGGCGCCGACGGTAACGACCTGCTCATTCCTACAAGACAGCGCCTCGGTCATGGCGGCTCCGTAGTAGACGCCTCGACCCGTCAACTGGTCTGCTCCTTCTGCCGGAAGTCTCCGCCAGTCGACGCCCATCGACAACATGAGCGCGTGTGACGAAACAACGCTGCCGTCGTCAAACACGAGACGCTTATACGGCCCATCTATCTCTAGCGATTGCACTTCGCGCGGCGCGAGTATCTCCACTCCAAACCGTTGCGCCTGCGCGGTGGCCCGTCGGGCCAGATCGGCACCGGACAAACCGGCCGGGAAGCCTAGATAGTTCTCGATTCGCGAAGACGTCCCCGCCTGACCGCCGGTGGCTTCGCGCTCAACGAGAACGGTGCTCAGACCCTCAGAGGCACCGTAGACCGCAGAAGCCAATCCGGCCGGCCCACCGCCCACGATCGCGAGGCTGTAGAAGTCGCTTCCCGCCTCAGTACGCATGCCCACGTGCTTCGCAAGGTCGGCCGGTGACGGCTGGACGATGCGGTCACCGCCGGGGAGAACGACCACCGGAAGGTCCGGCTCAGCTACTTCTGGATTCGCTTCCACATCCACGAATTCATAGGGCACGCCGTTTCGTGCGAGGAAGTCGCGGAGTTTGTGGCTGTCGGCGCTCCATCGGTCGCCGACCACTTTGAGTCCGCCGTAGCCCGGCCTGAACCCTGCACGCCAGGTGGCGAGAAGGTCGTCGAGGATGGGGTAGAGTTTCTGTTCGGGCGGGTCCCACGGCTTCAGGAGGTAGTAGTCGACGCGCGAATCGTTGATGGCCGCAATCGCCGCGTCGGTGTCGGCGTACGCGGTGAGCAGCGCGCGTCGAGCCCCGGGTGCAAGGTCGCCGGCTTCAGCAAGGAACCGAACGCCGTCTATTTGCGGCATCCGCTGGTCGGAGAGCAGCAGCGCGACGGGTTCTTCGCGACGAACAAGCTCGCGAACGGCTTCGATGGCGTCAGCGCCGGAGTTGGCGCGGACGATCCGGTAGTCCGATGCATACCGGTTGCGCAAGTCGCGGGCGACAGCGCGGAGAACTTCGGGGTCGTCGTCAACTGCGACGATGGCGGGCTTCACGGGTGGGGGACCAGATGAACTTGGGTTGAAAAAATGAGGCTAGATCAACGGCTGCGAGGGCGGATCGGTTCACCGTTGCACCGCCTTTCGTGTGGCAAAATAGCGAATGGTACACAAGGCCCCAGACTCTTCGCCTTTCCAGGACGGCCCACGGTTCCCGAACGTCCCCCTCCGCTGCCCAGCCCTGATTCCTCCTGGATCACGAAGGAACCCATGACACGGAACACGGTATCGCTAGGATATCGGTCTTGCGCGACACCACTCCAAAGAGCCTGCCCTGACCCCTTGAAAAGGCGTCAAGAAATTGTTGCAATCGTCCACCTCGTGGCCTTCGTGGGTGGCGGCGTTCTTGCACCCGTACTCCATGAGTTCGAGGAAGGTGTTGCTTACGAGGCGCACCGTATGGTCGAGCAACTGGTCCGCGGAGTGCAGTCGCACGATGGCTCTCCCGCGGCCGAGAAGCCGCACGAGCATGAGGATGCACATGCGACGTGTTTGCTCTGTCTTACCAGTCTGACTTACGCATCCACTGACGCAGGCTATTCGCTGCAGGCGGGCCCTTTCGTCGCGATGATCCGCGCCCCATACCGCATTCCGGTCGAGGCGACCTCCCTACAGAATTACGGACGCGGTCCACCCTTCTCTCGTAGCGTCTAACGCATGATGCTTTGTCACTGGTGTTGGCCGGCGACAACATCCACGATCGCGACGGCGCCACCACCTTTGAGCGCGCACGTCGAGGAGAGACCCGGCTTTCGAGTCATCCGCTAGACCAACGATGCGTCAACGCCTCGTTGCTCGGTACCGCATTCCCCAATGAAGAAGAAAAACGTTCGTTTGGCCGCGCTGTTTATGGCGGGGCTGGTCCTTGGCGGACCGGCGTACGTTTCACCAGCAAGCGCCCAGTCCGGCCCGCATACACTGCGCGGTTCGGTAGCGAATGAGCAAGCCTCTGCGTTGGCGGGAGCGCACGTGCGCGTGCCGCGACTTGAGCAGGGCGCAATCGCCAACAACAACGGACTGTACGTTCTTGCGGGCTTGCCGGCAGACACAGTGACGGTTTATGTCAGCTTTGTCGGGTATGGATCGGTCTCCCGGCTCGTCGATCTCAGGCAGGGTGATGCCGCCGAGGACTTCGTCCTCGTCGCGACTGTTGAGACCCTGTTCGAGGTCACCGTTGAGGAAGATGAAGCCGACCGGGCACTATTGCTTTCGCCGCAGTCCGTGATCAGGCTCGAAGCCGCAGACCTCGCAGTCGTTCGAGGCCAGACGCTTGGGCAAACGCTCGACCGCCTGCCCGGCGTGACGACGTTGTCCACAGGTCCCAGCATTCAAAAGCCGGTAATCCGCGGCCTGCATTCCGACAGGGTCATCGTAGTCAACGATGGGGTCCAGCAGGAGGGGCAGCAGTGGGGTGCGGAGCACGCACCCGAGATAGACCCATTTGCCCCGGCGCGCATCGAGGTTGTAAAGGGTGCGGCCGGACTCGAGTACGGCGCCGGTGCGATTGGGGGCGTTGTGCGCGTTGAGGACCACCCGCTTCCGCAGGAACCGGGAGTCGGCGGACGCGTGATGCTTAACACCTTTTCCGACAACCGACAGGGGGCAGGGTCGATCCAGGTTGAAGGGGGATCGCGAGCAGTTCCCGGTCTCGGCGCCCGTCTACAGGTGAGTGCCCGTCGCGCGGGCGCAGCGCACACGCCTGACTATGTGTTGGGTAACACCGGGTTCTTCGAACGTGCGGCCAAGTTCGCGTTGGGTTACAGCCGGGGACCGCTGGAGCTCGAGGGCCACGTCAGCCGATTTGCGACCGAGCTTGGTATCTACCGTGGGTCGCACTTCAACACGTTCGCGGGATTGGACACGGTTCTCGCTTTGGGCAGGCCACCGGTCAACTACGAATTCTCGTACGAGATCGACGCGCCCAAACAGGACATCGTCCACGACTTGAGCGCGGCGCGCCTACGGTACAATCTGGGTGACGGCGCCCGGGCGGAAGTACAGTACGGCTACCAACGCAACCGTCGACAGGAGTTCGATGCTGACCGCCTGGGCGGGCGCGATCCGTTAGCTCGGGCGGCGTTCGACCTCACGTTGTCGACCCACACCCTGGATGTGAAGTTGCAGACGGCTCCGCGAGCCTTCCTCGGTGGCAACGCCTTCTCGCACGTTGGGCTGAGCGGGATGAACCAGGGAAACAGCTCCAACATCGGCTACCTGATCCCGAACTTCCGCGCCTACACCGGTGGGGCGTTTGCGCGCACCAAATGGTTGAGCGGCGCCTTTACGCTGGACGCAGGGGCGAGGCTGGACGTGCGGCGGATGCGCGCGTTCCCGCGGGAGCGGGGCAACAGCGGCGCGTTTGAGAGGATTGAACAGCGGTGGTGGGGCCTTTCGGGCGCAATTGGTGGGATTGTGCAACTTGCTGACACCCGATCCCTGGCGGTTAACGTTTCAGCAGCGTGGCGACCGCCGGGCGTCAACGAGTTGTACAGCTACGGAGTACACCACGGAACGGCACAGTTCGAGCTCGGCAACCGCGACATCGAGCCAGAGCGTAGCCTTGGTGTCGACTTCACGATCAGGCAGCGGTCTGAGCGCCTCCAGTTTGACGGCAGCCTGTTCGCGACCCGGATTCACAACTACATCCATCTCGTGCCAACGGGCGGCCCGATCGTGACGGTGCGCGGCGTATTCCCTGGATTCCAGTACGATCAGACCGATGCTGTATTGGCGGGCTTCGACGGATCCGCAAGCGTTGAGATATATCGCGGACTGGCAACCGACGTCGTGTTTTCGGTTATCCGCGGCGACGACGTGACGCGGGATGAGCCACTGTTGCAGATGCCCGCTGATCGGGTCGGCGCTTCGCTGGCCTACACCCTACCGGACGTGGGAGCGCTTCGCGGTACCGAATTCGACGCCGGCGTTCGCTTTGTACGCCGGCAGGATCGGTATCCGACGCGCGTCAACGAAGATGGCGTGTCGGTGCCCCTCGACTACGTGGCACCTCCCGACGGTTACTCGATGTTTCGGTTTGGCGTGCAGGGAGAGCTCGTACTGGGAAGTCAATCTGTGCGGTATGGTGTATCCGTCGAGAACCTTCTTGACACGGACTACCGCGATTACCTGAGTCGCTATCGCTACTTCGCGCACGATACTGGCCGCAACATCGTCGTGCGCATTCAGGTACCCTTCGGTACACGAAGAGACGAAGACTGAACGAACCACAAAGAAAAACAATGACCAAAAAGAATCTGAGACTCATTCGCGCAGTGACCTTCGCTGCGATCCTTGGTGTAACCCTGTCTGCTTGTGACAGCAACGAACCAGACGGCGACGGTGCCGGCGAGGAAGAGGTGATCACGCTCGTGACGTTGACGCTCACGCCGCAGGGCGGCGGGGCGGCGATGGATGTGGATGCGGTATTCGATGAGGCCGGTGTGCTGCAGAGCGTAGAGACCATCATGTTGACCGCGGGAACGACTTACGACGTTTCGGTCGACCTGCTGAATACGTTGGAGACGCCGGCTGAGAGCATCACCGAAGAGATCCGTGACGAGGAGCCGCACGCGCACCAGTTCTTCTACACGGCTGAGGGCGCGGTGAGTGACAACATCGCGATCACCAATCTCGACACCGATCCGAACGGTGATCAGCTCGGTCTCACGTTCGACATCGCGGTGACCGGCGGTGCTGGCGAAAGCGGGCAGTTCCGCTTGAAGTTGCGTCACTACGAAGATGATGCAGACTTGCCGGAGGACAAGCGGAATGACACCGCATCTGCATCGGAGGTGCCCGGAATCGTAGAGAACGACGTGAACTTCACGTTCCCCGTGTCGATCTCCTAATCTGCCGGCGGGCGCCAGAGGTTTCCACGCTTCAACGCTCACTGAGCGCGGGGGCGGCAGCCAGGCTCACCTGGGCCCACCCGGGCTCACCTGCAGTACACAGTATTCGTGCGTCTGCGGTAGTACGAATCGTACCACGAAAGGGCGATTCGTACTACCTCGGGCACACGAATTTCGCATGGTGCCGAATCGGCAGGACCGCGGGCAGAATCGCAGCAGGACCGTAGCGGCAAGGTGACATTCCGGCGTGGCATCGCGTATCATTATGCCTGAGATTCGATTCGGGCGACACGATGGCAAACAAAGATGTCACCATCCTGTTATCGCGACTCGGCGACGGCGACACGGCTGCGCTCGAAGCGCTCATGCCGATCGTCTACGAGGAGCTGCGGCAGATGGCGAGTGCTCAGCTTCGACGAGAGTCCCGGGCAACTCTGGGGACAACCGCCCTGGTTCACGAAGCGTTCCTGAAGCTGGTCGACCACGAGAAGCTCGGCTTCGAATGCCGTGGCCACTTCTTCGGTGCGGCGGCACGGGCCATGCGACAGGTACTCGTCGATAGTGCCCGTAAGCGACTCGCGCTCAAGCGTGGGGCCGGTGTCCCACCGGAGTCGCTAGAGATGCTGAACCTTCGCGGGCAGACTGTACCTGCGCCACAGGCGTCGGAAGAACTTGTAGCGCTCGACGAGGCGCTTCTGCGGCTAGAAGAAGTTGACGCGCGCAAAGCCCGCGTCGTTGAGTGTCGCTTCTTCGCCGGACTTTCCATAGAAGAAACCTCTGAAGCGCTTGGCGTGTCTGAGCGAACCGTGAAGCGCGACTGGCGCGCCGCGAAGTCCTGGCTCTTTCGCGAGTTGTACGGTTCGGAGGAAGCGCGCTAGCGGATCACAACCGCGCTGCTTGCTATGCCCGCCCTGTCACCGATCACACGGACCAGGTACGTTCCGGCGGGCAGTTGCGTTGCGTCCAGCTTCACGTACGTGCCCGTACCCGCTTCGAGATGGAACTTCCCGAGAAATGCCACCCGCCGGCCAAGTACGTCAAACAAACCGACGCGCAACTCCTGGGTCACACGCGTCGTGATGTGCACGGTTGCACGGTCAACAACCGGGTTTGGGTACGCCGTTGCGGCAACCAGTTCCGCCTGCACCTCCAGGGTCAGTTCAAGAACGTCACTATACATTGTACTGCCATCCACGTCGACAGCGGAAAGCCGGAATAGCGCGCTCCCAGGCAGCAGGTCGCGGACGCTCCAGGTGTACGTTGTCCCCGAGGGGGCTCGCGCTGGGATGAAGTCTGAAATGGCAGTCCAGCTCGATGCGCCGGCGCGTTCAACGTAGAATCCGGCGAGGTCACTTTCGGATTTCGTGGCCCACTCGAACACCGCGCCGCTCTCATCGGCAACAGCGGTGAACTGACTCAGCTCGACCGGCAGGGTGACCGCGTCGTCGTACCAAAGGTCGTCGATGTATATCCACTCGACAACGCTGGCCGACGTGATCTCGACACGCGTGATCTCGGGAAGACCCGGGGGCTGCGTGAATTCGAGGCGTGTCCCCCATGAAGGCGCCGCGTCAAACGCGCGGACGTCGGTGCCTATGATCGATCCGTCCGCGCGCTTGGCGGTAAGCGTCGCGCTTCGCGCGTTGCCATCCATCGAGCTGGCATTCACGTTCGCGGTGACCGAGCTCTGGGGCATCGTGAACTCTACAACGATCGGTTCGCGATCGAACTCGAATCCGATCTGGCCATAGGCAATCTTGTTACCCGACCATGCGCGGGCGCAGGTGAAATTGCTACTTGAGCAAGCGCCAATCTCGAGTCCGTCTGGAAAGGTGACGGGTTCACCGGTGACGCCAGTGATCACCTGTTCGTCTGCGAATGCGTCGAAGTCAATCCCACCCGTGTCGGTTGACGTGGTCTGCCGAAACAGCATGAAGACGTTGAACCGTGTGTCGAGCGGCACGTGTGAACCGCCGTAGCCCTCGAAGCAGCTCACATTTGCAGTCCCGGTTATGTAGCTCCACCCGCCGACGGTACAGAACGCCTGGCTGCCGCTGCTGTACGGAACGACATGTACGTGGCCGAAGCCGCCGGGAGACCCATCCGAGAATGTGCTCAGACTAGACCATTGAACAGCATACTGCCCGGTGCTGGTGCGCGTCGCCGTCGCTGCGGCACCGGCCGCATTGTGTGAATACGTCGCGTTTGGCGAGTAGGAGGACGTGGTAGCACTGTTTGCCCATGCAAACCCAAGTCCGCCGACGTCGGAGTTCTTGCCCAGAACGAGTATGGAGAACTGCATATCCATAGTCCCTATCGAGGTGAAACAGTAGACTGAAACGACGAGATCGCCGGACGACGACGTCCACCCTGGTACGGTGCAGTTTCCATTGTTGGTGCCAACACCCGTGACCTGTACATGTCCGCCTTCGCCCGCGCCTGACGCGTCAAGCGCATTGCCCATGCCCACAAATCGAACCTGATAGTTTCCGGTCGACGAACGTGTTATTGTGACGTCACGCGCTTCGGAGTTGTATGCGCGCGACTTGTCAGCGGTATAGTTCGGGGTCGTTAGCTGGTTTGCGAAGGCAAACCCCATGTCAATCGGATTTGAACCGGGTAGCGTGACCATGATGGTAAACCTGTTGTCGCTGAGCAAACCGTTCTGGTTGTAGCAGAGGACTGACACGGTATAGTCGCCGGATGCGCTCCACGTGGCGGGTTTGCAGATTGCGCTGTTTGTGCCGTAGGCGGACACCTGCACGTTGCCGAGGCCACCGAGCATCGCATCGGTACGCGCTCCGAGTCCGCTGAACACCACACTATAACTACCGGTCGTGTTGCGCGTAATCGTGATGCCACCGCCCGCCGGGTTGTAGGCGTAGGAGGCGTTTGGCGTGTAGCTGGCGGTAGACGCCTCGTTCGCCCAGGCATACGCGACCTGCGCGGGTCCGCGCTGCGCTGTGGCCGGCGTTCCCAGCATTGCTAGCATGGCTAACATTGTCAGCACGGTTGCCACCCTCAAGCTGGATGGGGTGGCGGCGCGGGTTCTGCGAAAGTGGCGCATGGCCTGAATGTCGTCTTGTGTCGTATAGCCCCAAGACAGCCATGCGGAAGAAACAGGAATACGGGCCACCGCGATTCGGTGCGCGGGGAGTCCTCACTCACACTGTTCGCGGAGTTTCTCGACCCGGAGGGTGGCGTCTGAGTCGGCGCCGAACAGCGAGGTGAAGGCCTCACCTGCACTACTGAGCACGGGCGCAGCGTCGCCGCAGTTCCCCTCCGCAATGAGCAGACGACCCAGCGTCTCGTCGCCCTCCGCTATCCGGCGATGAGGCGGCTCGAACTGCTCGGCCAGGACGCGGCGAGCACGCGCCAGCACGCGCCGGGCAGACGTAAGGCGACCGAGGCTGATGAGTTCGCCAGCCAGTTTGACGCGATCGATAGCAACCTCGGTGTGGTCGTCTCCGAAGCGTGATGAGTCTCGCGACACAACATCCCGAAACTGCCGCGCGGCCTCCATGTGTCGGCCGGCGCGCGAGAGCAGCGTGGCCTGGTTGTAGAGATTGATTGTGATGGATGGGTGATCAGCCGCCAGCAGCCGGCGGTTGATGCGTAGCGCACGCTCGAGCGCATCAACTGCGGCATCGAGTTCACCAAGCTCGCCATGCGAAATGGCGAGGTTATTCAGAATGGCACTGTTGCGTCTGTGGGCTTCGCCCCTGACGGCTATCGACACCTCGAGCGCCGAGCGCAGCGTATCTCGAGCGGCCGCGAATTGGCGATTCTCGTTTAGAAAGCTGCCATACTCGCTCAGGACACTTGCGCGATCAACCGGATCAGCCGATGGCATCAACTCCCAGATCCGCAACCTCCACCTTAGCATCGAGTCGGCGAGGGCGATGTCGGATGCCTTCATGGCAATCTGCGCGCGCGTGCCGACGCCGGAAAAGAGGCGCGCATGGTAGTCGCCAAATCGACGCCGGAGCGCGTCAACAGCGTCGGCTGCCAGCGAGTCAGCTTCGCTCAAGCGATCGAGCCTCCAAAGGACACCTGCGTGCTTCAATTTGACGGCCGCGTTCGACCAATGGCTGGCTCCCCGGCTCCTGTCATAGACATCAATCGCGACAGCGTAGAGACTGTCGGCCCGCTCGTAACTCCCTTCGTGCGACTCAAGAGCCGCAAGCGCGGAAAGCGTGCGCGCGACGAGCAATTCACTGTCAGACTCTTCTGCCAGGCTCAGCATTTTCGCATAGTGCACACGCGCGCTGTCGAAGACATTGCGGTCGACAAGATTTTGTGCGGCAATCGTGTGATACTCAATGGCGGCAGCCGGCGTGACACCCGTACCGTTGATGTACCGGGTTCTGGCGGTATCGAGCAGAGCAAGCGCGCGGTCGCGCTCACCCATGTTGTGATTGAGTCTAGCCAGAAGCGCGTACAGACGGGTCGAAAGATCCGCGTCGTCTGCGAGCGTCCCGTCGATCGAATGCTCGGCGTTCGCAAGCACTTCGCGCAACGGCTTGTCTGGATCTACGGCGTTGCGCGGATCGGCGGTATCGAAAAGGCTGAACATGAACGCCGAGGTCTGCTCTGCCACGAGAGCCTCGGCCCTGGCCCTGTCGCGCTCGCGTTCGAGCTCCCTGTTGTGCCGAATGCTCGTCGCGAGAAACGCGGCCAGCACTACCAGCCCAGCGAGTGAGGCGACCACCGGGATCCGGTTGCGGCGAACGAACTTCTTGACGCGATACCCGACGGAGTCGGGGCGCGCAGCCACAGGTCGTCCTTCCAGGAATCGGCGGATGTCATCGACAAACGATTCAGCAGAACTGTATCGCCGCGCCATCTCAGGCTGAAGCGCCTTCAGGCATATCGTATCGAGATCGCCCTTGAGCGCACGTGCGAGCCTATCGGGCGACATGCCGCGGGCCTGGGCGATCTGTTCACCGGTCGGCGGCGACTCGTCGTCGATCGTGACTACGGTGCTCGGCTTCCTGACCGGTTTCCGGGTATCGGGTTTGGCAGTGATTGATTTGCCAGCGCCGGATTGGTCGCCGACGGATTGGTCGCCGGCGGATTGGTCTGCGCCGGATTTGCCGAGCGGCGAGACGCGGACCGGCGCGCCGGTATCGGGTCTACGTCCGGTCAGCAGTTCGTATGTCAGCACGCCGAGTGAAAACACGTCTGAGGCTGCCGAGATCGTACCGCCCACGAGTTGCTCCGGCGCGGCATATGCCGGCGTTGCAAGATGGTAGCCCGTCCTCGTCAACGCTCGATCGCCGGCGTCAGTCTCGTCGACCAGTTTCGCGATGCCGAAATCGAGCAGCTTCACAACGCCTTCCCGATCAACAAGCACGTTGGAAGGCTTGAGGTCACGATGTACGACGAAGTTCTCGTGTGCATGCTGAACGGCGCGCCCCATCTGCTCGACGAACATCAGCCGGCTCTTGAGATCAGACCGCTCCGCATCGCAGTGGGAGACGATGTCCCGGCCCTCGACGTATTCCATGGCGATGTAGGCGGTCCCCTCCTCTGAGACACCCGCATCAAGTAGGCGCGCAATGTTCGGGTGCGCGAGACGTGCAAGTGCGCGCTGTTCTTGCAGGAAGCGGGCTCGCCGGGAAGGATCCGCGAGTTCGCCGCGGACCAGCTTGAGCGCGACGGTACCGCCAACGCCAGTTCGTTCCGCGAGGTAGACGGCCCCCATTCCGCCGACACCTATTCGGCGGAGGATCCGGTAGCCGCCGACTTCGCGTCCCGACAGATCGTCGTTCAGGAGTTGCGCGAGGTTTTCGCGGGCGGCGTCTTCGAGAAACTCCGAATCATCGTCCGCCGCACCGACCAGCGACTCGACGTTGGCGCGCAGCTCTGCGTCATCGCCGCATGCCTCGCGAATGGCGGCGGCGCGTTCGTCCGGTGGGCATGAGACGACCTGGTCGAAAACCTCGAAAGCCCGTCGCCACGAAGAGTCGTCGTTCATGACCATGGCGCGTCCCGGTTATGAGGGCATGTGGGCGGTGAGGGAGTCGAACCCCCGACCTTCTGGGTGTAAACCAGACGCTCTAACCAGCTGAGCTAACCGCCCTAGGAGGGTTGAGGGTTAAGGGTAAAGGTTTAGTGTTGAGGGTTGAAGGGTCATGGGTTTACGGGAGTGCATTTCGGCTTACCTCTAACTGCTACCCTGCGTGCCCCTCTGCGCAGGCAGCGCCAATTTACACCACGTGCCCCCTACGCGGGCAGCGCAACTCAGTTTGTCACCCTGCGTGCCCCCCTGCGCGGGCAGCGCAAATTTACACAGAGCGGGAAACGGGGTTCGAACCCGCGACCCTCAGCTTGGGAAGCTGATGCTCTACCGCTGAGCTACTCCCGCGGGGCCGCATAATACGGCGGCGGCGGGGTTTCGATCCAGCGATTGTCTCGCCGGGTAAGAGGCCCACTGACTTTTCGAATCCAGCTCCGTATATTTGAGGTTCTGTCGCCGCCATTTTTCGGCGCCC
>JANQRN010000278.1 GCA_028284545.1 Rhodothermales bacterium | reverse complement strand
TCGGAGCAAAGGTCTCGAATGTTGAAACGGACAACCGGTACGGGTTCTATCAGCTGGTCGACGGCAATCCCGTCCGGGACATAGACCGCAGCAACGACTTCTTCTTCAGGGAGACGATCGGTGCCGCCTACGCCAATTATGGTGGAAGCGCCGGCCGATTCGACTATAGCGTCGGTGTCAGGGCCGAGTACACCAATTCGAACGGTGATCTCACGGCGGAGAAGGAATCCGAAAACGACAACGTCACGCGTGAGTACCTCGACCTGTTTCCCTCTGGTGGACTGACATTCAGGGCTGATCAGAAAAACCAGCTGCGACTGAACTACAGTCGTCGAATTGACCGGCCCAACTACGGTGACCTTAACCCCTTCGAGTACAAGCTAGACGAACTTACTTTCGCGAAAGGGAATCCGTTTGTACAGCCGCAGTACACACACAGTGTGTCGTTGACCCACACGTACAACTACGTCCTGAATACGTCGATCTCGTACAGTTACACCGACGATTACTTCGCCAAGATCTCTGATACAACAGATGTTTCTCGTACGGTGCTGAATACGGTCAATCTCGCGTCGCAGCAGGTCATTAGCGGCTCGGTGAGCTATCCGTTCAACATTACTCCCTGGTGGAGCACCTATACGAGCGTGACTGCGTACAACACGCAGAACCGTGCGACACTCGTGGGCAATCGGGACGTTGACATTTCGCAAACGGTTGGCAGCGTGTACCACCAGTCATCGTTCACGCTTCCCGCAGGCTGGACGTTTGAGCTATCCGGCTACTACAACACGCCGTCCATCTGGGGTGCCGTGTATGAGGTGGAGTCGAACTACAGCATGGACACCGGTCTCCGAAAACGCTTCATGAGCGGGCGAGCCGACCTGAAGATTTCCTTTAGCGACGTATTTAATACGGCGCCGTGGCGGGCGACACAGGAGTTCAGTGGGCTCTTCATGGACGTCTCGGGCGGATGGGACTCCCAGCGCCTGCAGGTGAATCTGTCGTACACGTTCGGTAATTCTAAAGTCAAGAAGGCGCGTGAGCGGCAGACCTCCACGACCGAAGAAGCCGCCCGCACCGGCTAGTCAGCTGATCTCCTGACCACGCGCCCCGGCGTGGCACCGGTGTGTTCGCCGTTGCGCACAACGGGCACTCCATTTATCAGGACGTGTTCGGTGCCGACCGCGTATTGATGCGGCTCTTCGAATGTCGCGCGGTCCATGATGCGATCGGCATCGAATACGGTGATATCGGCGAAGTAGCCGGCCCGACAGCAACCAAGGTCAGACTTCGCGCGCCTTCAGCCCGGTCACGCATCCAGTTCTTTCGTTGCGTCGCGCGCAAGAGAATCGAGAATTTGACGCAGGGACGGATTCTGGGCGTAGGTAGCCGAGATCATTGGGCGCTCGCGGTCAGACATGAAGAAAAGCGCCTGGGGTCCCTCGGGATCGTCTTCATTGTCGTCTGCGGCCGAGCTGTCGACCACGCAGACGATCGCGTTGACGTTGACCCAGGTAACGGTGTCGTCCTCGATGAGTCGGATCAGTGGTTTCCTTGTCTTCTTTGCTCCCATTTCAGTATTCCCAACGAAAGAGGTGATTGGTCGTGTGGCCCTGCGGCCGATTGCTTTGTCAGTCAACCGGCCGCGCTGCCGCGCCGCGATCTAGAACGAAAATGGCGTCTTGCGCAGTACGAACAATCCGTAGTGGCCGCCTGTGACGACAATCTTTCCGCTCTTGAAGTACGGGTAGTTGCTCCACGTGCCGCCGCGTCCACCGACTGGCGAGGTGTCGAAGTACGCCGTCTCGACGGGATTCTCCGGGTCAGAAATGTCGAGAATACGGAGCCCCGCACCAGTATTTGACTGGTACATCAAGTCGCCCTTGACATAGAGGTTGTGGTCCGTTTCCGTTGTCTCCGCGATATGTTCTCCCACCAGGAGGGGATCGTCGAGATCGGCGAGGTCGAATATGAGTGTGCGCGTACCGTCTACCAGCCCGGCATTTTCGTCGAGCTCGTCGTTCAAGTAAAAGTACCGTTGGTCGTCGGTCAGCCATCCTTGATGTGTGTACTGTACATGCGGGTAGCTCGCGATTGCAACTGACACCGGGTTCTCTTTGTCAGTGACATCCGCGATCGATAGTGCAGTCTCATTCGAGCCGATGCAGATCTCGCGGCCCGCGTAGTCGACGTCGGGACCAGAATACGTGACACACTGAGCGTCGTGCGAATACCCGGTTCCACGGCGCCCCGTGGTCCCGTCTGAAAAGCAGCCGGCGAACGTCGGATTTGCCGGTTCGCGAATGTCAATCATGTGCAGGCCACCGCCGCAGGTCTCACCGCCAGAGCTGCTACCGACCGCGTAAGCAAATCCTGTGTCTTCGTTGATCACCACGTTGTGTGCGCTGTGGATGCCCCTGTAGTGTGCGGTCGGCTCAAAGGTCTGCGGATCCACCAGGTCGCGAAGCTGGCGCAGGTCGAAAACCTGCATCCCGTGGTCGCCGGCGCCGTCAGAAACGATGTACGCGTGGTCTTTGTAAACCTTCATATCGCGCCAGACACTCATGTTGGCCGACTCCGGCATTGGAAGCTTGCCCAGATATATCGGATTGAAGGGGTCGGTTACGTCGACGAACGATGCCTGATTGGATAAACCGACGATTGCATACTCGCGCCCGGTCTCGGGGTCTTCCCACCCCCAGAGATCGTTCAGCCGGATGCCACGATCCGCGCCTAAATCGTTAAGTGAGATAAAAGATGTCATGTCTACGCCATCGCAGGGAAAGTCGCCCGCCAGATCAGAGTCGCACTCGATCATGTCGCCAGTCATCGACGCATAAGTCTCGATCTCGTTTATGAGCGGCGAGCTCTGCTCCCAGCTGCGAGCAGTCGGGTCCCCGTCGCTCGGCACAGATTCTGCAAACGCAAAAACGGCCCCCGCGCGGTTGTCATACCCAGGCGATCCAACCGCTACGATGTCTCGGCCCGCCGCGATCGAGCTCCCCAGTGTGCTGCGGGCCTGCAGGTCGCTTGTATGGAGCATCGCGCTCCCAGAAATTCCGTTCGATGCTTCGTCACGTTGAAACGTATAGACGGCGCCGGTACCGAAGCGACCTCCGTAGCCGGGCGCGCCCACCAGAATCTCTTCGCCAGTGCTCGCGACGGCGCTCCCAAATCTCTCTGCCCGTACAGATGCGAACGGAAAGAGCTGCCTATCTACACGCCACTCTTCCTGGTTTTCGAACAGCACGACCATGCCTGTGTTGTTGGCGAAACCTGGGGCGCCAACTGCCAGAGCCCTGCCACCTTCGGAGGTGAACGATAATGATGTCCCGAAACGACTACCTGACGTAGCTAAGCGACTGGCAAGCGGTATCGCGGCTGACCAATCGGATTCGTTTGATCCGGAGTTGCTTCGGAAGTACACCCAGGCGGTTCCAGTGTCCTCGTTGGTACCAGGCGCACCGACCACCGCCGTGCCGTTGCTAATGGCGAGTGACGCACCATACCCATCTCCAATCTGAGGCTCACCCCGCGTAAGGGTGCCATCGAAGATCCAGTGCCCGCGTTGCTCACCTCTTCGGTATGCCGACACTGAGCCCGGGTTGTCGTCACTGCCGCGCGCCGCAACCAGAATTAGTTGGCCGTCGGTTGCGACCGCTGAACCAAAGTTGTCAGGCTCACCCACAATCTCTCCAGCCTGTGCCCACATGCCGTCGGCATCGCGCTCGAAGACGTACACACGTTGATCCGCGGGTGCGCCGGCAACGACGAGGTCAGCAGTGGCGGCGACAGCGGTGCCGAGGCGGTCAACCCTGTCTGATGCCGAGACACGCTGCACTTCACGCCACGCGGCACCATCCTCGGCCCGCGAATAGACGTAGATCTTGCCCGGGAACGCGGGGTTGGCTCCGTCACCAACGATGATCTGATCGGCCGAGACCGCGACTGCCGTACCGAAGTTCTGGCCGGCGGCCGAGGTGGAGATAATCGTGGTGGCGAATACGATTGCGGCCGCATAGGTGCGCGACCGGCGAGAAAAGGAGGTCATGGACACAGCGTGTGTTGGCGAACAGATTTGCGCGAGGGTGCTGAATCCATTATAAGGAGCCGCGTCTGGTCGCGCTAGCGCCTGATCACCCGGCCGTGTGTCGTCTCGGTGTTCGAACCGCGATCGAGGGTATAGGGCGGTTTTTCAGATGTTGCGTACGGCGGCGAGGGAGATCAACCCTCGTCGCCCTCGTACCAGATTCGGTAGATGCGCCCGCCGGCATCGTCCGAAACGAGCATCGAACCGTCTGGCATTTGTTCGATGTCCACCGGTCGTCCGGAGGCCGTCTCGCCTTGAAGCCAGCCGGTTGCAAATGGCTCGTAGCTGGTTGCGACGTTACCGTCCAGGGTAACCATCATGACGCGGTAGCCAATCTTGTTTGTCCGGTTCCACGAACCATGCTCCGCAATGAAGAGTTG
>JANQRN010000259.1 GCA_028284545.1 Rhodothermales bacterium | reverse complement strand
ATTTCGCGCACGCGCGCCGTCTCGATGTCGGTGCCGCGGCTGGCGTCCAGCATTCCCAGGCGCGCCTCACAAAGGGTCTGGACAAATGCACCAATTAGTTGGTCGCGCAGCTCGGGCCGGTGGGCGGTCATGCTGACGACTTGGGAGAAATCGACAGGTGGCATCGCTGCCGTACTACATCAATTGCGAATACTAAACGAGGGTGTCGGAGAGGAATATTGTAACCCCGACATGGGGTGTTTCGGATGCTTTGGCGGCGACATTAGCCTCGACTGGGGCCGCGTTGGTCGATCTCTTCGCCGAGTGGTTCATCGATTCGTCGACATTCGGGTCGCATCCGTCGAGATCAGGGCCAGGCAGCGTTTAGCGCGGCGGCCGGCATTCCGATAGCGCACTGACAGCGAGAACAATTCGAAACTCGACATGCATTATTCGAACTACAGCGAACGAGGCGACGACGCCAGCGGCAAGGGTCGCGCTGGCATTACAGGTAACGGGGAACGTCAGGATCGGCGTGCCGCAGTTCTGGTCGGACTCGTACGCTTCTATCGATATCAATGGAACCGGTGCGCCAGTGGGGACTTCGCGCGCCAGTCGCCATGTTTTGCAATTCGAGCGGCGGGGGCAGATGAACTGCCGGACGTCTTGGCGTCGGTTCTCGATCTGAGGCAAATCTCGAACTAGCTCATCCGACAAATGCCGTGATTGCCACAACGAGGCTAGCCACGGCTATCAGCAAGGCGTACACCATTAGTGGGGACTATGGAACGTACGCATTCATACAGGCATGCCGGGCTGGAATACCGCATTCGCTCTGCGGAAATTCCGGCCCGGCATTGCTACGTTTACCCAAACCGCAATCACTCTGGAAAGCACCGAAGACCTGTGGAGTATGTCCCGTTCGAACTCGGCAATGATCTGTCGGAAACGTTCGATGCGATCTTCTACCTCAACGGCTACGCACCGGAGCACACGGTCGAACGTCTGGTGCCCGACGGTCGCGTCGCGCTGGTAGTCGCGCTGGATGAGAACCCGCGGTATGTGTACGACAATCACACGCGAGAGGTCTCTCAAGAGTACAGAGGGGCGTGGATTTCAGGCGTGCATTCCAGCTACCTGACGATCGGTCTACCGGCAGTATCCACGCTCGTGGCAGCGCAGTTTCGAATCGGCACGGCACACGCATACCTACACGTGTCACTCGACCAGTTGCGCGACTCGGTCGTGGACGCCGCAACCGTGGTTGGTGAACCTATGTGGGCTGTGCGGCGCCGGCTCAAACAACTCGAGTCACCGACCGCAAAACTCAAAGAGCTGGCCAACTGGATGATCGAGAGGCGTGACGACGCACGACTCACGCCGCCAGCAGTCGCGGCGGCTGTCGCGCGCATCCTCGAGTCGCCGAATGTCGCGACGGTACGCGACATCCTTCGCGACAGCGGCTACACACGAAAGCACATGAACACGCTCTTCCGCCGTTACGTAGGGACAACTCCCAAGTCACTACAGCGAATCATCCGGTTCGCTGAAACGCTGAAGAGCATCCAGCAATCGCAGCGCATCAACTGGGCCCAGCTCAGCGCAGACTGCGGTTATTACGATCAGTCCCACTTCATCAAGGACTTTCAGGACTTTTCCGGTTTCCGTCCACAGCAGTTCGTGGATCTGGGCTTTGATCGACAGAACTTCTTCCCAGACGGATAATGTGGCCCGCGCTGCGTCGAGGTTACATTTGTACAATATCCGTCAGCAAGACGGACGGAACTTCAGGGATTACACTTCAGGTACTGCCACATGATGCGCGTCCCCTTTTCATGTCTCGCCCTTCTCTGCTTCACCGGGTGCGGGAGCCCCTCGCACACTTCCGCGCCAGAGAGCGATTGGTCGGGAGCAGGCGTATACAGCAGGGTGGACACAACCGCGGCCGGGGAACTCATTCTCATTCAATCGCTGACGGTGAAGGCTCCTGTCGATGTGGTGTGGGATGCGTACACGACGGTTGACGGCTGGACCGCGTGGTCTACTCCTGTGGCCGAGATTGACCTCAGGGCCGGTGGGACGATTAGAACGAACTATCAGATCGACGGCCAGATCGGCGACGCAAACACCAACACGCTCTACATCCGAAACTACGTACCGCGCGCACTGCTGACGCTACAGGCAGAAATCACTGGCGCCTGGCCAGAGTTCATGAAGGAGGAAGCTGATAACCTCTACAACATTGTCCACTTCGAGCAAATCGACGCATCCAGTACGCGTATCGCATCGTACGGCACGGGATACAAAGATGACGACCGCTTCGGCGCCCTGATGCAGTTCTTCATCAACGGAAACGAAGAAACGCTGGAGCGGCTTCGTGACTATGTCGAGAGCGGCACGCGTGCGACGTTCGATCAGTATCAGCAGTAGTGCATGTCGGGCGAGGCTCTTGTTTCCAGATCGGGCGGCTACCGGAGGCGGCACTAAACCATTTTGTTTGCGGTGACATCTCCGGACTAGTCACAAGCAAGACAACCAGAGATGTCCACTCGTATCGCCCTCACCGTTCTCGGAGCACTTTTTTCAGTGGCAACGTGTACCCAGGCCCAGCAGCCTGCGGCGCCCGAATCCCGACCCGGCCTGTACGACTGCGACGGCTGCGAGCGAGCAGAGCTCTTCCCTGCCAAGTCGCTGTCGTCGACTATAGATATCGCCCCGGCCGACGAACCCGGGATGCCACTGATCTTGAAGGGCAGGGTCTTTCAGGTCGATGGAAGTACACCCGCCGCCCGTGTTGTGCTGTACTTCCACCAGACCAACGCATCTGGACTGTACAAATCGATAAACAGTACAGGGCGCGGCGGCCCGAACGACGCGATGATTGAAGGCTGGCTAGCGACCGGCGCCGACGGCCGGTACGAGGTGGCCACCGTTCAACCTGCGCCCTACCCAAATCTTGGCGCTCCCGCCCACATCCACGTTTATGTGAAGGAGCCAGGGCGGCGCCCTTACTACATCGACGATTTTGTGTTTGAAGGCGATTCGCTTGTGACGGAGCGATATCGCGCCGACCAGCAGCTCCGCGGTGGGTCGGGAATCGTAAAACTCGTGCGCGGGGCGAACGGAGTGTTCGAGTCACGCAGGGACATCGTCCTTGAGCGCTAACCGGAGCATTCCGGAATATCCTGTATGGACGGCGCCCCTGGGATTGGCCGACTCAGAACCAGATATTGCGGAGTACCCCCAATTTGATAACTGCGTACTGTCGCCATGCCACGTCGGATGCTGCCGGTTCTTGTTGCCCTCGTTTTCGTCACTGCTAATCGCAGCCGCGCCCAGGATACGGCCGTTACCGCCGACCCGGTTGACCAGGTAGTGGCCGTGGCCGAAGCCGCCCTCGATGCGATTTCTGCCGGCGACGTAGTAGCGCTCACCGACCTGATGGTCCCCGAGGCTCAGATGTTTCCGACGTCTGTGCGAGAAGGAAGAGCCGGATATGTTGTCCGCACTCGTGACGAGCAGCGAAACTCACCGTGGAGCGTGCAGGTCGTTGAACGCGGCTACGACGCAGAAGCACGCGTGTCGGGTACCGTGGGAATGGTCTGGATGCCGTACGATCTGTACGTAGACGGCGAGTGGTCTCACTGCGGTGCAGACGTATTCACCATGGTTCGTTCGGGAAGCGATTGGCTGATCGCGTCGATGGCCTGGAGTGTGGAGCAGCCACCGGATTGTCGCGCGCATCCCGACGGCCCACCATCGAATTAGGCACGCCGACCGTGTTTACGACCTGAACCGACGCCGCGCGCGCCAGACCGTGATGAGCCTTGGCCGCCGCACTGTTGGGTTGTCGGTCGGTTCGTCGATCACGTAGTATTCGGCGCCGCTGGCAGCGATCGCCCAGTCCCCGCGCCGCCAATCAAGGAACACTTCCAGGTACTGCACGCCGAGAAACCGAGACGCCGAAATCCAGCGCGCCGCGCCGCTAGGGACGGCCCTTTCGTCCAGATACACAGGCACCTCGAAGCGGAGACGCGTTCCGGGTCGCAGCCGCCGACCCCGAAACACGCGTTCCACGGTAACGTGCACCCCCACCTTCGCCGCCGGTTCAGTCACGTCCATCTTCTTATCGAGCTTTACCTGGACGTGATGGCCCGCCGACCGACGTGCCGCGAGATAGGCGTATGGTGGCATGGCCATGGGCTACACTGCTGCTCGTTGGCAACGAAGCGAGTAGGCCGCTATGTTGCACCGAATGAGATACTCTGTACGCATGATAGCAGGCATACTCTTGGCCGGTCTACTCGGCATTCTGGCCTGGAACTCAGTCGGGCCCGTCAAGCTCACTGAACTCGACGAAACCTACGTCGCAAATTTTCGCGGCGAGTTGTTGTCAGGACAACAGCTGGGTCCAAAGGGCGTGGATGTGCTGCGTTCGATTGTCGAGCAGCAATCACGGCCCTCGTTTGACCCAATACGGATTCTCCGCGAGCAAGTTTGGTACAACGCTGTCACAGCGGGGTACGATCTGCAAATCTGGATCGAGCCGGCCGAATACACGGCGGGCAAGGAGCTGTACGCCATCTACCTCAAGGACAATCTGCTGTTTCTCCGAATCGAGTACAAGCGTCGCAACAGGGTATTGATCTGTGCGCTCTCCCATGATGAAGTGCTCGAAGCAATCCGTCCGTTCCTGGTCGAGGGCTAGTCCCGAAAGAGAACGAATACAGCCAGCATGCGCTTCGCACCTCTGAGGTCGGGGAGACCGAACTTGTCGGGCTCCACGCTGCTGTCGGTGATCTTCACGAACACCGTGTTGTCATCTGACACGAAATACGGGTGCGTCATGATGCCGAAGTATGGATGCGTCATGATTCTGTCCTTATTTGGCGCGCTCACGATCTGCAGCTCTTCCATCTTTTCACCCTGACCGGCAAAACCGACACGTGCTACATTTGGCCCGTCAACCTCGATTTGAAGCCGGCCGCGATCGGGGATCTCGAGCGGCGCCTTGAGCCCCGTGACCTCAATCTCATAGACGACACCCGCGAGCAGTGTCTTCTTGGGCTGCGCGAGCGCCTCCGGGACAAGCAAAAACAGGGTGCTGGCCGCCAAGAGGGCGAGAGTGGAGCAACGACGTAGCATGGGTTGTCGGGGATTGAGTGGACGGTGCAGTCGCTGCAACTTGAAGAGAAACATTGATAAAGACAAACGACCGCGCTATGCTGGCTCCGAGCCAGCGCCGCACGCGGAGTCGTTCGCTTGGGCGTCAACACGATCCAGGAGACACCATGCTTAGTCCATCCTCACGCGCGCAAAGACTCTCATTTGTGGTCAGCCTGCTCTTCCTCACGTTTGCAACGCTGCAGAGCGCCGACGCGCAAACCACCGTCGTAATCGACGAAGAGACATGGACCGCTGCCAACGAACAGATTATCGAATCGCTGGCCGCTTCGAGTGACGGACGGCAGATTGCGGAGCTCGGGGACGCGCTGCTCGAGGAAGAAGGTATTGGCTATTACATGGTGCGGCTCGCAACGATCACCTCGCAGTTCACGGCACCTGTGCTGGCGATGAGCGACAAAGACGTTGCGGCCTACGAAGCCGGCGTCGAAGTAGCACTTGATGGTCTCTACGCCAACGTGTCGGAAGATCAGGCGGGGCGCGAGACGCGCGACGTCGGTACGCACGGCGGCGCGGTCCTAAAAGCGGTTGGTGTGCGCGAGCGGGCCGCCACAAGCTTATGGACGACGCAGCGTCCGTTGGCAGCTCGGCTCAACCTGGAAGAGTACAGCTATGAAGTCATTCTAGGCGCCTTCCTGTTTGCGATCGCGTCGTCAAGCGAGCAGTCCTGGGGCGAGGGGTTCGTCAAGGAGCTGGGAATCGAGAATCGGATTACAGTACTGGAAGAAGAGCGCGTGCTAACGGACCGCGCCTGCGGCAACGAGTGTAAGCTTGAAGCGGCGGTAACCTACGCACACATCTTGTCTGCGCTCGCGAGCTCCCTTGCCTTGTGCACCGCTTCCGGGCCGGGCACTCCCTTCTGCGCGGTGGCCGCCTTCGGCGTAGCGGCGTATTTCACTGCCAAGATGAACAAAGCGCTGAAGCACTGCGTCGCGTTTTGCGAAGGCCTCACTGAGGAAGAAGGGTATTGTACCACGGACCGCGCGTGCGCGGGCGGATATTGCGATCGTGGATGGTTTGCCGGCCTCGGCGTGAACGAATGCAAACCGCTGAAAGCCCGGGGGGCCTCCTGCTCTCGTGGGGCTCAGTGTGCGACAGGTTGCTGTAAGATCCACTGGGGGATCCCGCAGTGTCGACCTTCCGACAAGTGTAACTAGCCGACACACGACGAGGGTGTCGGTAGCTAGAGACGGGTGCATTCGTTGGTGATCTCCGTATGGTACCGCATATTCGGTACATCCGAACCCTAGCCCGTCTTCGACCACCTTGGCCTCTATCTGGATCTGGATTTCGATGATTCTGCTGATGGCGGTGTGGCTACCACTGCTTGCCATCGTGCGCGTATTCGACCGCGACCCGGCGCTGTACAGGACGGGCCGATGGTTTCGTCGCCTTGGCGCCACCATGACGCGCGTCAATCCGCTCTGGAAGATCGACATCGAGGGCGAGGAGCAGATCACGAACCCCCGGCTGCCGTACGTGGTCGTGTGCAATCACCAATCGCTTGCCGACATCCCGGTGATCAGCCGACTCCCGTGGGAGATGAAGTGGGTGGCCAAAGAAGAACTGTTCAAGCTCCCGCTCGTCGGCTGGATGCTGAAGCTCGCCGGCGATATCGCGGTTCAGCGGGGCGACAAGCGTAGCCGGGCCAAAGTGATCATCGATGCGAACAACTATCTGAAGAAGGACTGCTCAGTCATGTTCTTCCCGGAGGGAACGAGATCAAAGGACGGCTCAGTCGGTGCGTTCAACGTGGGCGCGTTTGCCCTGGCCATAAAAGCCGGGGTGCCCATATTGCCACTCGCGATAAACGGTACCAGCAACGCGCTGCCCAAGGGAGGCTGGCGCTTTACAAACCCGGGACCAATCCAACTTCGCGTCTTCCCTCCCATCCCGACCGACGGATACAAGAAGGCGCAGGCACAGGAACTCTCTGACCGCGTTCGCCAGGACATCGTAGACCAGGTGCACGAGTGGAGGTCGTCGCTCTAGGAGCTCAACCTCACCCTCAACCTTCTACCTTCAACCTTCTACCCTCAACCCTCAACAGTGAGGCCAAAGGCCGAGCACCTAAAACCCGATCCCGATCATACCCGACAACGCGCCGACCTCCAGCTGCCGCGCGAGCGGGTTGCCTGCAAAGTCGTCAGAAATCGTCGCAACGCCTCCGATGTAGCGCAGGTCGAACATCAGGTACACCGGGAATCCGCGGAAGCCGAGCGTCGCACCGGCACCGGCGATCCAGCCAACTTCACGATCTGCGAACGCGTCTTTCGTCAGGATGGCCGCCTCGTTGGCCACGTCACCAGCACGCTTGCCGTTAAGATCGATGGCTTCGTCAACCACCACGCCGACCACAGGCCCTCCGTAGATTCGGGGCTTGAGCGGCCCCGGTACGGGGAAGCGGTAAGATGCCGTGATCGGCATCTGTATGTAGCCAAGGTGCAGCGACGCGCTGGGGTCAAATGCACCAGTTTGTGCGGACTCCAGGTTCTGCTGCGTAACCACCTTCTGCGAGTACAGCCCCTCAACCGAAATACCAAAGTTCTTCGGAAGCGGGATGTTAATGAAGGCGCCAAGGGCGTATCCGGTCTCGGTACCGATCGTGCCGCTGCCGACATCGGTTACGAGTTGCGTCCGCTCAACGCCACCGCGCAGACCGAAGTACTGTGCGGTCGAATGCTGCGGCGTGGCAAGCAGAAAAGCGACGGCGAGTGCGAGTGCGGCGGAGAATCTGGACATAACTATAGCGGCAGGTTGGGCCAAAAATGGGAATGACACACCGTAACAGGATCGGATCAAAAGCGAGGTGACTTGAGCGTTCATCAGGCGCTCCCGCCCCCGATATGCGCGAATACGGACCTAAATCCGTCATTCAGATCAACGCGGGGTCGAAAATTGCACCAATTGCCCGTGTTCTTACATTCAAGAGAGGCCTATGGTCGAAGTCCATGACTGGTGTTTGGTCTCGGATGACTAGTTCTATTCCGGAGGACCACATGTCTCAATCCCATGGATACTCGGCCATACAAGCCATCGTCATCGTCGCGATTCTGGGCGCCCTCTTGCCCAACAGCACACAGGCACAGATCCCGCTTCACCTCTTCGGCGGTTGGTACTGCGATGTCTTCGACGGGCGATACAACTCCAATGGCGACTTTCGGGAGTTCCCGGGACGCGAGCGGATCGCCGCGTTCACCGGCGGTGCCAAATACGACTTCGCGGAGTTTGACGTCGGCGGTCGCCAAGCAACCGCGAATGCCTTCGGGCGACTCACCTTCGTGTCTCGCGGCTTCAACCCGGACAATGGCAACAAGCAGTCGACCTTCGGTCTCCAGAGTTTCATTCTTGGGAGTGGCGTCAAGGTCCCGCTGAACGATCAGTTATCCGCGGGTGCAAGACTGCGACTGCAATTGGACCTTGCCGGCGATCCTGATCCAGGCGAATTCCAGCTCTCAGATGGGTCGGGTTTTGCAGGGATCGATTTTGGAGTGCGCGCGCGGCTGCAAAGCGGAATCAATCTTGGCGCACGTTTCTACCACGTCAATCAGTTCAAGGAGAACCGACCAAGTACCAACGCCCTCAGCCTGCGCGGGTCGTATCCGGTGTTCGAATCAGACGCAATACGAATCAACGCTGGCCCGAACCTCGCCTACCTCATGGGTACAGATAACTCCGGACACCTTCTCGGGATCGGCGCTCACGCGGGGATTGACCTGAAGGACAGTCCGTTCTCATTCAAGCTGGACGGCGGATGCACCGAAGAATTCCTACCCAACGGCATGTACGGCATCTCGGGCGAGAACCGAAACCAGAACAAGTCCTTTAGCGTGCGCTTCCGCTACAACCTCGGCGAGCGGTCGGAACGCTTGTAGACTCGGTTACTTCCTGAGCGCCGTGCTATAGAAGACGCCGAACATGAAAAGGAGCGTTACGAGTAGCGCGAGCAGCCCGACGATTGTGTTCTGCTCTGGCATTACTCTTCCCCTCGGGCTCGTCTGTTCTGCTTAATGGCGCCGAAGTTCATCCAGCCGATAATGCTCGGTACCCAGAGGCCAATGAAGATCGCGGCCATTTCATAGCCGAGGAACCAGATCACAATCGATGCAATCAGCGACAGCATCGCGGCGATGTTGAAAAGGAGCTCCGCACGTGTGAGGTTTGGCATGCGTAAAAACGTAGTTCTTTGTCTCAATAATAGCGGACAGGAAGCCGGAAGGCTTCGCGGCCGGAAGTATACATAAAACACGTCCGGCAACCCGATCACCTAGTTGAGCCTATCGTGCTTCGCGAAGCATATCGGCGAACGCGTCGGGCAGAACAGACTCCTCTATTCCCTGCGCGGTCTCTTCGATATTGTACGGGACACGAATGAACTCGACCCTCAGGCTGTCGGCGTCATTAACCGAGGCGTCTGAGCCCACCTGTATCTGAACGTAGCACGCGCGCGGATCGCCGTCCTTTGGCTTGCCAACAGAACCAATGTTGATCGCGTGCCGAAAGCGCGTTGATCCGTCTACGACATACGGAATCGCCTTGTGATACGGTTTGTGCGTATGGCCAAACAGCATCACATCCGCGTCTTCCTCTGCCATCATCCGGAGCAGGCTCTTCTCCGGGAAATCCGCAAACAAGTACTGGTTGACGCGTCTCGGGCTGCCGTGAACCATCAAGATGTTGAAAGGTGCGGCGTTTGCGTTTCTCGGTGATCCAACTACGATGCGCATGTGCCGCGGCAGGTCGCGAAGGTAGGATCGGGTGGCATCGGTCACCGCAGCGTTGGTGAACGCAATCGACTCATGCCCGCGGGCTTCGTCCTCCAGCGTTTTGTAGGCGCATCCGCAATCGTCAGAATTGAGGCCGACTCCCTCGTCGTAGTTGCCGGCTATGGTTGGCGTCCCGGATTGCCGCATCCTGGAGACAACCTCATTCGGCCACGGTGCGTACCCGACCAGATCGCCAAGGCAGAACCGCATATCCGGCATGCGCTCGTCCATATCTGCCAACACTGCGTCGAGTGCCGGGAGGTTCGCGTGAATATCAGAGAAGCAGGCGATTGACGGCATCGCGAAGAGCTGAGTGTTCGGTCGTGTAGCGGGAGAAGACGGACGTTCGGCGTTGAAACGAGCCGAAAGCTGAAGATAAGGCGCAGGATCATTACCCTGGTGTCATGTTTTCGTTTGCCAGTCTGTCTGCCGCTCCGGGAGAGCGCGCACATGGTTACGTCGACGTCGCCGTCAAGGGTGTGGACGTTCGCCTGCCGGCGTTCGTTATCAACGGCACAGGTGATGGGAAGACGCTACTTGTCTCTGCCGGGATACACGGCGGAGAGTATCCGTGCGTCGAGGCCGCCGTGCGGCTCGGACGCACGATCGACCCTACGGGGCTCAATGGTCAATTGGTCGTGCTGCCGTCTGCCAATCCGATCGCCTTCAGGGCGCGAAGCATTTACGTGACACCGGTAGACGGTCTCAACCTCAACCGTGAATTCCCCGGTGATCCGGAAGGATCATTTACACAAGCGTGGGCTGCCTGGCTGTTTGAACACGCCATCTCTCAGTGCGATATGTACGTCGACATGCACGGCGGCGACATGATCGAGGCGCTGATACCGTTTGTCTCCTTTAACCTGACGGGTAACGATTCTGTAGACAGGACCGCCCGCAGAATGGCGGAGGCGTATGGAATCCGCGCCATGCTGGTGAAGCGCGACGCAGGTGCACTG
This sequence comes from Rhodothermales bacterium, assembly GCA_028284545.1. Classification (GTDB taxonomy): domain Bacteria; phylum Bacteroidota; class Rhodothermia; order Rhodothermales; family JABDKH01; genus JANQRN01. The sequence continues at coordinate 117 of JANQRN010000259.1, read as the reverse complement.
GGCGGTACGACCTACGCGGCCGCGGCGCAAGCCGGGATTCCCGCGCTGCTGACAGAGGCGGGCGGACAGGGTATATGCGACGAGGAGTCTGTTGAAATTCTGAACCACGGAGTCAGG
>JANQRN010000243.1 GCA_028284545.1 Rhodothermales bacterium | reverse complement strand
AGCGACGGGGCCACGCAGTCGGTAGAAGTCTCTCGCGTTTTCGGCAAACAAGCCGGCAACTTGTTGCTGCGTTGCGCCGGTAGCAGTGGCCATGTCTATGAGTGTGTCAACCCACCGGTCGTACGTCGTCGCAAGCAGCGCTACCGGCCAGTCTCCCCCGAACACTACACGATTCCAGCCAAAGACGTCAACAACCTGCTCAAAGTAGGTCTGCAGGTCATCCCTTTGCCAGGACGACATGTCAGCTTCGTTCGCCATCCCGGAGACTTTGCACCACACGTGCGGCATAGCTGCGAGTTCGCCAAGCAACTCACTCCAAGGTGACATCCTCTGGTCGCCGATGTAGGGCTTGCCGATGTGGTTCAGAATGAACCTCGTGTCGGGACACCGGGCCACAAGCTCGAGGCAGTTGCGAAACTGGTCGTCTCCCTTCAGGCAAATCTCAAAGTGGAGTCCGCAATCAGCGAGCAGCTTCACGCCCACCACAAAATCGGGCTTCAGACAAAAGGAGGCGTCCTCCTCGAACTGGATTATTCGTCTGATACCCTTCACCCGGGCATCTTCTGCCATCTCGGCGAGGACGTCGCCAACACCGCCACCAAGTTCAAGTGGGGCCCAGGGAACGATTCCGGCAATCCGCGGATCGGCATCCGCGATGCGGAGCACCCAGGACAGTTCATCTCGATAGGCCGCCTGCGAGACCTCGCACTGCACAAAAACCATCTGTGAGATCGGCCAGCCAGAAGTCGCGACGTCATATCCGTCGATGAGATAAGGCTTGTTCAGCAGAGGTACGTCTTCCAGCCACGGGTAGTCCAGGACGGACGGGTCCCACAGGTGCAGGTGCGTGTCTACGATGTCAGTCGGTACGAGCCTGTTCATTTTGCCAGGTAGCCTCCATCCACTACGAGATCGCTGCCGGTCATGAAGGAGGCGTCGTCACTTGCCAGGAACGCAACCGCGCCCGCAACTTCAGCCGGCCTCCCCTGCCGCCCAAGAAGATGCATCGCGGCCGCTCGTTGGTCCTCAGCCTCGATGTCCAACCCCAGACTCTTGCACGACTCAACAAAGGCAGACGTATAAATATACCCGGGACAGATCGTATTCACCCGTATTCCAAATGGCGCCAGATCCTGCGCCCAACACTTCGTCAGGCCACGGATCGCAAATTTTGTCGCGTTGTAGGTGGCGAAGTTCGATTGCCCTACAAAACCGCTTACGGAGGAAAAGTTGATGACACTTCCTCCACCCGCAGACTTGAGTTGTTCGAGGAAACCACCGGTCACGATCGACGTGCCCGCGATGTTTACGGCACACATCTCGTTCCAGTCGGCTCTCGTCGCATCCACGCCCTTCAAGATGAACCGCGCGGCCGTGTTCACCAAGATCGAAGCCGGACCCAGCGTTTGCTCGACAGATTCGCATGCAGCGGCTACGGCTACCTCATCTGAAATGTCCACGACAATAAGCGAGGCCCCGATCGCTTTGGCGCGATCGGGTTCGTTGCGCACGTCGAACAGCGCAACCGTGCAACCCTCTTCGACAAGGCGCTCGGCGCTGGCGTAACCAAGATCTCCCAGGCCACCTGTGACAACGGCAACCCTTCCGTCTAGTCCTCGCATGATTCGTTAGCTGGCTGAGGTTTCCTCTTCAACGACTCGGTTTTCGAGCCGACCAATCCGTTCAATCTCTATCGCAACTGTGTCACCGGCGCGGAGCCAGACCGGTGGCGTGCGGGCCATCCCAACCCCATGCGGAGTCCCGGTCAATATCACGGTTCCCGCTTCGAGGGTTGTGCTTCCACTCAAGAATGAGACAATCTCGGCCACGGAGAAGATCATATCTGCCGTCGTCCAGTCCTGCATCGTCTGCCCATTCAGCTCCGTCCGGATTTGCAGCCCCGACGGGTCGGGGATGTCGTCGGTCGTGACGAGACACGGACCCATCGGGAGGAACGTATCAAACGTCTTCCCGCGGGACCACTGCGACCCTCCCCACTCTATCTGCCAGTCGCGCGCACTAACGTCGTTTGCGCAGGTGTAGCCAAGGACGTGAGACAGTGCCTCGTCTACCGACACGTTCTTGCACGCAGTGCCTACCACAACGGCGAGTTCACACTCATAGTCGACCTTGTCACTACGAAGCGTGCGCGGCAATACGATCGGCTTGTTCGGATCCTGAATCGCGCCGGGTAGCTTCATGAACACTACCGGATGCTGCGGTATGCGCGCACCACCCTCCTCTGCGTGTTTGCGATAGTTGAGTCCAATTCCAACGACCGCCGTCGGGACGATGGGGGCCAGAAGCTCAGCAACTCGCGCCTCGTCGCCCGTTGGGACCAGACCCCGATACGGATCTCCTTCCGCGCGCAACAACTTGCCCGCCTCTCCAACGGCGAAACGGACTTCGCCCTCGGGATCGAGATAACGATACATCTTCATCTGCCAACCTCACGGACTAGTCCGACCGGGTTGAGTAGCGTCTCACCTTGTAGACCCCGCACGACCTCCTCTGCGGCCATGACCTGCAGCCTCGGCACACTCTGCTCACTATACCAGGCGACGTGAGAAGTCAGAATGGCATTCGGTGCGTCTCGGATGCGATGCGTGATGGGGAGCGGTTCCTCTTCGTAGACGTCGAGACCTGCCCCACCCAGATGACCGGTTCGAAGGCTGTCGGCTAGCGCGTCCAAATCCACAAGTCCGCCGCGACCCGTGTTCACGAGTATCGAATCTCGCTTCATGCCGGCCAGCGCTTCGTCATTTATGACGTGTCGTGTTTCCGCGGTCAGCGGTGCGTGCAGAGAGATGACATCACTTTCCCGGAGAAGCCTCGAAAGAGTAACTGATTCAACTCCAGGTGCAGCGACACCTGCGGGATCATACGCAATTCGCGCGAAACCGAATGCGGCCGCCCGGTCCATTACCGCGCGCGCTACGCGACCAAACCCGAGCGTACCAAACGTCATATCGCGAGCCGCTGGCAGACGACGATCTGGGACGATCCGCCAGGTTCCACTCCGGACCCTGGCGTCCACCTGATGCAGCTGACGCGACAACGAAAGCACCATTGCGATCGTGTGATCGGCAACCTCGTCGATGCAATAGTCGGGAACGTTGCAGACTGCAACGCCGGCGTCATTCGCCGCCGCTATGTCAATATTGTCGAAGCCGATCCCGTACCTGACGACAAGCTTGCAGCGAGGAGACGCAGCCAGGACCTCAGCGGTCACCGGCGCCCACTGTACCAGCAAGGCGTCTGCCGCCTGAGCGCACGAAATGACGTCTTGCGCCGTGCGGCACTCCGCAACTTCGAGTAGGAAACCGGCCTGTTCGATGACACCCCGCTCCCGCTCAATGTCGTCGAATCCGTGGTCAGTGATTACAATTCGGAGCTTTTCGGTCACGACAGGCCTCCGGGTCGCAGAACCACCTTGACATCGTCGCCCGCTGCATTCGCCATTCTCAAGAACGCTTCAACCCCTTCTTTCAACGGGTACGCCGTCGTCCAGCTTAACATGTCTACCTGCCTGTTCGCCATCAGGTCGATCGCGACACGCAACTCCTCCATCGTTGCGCCATACGAACCCAGGATGCTTCGCTCGCCGAGCGTAAGCTGATACGTTGGTATCTCGGCTGCGTCCTGCCCGAGACCCAACCATACGCACGTACCGCCGACTCGGGCACATTCCAATGCGAGGCGTTTAGTAACACCGATTCCGACGGCGTCTACCACCAGATCTACCCCACCATCCGTGGCATCGCGTACCCACTGCCGCAATTCGTCAGCGTCGTCAAACGCAGCCGTGGCCCCAAGCGATTCCGCAAGGCGGGCTCTACGCGTATCGAGATCGAAGCAAATAACGGTTGAGCCCAGGAGTGCGCGTAACGCCTGCAGCACAGACAAGCCGATCGGGCCCGCCCCAATCACAACTGCCAATTCAGTTGGCGAATTCCTGAGGAGGTTCGCAACGTGGACTCCGTTAGCGAGAGGTTCTGTGAGGCACGCCGATTCCGCCGCGACTGCCGGAGGCCAGGCAGCCAACACGCGTTCCGGCACGGCGACATATTCGGCGAAGGCTCCGGGACGGTGCATGCCAAAGATCTCTCGAGCGCTGCAGAGGTGCGTCTGGCCCGCTTCGCAGAAGTGACACGTCCCGCAATGCACAATCGCGTTAGCAATGACCGAGTCGCCTGCGCTCACCGAGTCAACATCCCGACCGGCCTCGACCACTTCGCCGCAGAATTCATGACCCATGATCAACGGCGGCGAGCGGCGATCGCTGCGAGCGCGAAAGGTCTCAAGCTCACTTCCGCAGACGCCACAGGCAGCGACCCGGACCACAACGTCGGCGGCACCGCAGATTGGCGCTGGTTTTTCGGATATTTCCAGCGCACCAAAGTCCGGATAGAATAGCGTCTGCATCGTGGTCCGAAAGTACCACTTTGCTCCACCAGTACAGAGAAACGTTGATATTCTGAAACATGATCAGTCACTTCACCCGATCATTCACCACTGCGTGCGTCGGCTGCGCACTGCTTCTCCTCGGTTGCGAGGAGCCCCAGAGCAGCCCGGACCTACCCCGTGTAGCCATAGAAACGCAGTTCGGGAGCATTACGCTGGAGATCGACTCGGTTTCGGCACCGGTCACCGCCGCAAACTTTCTGCGTTACGTAGATGACGCGAGGCTGGACTCAGCACACTTCTATCGCGTCGTCACCATGGACAACCAGCCGAACAACGAGGTTAGAATCGAGGTTGTCCAGGGAGGTCTCGGCAACAGAATGCGCGACCTGCGACTGGACCCCATTCGACACGAAACGACCGATTCGACTGGCATTCGGCATCTGGCCGGCACGATCTCGATGGCGCGCTTGCAACCCGGCTCCGCCTCATCGGAGTTCTTCATCTGCGTAACGGACCAACCTGAACTTGACTACGGCGGAAGGCGTAACCCTGATGGGCATGGCTTTGCCGCGTTTGGCAACGTGATTGAGGGCATGGAGGTAGTCCGTGCTATCCACGATCAGCCGACAGACGGACAGACCCTGCCCAATCCCGTGGAAATACTCTCCGTCACTCGTGTGGAAGATTAGTACGGCAGCTGTTTTTGTTGCCCTTGCCGCACTCGGCCTGGCACTGGGCCTGGCTGCTGACACGCTGGGGCTACCTGCCGGTGTGCGGTACGTCTCGTACGCTGTTGCGTATGTTTTTGGTGGTTGGTTCGGCGTCCGTGCTGGACTGGCGTCGCTTCGCGAGCGTCGCGTAGACATTGACCTACTGATGGTGCTGGCGGCGATCGGGGCCCTCGTCATTGGTGCCCCGTTCGAGGGCGCCATGCTGCTCTTCCTCTTCTCGCTGTCGAACGTTCTACAGGGATACGCGATTGGGCGGTCGCGAGACGCGATCCGGGCCCTGATGCATCTACGGCCCGATACTGCGCGAATTCGAAGTGACAGCGGTTTTGTAGATGTGCCGGTAGAACAGGTCGCGATTGGGAGCGTGTTTGTCGTGCACCCGGGAGACCGTGTCCCACTTGACGGTCGCGTCGTCTCGGGTCAATCGGAGGTTGATGAGTCTTCGCTAACCGGTGAAAGCGCACCCGTCCCCAAGACTGTAGGGACCGACGTTTTCGGCGGGACAATCAACGAATCGGGCGTGCTGGACGTCGAAGTCACGCGACCGGCGGGCGACAGCGCGATTGCGAGATTGATCAAAATGGTGGAGGAGGCACAGAGCCAGAAGTCCGAAACCCAGCAATTTCTGGAACGATTTGAACAGCCGTACGCGATTGGGGTGATTGCGCTGACCGTTGCCGCCTTCGGCTTTGCCGTATTGGCGCTCAACGAATCGCCTAAACCAGCCCTCTACCGAGCCATGACATTGATGGTCGCTGCGAGTCCGTGCGCCCTCATCATCTCAACGCCGGCTGCGGTACTCTCGGCTATCGCCGCCGGCGCCCGCAACGGCGTGTTGTTCAAGGGCGGTATCCACGTTGAGGACGCCGGTCTCGTCCGGGCCGTCGCCTTTGACAAGACTGGCACATTAACGCATGGCGCCACCCAACTTACAGACGTCATCGCCCTGAACGGTCTGACCGAGGACGAACTGCTTGGTATTGCGGCAGCTGTACAGCGAAACAGTGAACACCACCTTGCGCGCGCGACCGTTTCGGAAGCTGAGCGGCGAGGCCTTGATCGAAAGGTCGCAACAGATTTCCACGCCACCTTCGGCCTCGGCGTGTCTGGCACAATCGACGGAGCTGTCATACACATCGGCAACAGACGCTACTTCGCCGCCGCTGACATTGCGCTCGGCGAAGACACTGAAACCGAGGTCGAGGATCGCCTGTTCGAAGAGGCCAAAACGGCCGTTGTTGTTGCTCGACAATCGGTCGAATCGAGGGCAACGCCAATGGGAATACTGGCGTTTGGCGACACGGTTCGGGCATCCGCTCCCGACATCGTGCAAGAGTTGCGCTCCGCCGGTATCGAACACGTCGCGATGATCACAGGTGACAATTCATCAGTTGCCAGGCACGTTGGCAACCTGATCGATGTCGACGAAACCCATGCCGAGGTACTCCCGGAGCGGAAGGTTTCGATTGTGAGATCACTTGGAGAGCGATTTGGGTCGGTCGCGATGATCGGAGACGGCGTAAACGACGCGCCGGCTCTCGCTGCCGCGAACGTGGGCATTGCAATCGGCGACGGCGGAACGGATGTAGCGCTCGAGACGGCTGACATTGTGCTAATCTCCGACGACCTGTCGCGTATCCCCTACGCGCTGCGATTGAGTCGGCGCGCACGGCAGACGTTGATCGCGAATATCGTCTTCTCCCTCCTGATCATCGCAGTGATGGTTGCGATGATCCTGACCGTAGGCCTGGCTCTGCCTATCGCGGTCGTTGGCCACGAGGGCAGTACGGTCCTGGTATCGCTCAACGGCTTGCGCCTGCTCGGCTACAATCCATAGACGATGGGAGGTCTACATCCGGACGAAAAGAGCGGTGCCAAAAACGGTGCCGCCGAGGCCGTTTTGGACGCGTGTAGCCCGCTCTGCGCTAAGCGCAATCCCAGCCACCGGCGAAATAGCTAGACGAAGTTCAGCGCCATATCGCGTCATTCGCTGGTCGTTACCCCGAAGTCCGCGTCCAGCCAGCACCGCATCGCCGTTGCGCATGGGCTCTACCCCGCCCACCCTCAGCGCACCCGAAACGGGACCAACCAGCGGCGAACCCACTTCGAGTCGATAGGCGAGTTCATCCGAAAACCCTTGCGTTCGGTTGTTATACCCGAGTGATGCGACAACGTAGCCAGCCTTCGAAAAACCCTGACCAAGCTCTACCGCAAGCTGCTGGTTGAACTCGCCGTCTCCCGTGTATAGACCCGACGACTGCTCCGCTTCGCCGAGCGGTACACCCGCAGAAAGCGAGGCACTAACAACCGTCCGACCCGCGCTATACAGCAGTCCCCTGATTCCCAACACAGCATCGGCGAGACCGGTAACAGCATCTCCTCCGTCGATCTCAACTCCAGAGACGCGGCCGACCTGACGATTCAACGTGAGCCTTTCAAACGGCAAATAAGCAATGGCCGTGACGCGATTTGTGACGCCATACTCGCCATAGAAGCTGGTGCGATAAGACGCGATCGTCGGTACCGTCAGGCGATTGCCGTTGGGTTCAAAATAACTGCGGGTGCGGAGTAGCTCGAGGCGTACCTGGTAGAAACCGACACCTTTCGGCTGAGTCCACCCGTCTGCGCGCGCCGACATCACCACCGGAAACAGCGAGATGAGCACACTGGTCAACAGGATGTGCCTGAGGCGTCTCTTCGCTGCGCTACTGCAATCGGGCATAACCAAACGTGACGTTAAAGGCGACGCAATGAATAATGACCCACGAAAACTCGTCGAGGTCTGGCGCTCCGGGTACCGCGTAAGACTGTTGACCCCTCGTGGCGATCACATTCCCGAGCGAGAGGCTCGTTCCGGTTACCTGATTCGTTTTCGAAAGGTACACGTCGATATCGGGGCCGTCACTGGTCGAGAAGTTGCTACCGAACTGAAGCCTCAGCTGACCTCCCTGGAGTTCGCGGAGTTCGACGCCTCCGGAAACGTCGTAGGACGTCCCGGGGCGCTTCGTAAAGGTGCCGGTGCGTGCGCGCCCGCGAACAACGACCCGGGCAGGTGAACTGGCGATGTTGTCCACCGTCGCAGTAATCTGAGCGACGCCGGGTGCCCGTGCCGTGACGAGGCCTGATGCATCGACTCCGGCAATTGCCTCGTCGGAACTGGTCCAAAACACCGAACCCGGAACGATTTCGTTGCCGTCGATATTCCGGGCAACGACAGACGCGGTAGCCGTTCCGCCGGCGTCCAGTGACAGCGAGTCAGGAGTAACGCGAACAACGGCGGCGGCGTTTGCGTCCGCGACGACGGTCACCAGAAACGGCGGCGCCGTCAGCGTGTCGAGGCTCACCCGGATGCTCGTTTGTCCCGGATTCACAGCGCTCACGGTCCCATCGTTCGTGACCGAAGCAATGCCGGGATCGGTTGAAACCCACCGGAGCGGGGCAAGTGGGTCGTGGTTGCCGAATCCATCGTAGTAGCGGGCGTCCAGCTGCAGATTGTCACCGTTGAGTAGTGCAACGGCCATCTGTCCGATCCGGATTTCGGGATCAGCGAGGGCCGTCTCTTCGACCAGATCGGTCCCGATGCACCCACCCAGGAGCAGGCCCATCACGATAATCAACAGATACTTACCTCGACGGCAGAATTGCATACGTGTGCAGCTGGAAACGTCCCGATTTCGCGTTCCTAATATGCCGCACGGCGCACCCTGATGGCATCACGTATCTGTAACAACGGGTTCGCCGCGGGTCACGAAAACGTGAAGAATGTGTGCTATGCCCGGTTTTTCTAAAGAAATCATGCTCAGACGCTATATTTAGCCCTCCCTCGTCATGAGGGGTCATCACGCGTCCCCGCCCCACCAGCCCAATTCAGCACCGACAGGAGCACTTCGTAGAAGGAATTCGTGTTGTTGCTTTCGGATTGTGGCCCAGGGACCGAGGTCGCACTGTTAACTGGATGGATCTTCTGACACACGCAGTGTGTCGGGTGGTCCGAATGCACTCGGCTTCGGTCGAGTTTGGAGAACGATTCTGTGAAAAAGATCTACGTGGGAAACCTTCCCTGGAGTACCAACGAGGCGGAACTAAACGACCTCTTTTCTGCATACGGCAACGTCCACTCGGCTGCTGTTGTGTCTGATCGCGAAACTGGCCGCTCACGCGGTTTTGGTTTTGTCGAAATGGACGCCGAAGACGCTGACAAGGCGATCAACGCGTTGAACGGCCACGAAGTTGGTGGTCGCGCACTGCGCGTCAACGAGGCCCAGGAGCGCCCCCGGCGTTCAGGTCCGAATCGTTGGTAACAGGCTTCTGAAGTTTGCCCAAAGCGATCTTCCGGCCTCAGGCGGGCTCCTCACGGAGCTCGCCTTTTTTGTTTTACTGCAGGCGAAGCTCTAGAATCCGAGGTCGTTTCAATTACCAACCCTGAAGAACCATGCGAAAGATC
>JANQRN010000240.1 GCA_028284545.1 Rhodothermales bacterium | reverse complement strand
ACCGCCCGTTTCTGCGCACCTTCGATCTTGAGTCGGGCGAGACCACCGAACTCTTCCGCTCCGAAGCGCCCTATTACGAAAGTACTGTCGCGCTCCTCGAGGACGGCAAGCTGATAACCCGACGGGAGTCGAATGCGGAACCGCCAAATTACTATCTGCGCAAGAACCTCAACTCGGGACCTTCGCCGCTGACGGACTTTCCTCATCCGTACCCTGAGTTGGCGTCGATTTCCAAGCAGACGATTTCTTACGAACGGGCCGATGGCGTTACGCTTTCGGCGGTGCTCTACCTCCCGCCCGGGTATGACACTGAGCAGGACGGGTCGCTCCCAACACTTGTGTGGGCCTATCCGCGCGAATTCAAGAGTGCCGCTGCGGCCGGCCAGCGTAGCGATTCCCCACACCGATTCACCTCAGTGAGCTACTGGGGCGCTATTCCCTATGTGATGCAGGGGTATGCGGTGCTGGACAACGCGGCGATGCCCGTAGTCGGCGAGGGCGACGAAGAGCCGAACGATAACTTCCGGGAGCAGTTGGTGCAAAACGCCGAAGCGGTCATTCGAGCGGGCGTGGAGCGCGGCGTAGTTGATGCTGATCGCGTCGCGATCGGAGGGCACTCGTACGGGGCGTTCATGACGGCGAATCTGCTTGCGCATTCCGACCTGTTCAGGGCCGGCGTTGCCCGCAGCGGGGCGTACAATCGAACGCTGACGCCATTCGGGTTTCAGGCAGAGGAACGTACCTACTGGGAGGCCCCCGAGATCTACTACGATATGTCTCCGTTTATGCACGCAGACAAGATCGACGAGCCCCTTCTCATGATTCACGGACAGGCAGACAACAACTCCGGCACCTTCCCGATTCAAAGTGAGCGCCTTTACGCGGCCATCAAAGGACTGGGTGGAACTGCACGACTGGTCATGCTTCCAGCCGAGAGCCACGGGTACCGGGCACGCGAATCGATCCTTCACATGATGTGGGAAACGTCGCAATGGCTCGACAAGCACGTGTCCAACGCTTCTGACCGAAAACCAGTTGTATCGTCGCCTACGGGCTCCTGAGAGCCTGACCGGGGCGCTCGCAATGCAATTGATCTTGGCCGGGGCGGCGGTCTATACTGGCGTCGACGTTCAACCGTTCAGGGAGATCAATGCATCGTGCGATACCGATACTTCTCGCTTCTGTTTGCCTGTGTGCTGGTTCGACATCAGTGGACGCACAGGACAGGCGCCAGGCGCTGCCCGCCGAGACGGTATCCATGGCGGGCGCCAAGGCGCCGGCAAGGATTGCGACACCTGACGTTGTCTTTCGTCCCCAAAGAGGCCGGACCGGTGCCTCGCATGCACGACACGGCGCGTACGTCCCCGGCGATACGCTGACCTTCAACGTACCGTTGATCCTGGCGGGTGGGTGGGGCCAGGCCCACTTCACGCTGGTCGCAGCGTCTGACACGGTCCGCCTTTGGGTTGCGACCGACGAATGGGACACTGGTCCGATAACGCAGCGCGTGGTCGACAGTCTAATGGTGACGATCCACTCACGCACCCCCGCAAACTCGTATGACCCATCGGCCGGGGTATTTGAGATCAGCAAGACGATCTTTGGGGAGACCTCGAACATCGGGGGAGACGGAATGGTGGACGTGCTGTTGTATGACATCGTCGATGGGTACGTCACCCCGGGATCAGCGTT
>JANQRN010000232.1 GCA_028284545.1 Rhodothermales bacterium | reverse complement strand
GGACGACCCAGTCGGAGGACCGAACGTGAATCTCAACGTCTCCGCGCCACGTGGTCTCGCCAATTCGGACATGCGCGCTGGTGAAATCCGGGCCGGCGTCGCGGTTCAGTTCGCCGGTGTGTACTATTTGAACTGGAGCGCCGGTGGTCGTGGTGATCCTCGCGGTGTCGAACATTCGGCCGACCCAGATGTCGTGGACGAAGCGTTCCGGTATTGCCGAGAATGGAGCAACGGGTTCGGCGAGGCTTTGCGCGACCAATTGCTTTGCATCGTACTTCCCACTCCCGCGTGGTTTTGGCGCGGGCAGGAAAGCAAGTAAGTCTCGAAGCCACATCGCGCAGAGCCTGTTGGTGGGTTTCGCAGGCCGATCCGCTGCGGCTGCGTGACCAAAAGACCCGGAGGTAGTGGCCGGGATAACCAGCTAGCGGACAGCCAGCGCTAGCGCGAGTCGGTGGGCCTCTTCTCGGGCGGCCTCTACGAAGTTGGGGCCGCTCGCAGCGTACAGGATGGACCGACTCGAGTTCACGAGAATCGGCCCCGTTTCCGTGTGGGCCGCCGCGACCGTGGACTTTGGATCGCCACCCTGGGCGCCGACGCCCGGGACGAGAAATGGCAACCGCGGCGAGACGGCGCGAACAGCAGCCAGGTCGTCGACGCGCGTGGCGCCGACCACGAGTCCGACGCTCCCCGTGAGTTGGTCGTTCCAATCGTTTGCGCGGCGGGCCAACTGGATGTAGAGCGGCTCTGGTGTCCCGACGAGTTGGAAATCATCGGCTGTCGCGTTCGAGGTCCGACACAGGACGAACGTGCATCGACCCGGAAACGCAGCGAAGGGCGCAACCGAGTCAAGCCCCATGTACGGTGACACCGTGCACGCATCGAACGACAGCTCCCCGTAAAAAGTCTCGGCGTAGAATCTTGCCGTATTGCCTATGTCGCCTCGCTTCGCGTCCGCAATCGCCACGACGTGTTCAGGCAACTCCTCGCGGGTTTGGCGCAGCGCCTCCCATCCGGCCGCACCGTGAAGCTCGTAGAAGGCAAGGTTTAGTTTGTACGCGCACGCCAGGTCGGCGGTCGCAGAAATGATGGCCTTGTTGAACGCCACGATCCGGTCGGCTACGGGGAGATCTGGTAGTACGGAGTCTGGAATCCGTTTGGGATCGGGATCAAGTCCCACGCACAGGCACGAGCCCGAAATCGACTGGCTTGCACGTAATCTAGAGAGGAAGGAAACTGTCTCTGGGCCGTCTGCGGCGGTCAGTTGTGAGGGTATCGTCAATAGCTCGCGGGCGGGGACCTTTGGAGGAACAGAAATGAGGCGCTTCTAGTAAAGAATGGCCTCTTTTAGGGCACCTTCCGTGATCGACGGAAGGCCTTTGCGCAAGATACGATTGGCCGATACCCGTGTGGTGACAGCACAGCGGAATTGGGCGCGAGAAGCGCCTGAATCGCGGTCTACATCGAATACACAAATCCGACTCTTATGGCGAATCCAAGTCTTAGCAACATGAAGGGCGTTTCAGCCCGTGACCGCCGGATGATCGAGGACATCGAGGTCATGCTCGGACCGGAGCCATCCGAGATGGGGTTCGTGAAGAACATGTTCTGGGGTCGTTTCCGGGACGAGTTGGTTTTCCCGTACCCGACGCCGTCGCGAAAGGAGCAGGAGCGCTGCGAGGCCCTGCTGTCTGAGCTTGAGACGTACCTGAAGCACGAGCACCCGAGTGTGCAAATCGACGCGGAGGAGCGTATTCCGGAGTGGTGTATAGATCGCTACTTCGAGATGGGCGTGATGGGCATGACGATCCCGGAGGAGTATGGCGGGCTTGGTCTCGGTGTTTCGAGCTACAACCGCGTTCTCGAGATGATTGGGAGTTACTGTGGTTCATCTGCGGTGATGATTTCTGCCCATCAGTCAATCGGCTGCAAGGCGTTGATGTTGTTTGGGACCGAAGAGCAGAAGCGCGAATTCCTTCCGAAGGTCGCTCGCGAGTACCTATCGGCGTTTTGCCTCTCCGAGCCGCAGGTGGGTTCAGATGCAGCCGGGCAGGAGACCCGCTGCGAGAAAAGCGAAGACGGGACCTACTATGTACTGAACGGCGAGAAGAAGTGGAGTACTTCCGGTGCGCTGAGCGGGATGTTTACGGTGATGTGCAAGCAGCACGTGATCGATCCGAAGACCGGCAAATCCAAGGAAGCCGTCACCGCGCTCATCGTGACGCCCGATATGGACGGCGTTGATGTGTTCCAGAAAAATCGCTCAAAGACGGGTATTCGCGGTACCTGGCAGGCGCGAATCCGGTTCACTGACGTTCGCGTGCCGGCTGACAATCTGCTTCACAAAGAGGGCAAGGGCCTCAACGTGGCGCTGACGTGTCTCAACTATGGCCGCTGTACGCTGTCCGCTGGTATCACGGGTGCCGCGAAGCGGGCCCGCGACCAGGCTACAAAATGGGTGCAGACCCGGTATCAGTTTGGGCGGCCCCTAGCTGATTTTGAACTCGTTCAGCAGCGCATAGCGCGGATGTCGGCGTACGCATACGCCATGGACGCCGTGCTCTACCTTGTGACGGGCATGCTCGATCGCGGCGATTCAGACATTATGGTTGAGACCGCGATCAACAAGGTTTTCTGTTCTGAATTCGGGTGGTACGTGATCGACGATGCGATGCAGATCATGGGCGGCGAAGGCTACATGACAGAGAACGAATTTGAGCGACTGTGGAGGGATAATCGCATCCACCGAATTGTGGAGGGCTCAAACGAGGTGATGCAGTCCTTCATTTTTGCATATGGCGGTAAGCTGCTGGCTGAGCAAATGCTGGGAATCCAGGAGGCGCTCGGCTGGGACGGCGATGCCACTCCGGCTGACAACTTCGCGCGGCTTTCGCGCAACGGCGTTAATGTCGACTTGCTTCGCCGCGCTGTTCCACTGGCCGCGCAGCTGTTCCTTGGTATCAAGCCGCCGGCGCCGGAGGTTTTTGGTGTACATCCGTCATTGGAGGCGCACGCCGCGCGACTGGGCAAGCTGGTCCAGCTGCACTCCCACTACTTCAAGATGGCCAGCAAGTGGCACCGAGAGGAGATAATCCAGCGACAGGTGGTGCAGGCGCGCGTTGCCGACAACGCGACCTATCTCTTCGCGCTGGCGGCATCGCTTTCGAAGGCTGACGTGCAGATCCGAAGCGGGGTCAGGGGACTTGAATACGAACGCGATCGTACGGCGTTTGATCATGTTTTCGACCTGCTCGAAATGAAGATCGCCAACAACATCCGCGAGCTTCGGAAGAACGCTGACCAGAGCATGGCCGAAGCAGCAGCCGCAGCCCGACGGCACAACGACGCGCTTCCGAACGGCGACTACGTCGTGCATGAAAGCTCGCCGATTGCTTCGGGCTCAGGGCGACCTGTCGCCGAGCAGCACGTCAAGCAGTTTGTCGGAGACAGGTACATTTCAGCTGGGGGTGATGGGCACGTTGACCCTGCCAATGTGAGCTAGTGCCGATCTAGGCGTTATTTTCGGCTGGTCATATCGGCGGGGACGCGTGTTAGATGAGAGAACGCCGCAGAGTGCGGCGACAGACCTTATCCGCATTACCAGACGTTCTTGACCGGGAACGCCACCACAAACATGGCTGCTGGGATTAAGGGGTCTCTCCGCGACTCCGATATCGCTGGTTTTGAGTCTTTCTATCGCGAAAGCTATGCTGGCCTGGTGAAGTTTGCGTCGACGTTCGTGCGTGACACGGCGGTCGCTCAGGATGTCGTCCAGGAAAGCTTCGCGCGGTTGTGGCAGCGGCGCTCAACGTTGGGCCCGACTGAGTCGATGCGGGCCTACCTGTACAAGAGCGTGAGAAACCGAGCGTTGAACGCGGTGCGGGATCAAAATCTGCGATCCGTGCGACAATCCGAGTACGCCGTCGACACGGGCCAGACCGTAGTAGCCGCGACAGACGAAGTGGACGCCAAACAGCTTAACGAGCGTCTGCAGGCCTGGATCGAAATGCTGCCGACGAGGCAGCGGGAGGCACTGCTGTTGAGCAGATTTGAGGGGCTGTCGCATGCGGAGATCGCGGATGTCATGGGCGTTTCTCCGCGCACGGTGAACAACCACCTGGTCGGCGCACTGAAGTTTATTCGAAACAAGATCGCGGCCTTTGAGCCGAGACATCTGGCAGTATGAGTCAGTTACCGGAGATACCACAAGAGGTAGAGCAGCATCTCGCTTCTCTTGACCCCGACGAATCACGAGAGTTGCGCGCAGTCTGGTCGCTGCTCGGGGCGGCGCAGCCGGTCGTTGACCAGGGGGTCATCGAAGCTGGCTGGCAGGACTTTCGCAGCCGGGTAGCAGAAACTGCAGAGTCACCGACTGGACTCCGCCTGGTGGTTTCCGCTACGCGCCTTACACGCTGGGCCGCAGTCGCAGCAGCAATTTTGGTTGTCGTTGGCTCGGGGCTTGCGCTACGGACGCCTGTGTACACGGCAGCACCCGGAGAACAGGTTGCGGTCGATCTGCGGGACGGCTCGCAAGTTGTACTCAATGCGGGAAGCCGACTTCAGGGACTGAGTCTGGCGCAACGAGTTGTCAACCCTGAGCGGGCGCGAGAGTACGTTCTTGATGGCGAGGGATTTTTTGATGTCGAGAAAGGTACTTCGCCTTTTGTGGTGAGCACTTTCAACGCCCGCGTGGAAGTGTTGGGGACGCGATTTGACGTTCGTGCGTACCGGGATGGCTTCACGAATGCGACTGAGGTTGTCGTCGAGGAGGGAGTCGTAGAATTAGGCGGATCGAGTCGTTCGGTAGAGTTGACGCAGGGAATGTCGTCTGTAGTGCCTCAGGGCAGTACGGTACCTTCAGTGCCCGTTGCCGTCGATGTCGAGCGGGTCGTCAGTTGGAAAGCGAAGTCGTTTTCGATACTCGACCGTCCGCTCGGTACCGTCTTTGCTGAGCTTGAGCGAAGGTTTGGAGTCGAGATCCGGGTACGCGGAGAGGTGAATCTGGAAGCGCGCAAAACACTCTATTATTCGGCGGACCGCAGCATTGAGTCAATTGTATCCGACCTCGCTCAGAGTGCCGGTCTTACGTATCGCCCGATCTTGAATGGTTTTGAAGTTTCTGGCGCGCGCTAGTCGCGTTGCACTGCTCCTTGTCGCCCTTACCGTCTCGGTTCCGGCGCAGGCGCAGCAGTCTGCGGTATACACCCTCGTTCTTCGTGGCGTCAATGCCCAGGAGGCGCTTGACCGGTTTGCTTCGGTAACGAAGTCCGACCTGCTCTACGACGCCGACCTCATTTTGGGCCGACCGGCTGTTTACTGCGCGCTGCAAGACGTCGAGCCCGACGAGATTCTGCGCTGCATCACGAAACAGGCGGATCTCGACTTTGTCGTGACATCGAGCGGTACGTATGTCATTGTGGAGCGATCTGCGGAGGCGCCCGCGTATGGCACTGTGAGCGGTGCGGTCGTGGACGCGGCAACAGGAGATCCGCTGGCCAATGCGAACGTCTACCTGGAGGAGGCTGGTGTCGGCGCAGCTGCCAACGAAGCGGGTTTCTTCTCCATCAGTGGATTGTTGCCGGGTCGCCACACCGTAATTGCCAGCTACGTAGGCTACCAGCCCACCGCGAATATCGTGAACCTGCTACCAGGGGACCTGACGCGGGCGAAGGTGGAGCTAGTTTCAGAGCCGATTCGCTATGCTCCGGTTGTCGTGGATGGCCTCACGCAGCGCCTTACAAGCGAACGCCTGGGGCGGGGCGAGGTAGATGCTGTCGTTTCAGCTTCTGCCGGTGGAGTCGGACCAGTGGATGTGGTTCGTTCGGTCTCAAGCATCGTGGGTGTTGGATCCGCCAATCCGTTCGAGGCCTTGGGCATCCAGGGTGGTGGGTCAAGCGATCACGCAATAACGCTGGATGGAGCGCCCGTATTCTATCCGAGGGCGCTCGGCAACCTTGTAGGGGCATTCAGTCCGCTAGCTATAGGTCGCGTGACCGCACACAAAGCGGGCTTCGGCGCCAGAGTGGGTTCGCAGCTGTCTGGTGTTATCGCGCTGGAGCACGATACGCAGCTGGACGGGAAATCGGAGTTGATGGCGCAGGTAGATCCGCTAAGCGCAAGTATTCTCTCAAAGGTGCGAATCGGCGAGGGGACGCGGTCTGCGACCGTTATGCTGTCGGGGCGGACGTCGCTATGGGACGTCTATCGGGCAGGGGCGCTGGACGGTGTCTTGACCGATTGGAACGTGACGGACCCGGCTCTGAAGGCGACGCTTGCGGGGTCGACGCCGGCCGAGACACGATTCGTGCCGGTATCGACGACACCGGCGGTTTCCTTCCAGGACCTGCACTTCGCCTCCAAGATGAGGCTTTCCCCATTCCGCAGCGCGTCGGTGTCTGCCTACTACGGGATGTCGGACTTTCGGTCTACGTCACTCAGCGAGGGAATTTCGGACGCTAGCTATGTGGCCGCTGACGATGACTATCGCTGGACAAATTTTGTGGCGTCGGCGCGTCACAACTGGATTCTGGGTGCCAGAGCGTTGGTTGGAGTGAAGGCCAGCTACAGCAGTCACTCCATGGAACACGGGTTCCAGTCGCTGGATTCGACGCTCGCAGTGGGGCCATCGCAGCCGTTGGAAGAAATCGAAAGTCTGCTCTTCGGGGCATTACCGGGCGCGCGCCTTAATGTCGACCGGAACGACGTTCGACACGGATCGGTCGGGTTGTCGATCGAGTACTCGCCTTCTGCCACGCACCAATTGGGTCTAGACCTGGAACAGGTGTTTGAGTCGACCGATTTTGTCCAGGACTCAGAGTACTTTGCCTCGGTAAGCTCAGCGTACCGGTCGTCTCGCACCGTGCTAGCCGTAGTTGATCGCTGGCAGGCCGGTTCGAACATTGTCGTCGACGGTGGGCTCCGAGCAAACTACGTGGATCAATCCGGCTCGGTATACGTGGAGCCGCGGGCTGCAATTCGTGGTGACAAGACTCTTCCGAATGGCGGTACGGTTGCGGCTCGGCTATCCGGTGGTGTCTACCGGCAATTTGTGTCGCCATTTGATTTGAGCAGTGTCGCGCCGTCGGCGCTTCTTCCTTCGGTTCGTTTCTGGATTCCCACTCAGCGTGACCTCGCGCCCGCCAGATCAGAGCACTTCGCCCTGGACGTCACCTATTTCGGAGGGGAGCGATGGCGCGTCGTATCAGAGTTCTTTTACAAGAACCAACCGCGGATCCTCTCGATCGACTACGGGACCATTATCAACCAGTCACTTGCGGTGACTGATCAAGAGGATTTCGTGGAGGCGGCCAGCGGAAGGTCGGTGGGATTTGCCCTTTCGACCGAGTACGACGGCGGCATCGTGAAGGCGAAGGCTTCGTACGAACGAACGGACGCGCAGCGAACGTTCCCATCTCTGTTCGGAGACCGACAGGTGCAGTCTCCGTGGAATCAGCCCCACCGGTTCGAGACCGGCGTTCGACTGATGCCGGCGGCTGGTCTGGAACTGCGAGCCCGATGGGTGAACAGCTGGGGCAGTGGATGGGCCTTTCGTCAGGCCTACTATGACTTCCTCGCGGCGCACAACTCAGCGCTCGCGTTTCCGCCCTTCAACCTCTCAGATCCGGATTCGCACAGGCTACCCGCATATTCGCAGGTGGACGCCGGTGCGACGTACCGCCAGACGGTGGGGCGCGTCCCGATAACGTTCAGGATAGACGTTTTAAACGTTATGAATGCCAGCAACGTCGTCGATTGGACGGTGTCTCCGAGTGTCGGTGGGAGCTCATATGACGTCCAGGAGCGCTTCTTGCCAGGCATCCAGGCTGTTGCCTCAGTTCAGGTCGGTTTGTAGAAAATCGTCTGATTGAAAAAAAAAGTCGTTTTGGACTGGTCACGTCCCGGTTGGTAGGTGTTATCGAGTAAACGGCCAAAAAATGGCACCGTCACTCGTAACAACCGCTTCTCCCAACCATGTTTAGACGACTACTGTTCATCGCGGCCGCAGCCGTGTTTACCACCTCGGCGTTTGCGCAGACCGCGCGCGTCCAAATCATCCACAACGCGGCAGATCCGGCCGCCAGCGTCGTTGATATCTACGTCAATGGCGGTCTCGCGCTTGACGACTTTGCATTCCGCGACGCCACGCCGTTCATCGACCTGCCTGCGGGGCAGCAGATCACCGTTGGTGTCGCGCCCGGCAACAGCAGTTCAGCTGCTGATGCGATCGCAAATTTTCCATTTAATCTGACGCCCGACGAGACCTACCTCGTAGTCGCGAACGGAGTCCTTAATCCGGCCGCCTTTGCCCCGAACCCCGACGGAGAGGCAATCGGTTTCGGTCTGTGGGCCCTCGACGGCCAGGAAACAAGTAATAGCCACACGTGGCAGATCCGACCCGTGCACGGCGTGACGGACGCGCCTGCGGTGGATATCCGCACGGAGCTTGGAACAACCGTAATGGGCGGACGCAAGTACGGCCAGGAAACGCAGTACATCGCCGTCGATCAGACTGCTACCAAGCTCACCGTATTCCCGGCAAGCTCACAGACCGGTCTCGCCGCCTTCAGCGTCGACCTTAGCGGTCCGGAGGGCGAAGCCCGCGTGCTGCTGGCGAGTGGCTTCCTCGATTCAGCAGCTAATGGTAACGGGCCAGCCTTCGGCCTTTTGCTGGTCGCCCCTGACGGCACGTCAGAGCTGCTTCCGGCTGCTCCCCTTGAAGACCCGACTGCTCGCGTCCAGATCGTGCACAACGCCGCGGATCCAGCTGCAAGCGAGGTCGACATCTACATCGGCTCGGATCTGGCGCTGGACAACTTCGCCTTCCGCGCCGCTACACCGTACATCGACCTGCCTGCTGGTTCGGAGATCGTCATCGGCGTAGCCCCGGCAACCAGCTCGTCTTCAGCTGACGCGATCGCAACGTTCCCGGTCACGCTTACCGAGGGAGAGACGTACACCGTTATCGCAAACGGGGTGCTTTCGCCGGGCGACTTTGCCGCCAACCCTGACGGTCGCTCGACCGGGTTCACCCTCTGGGTGCGTCCTGAGTCCCGTGAGGCTGCGTCTGATAGCGCAGTGGTTGAGTTCCTCGTCGTGCACGGCGCGACAGATGCTCCTGGCGTTGACGTTGCCGCGCGTGGCGTAGCGACGCTTGTTCCTGACGCTAAGTACGGCGACATCACGGACTACATTGCAGTCCCTGCCGCGCCTTATGTCATTGACAT
>JANQRN010000228.1 GCA_028284545.1 Rhodothermales bacterium | reverse complement strand
CCTGTCATCGGGAGAATGGGGCGGCAAGTAGTCGTCGCGATTTGATATGGTCTCTTTCCAGCGTACCCAGCGCTTTCGGGATGCCTCGGTTACGAGATTCTCGATTGGAAAGCCGTGCATTTGTGCAAAGCGCTGGGCTCCGGCGCCGACGAGAAGGACGTGATCGGTGCGCTCGAGGACGAGCTTGGCAACCTTCGAAGGGTTCTTGATGCCTTGCAGCGCGGCGACCGCGCCTGCGCGCGCCGTCGGACCATGCATCACGGAGCTATCGAGTTCGACCACCCCATCTTCGTTCGGGAGTCCGCCGTAGCCGACGGTCATGTCGTTGGGGTCGTCCTCCACGATGTTTACACCCGCGATGACAGCGTCCAGTGCATCTGAACCCTGAGCGATCAGCTCGTAGGCGCGCTCGACTGCCCGATCCCCGTTTGCGCTCGAAATCACGACCGGGCCGGCTGCCCCGGCCCGTGGCCGAACCTCGGAGGCAAGCGTGGTCGCCGGCACTACCCCTGCGGCTACGCCCGCCAAGGTCCCGGTCTTGATAAATTCTCGGCGCGTTCGACTGTGCTTCTGGGGAGTCTTCATCTCGCGGTTTCCGTAGTGTGAGAGTGGTTTTGCGAAGTTAATCCGCTCAATGACCAATGCAAAGACGGCGGCGTTTAAGTAAACTCACGTCCCGACAGCTCTCCCCCCACAACACACGAATTGCCGCTGATGTCCCCACGACTCGCCAGAATGCTGGACCTACTCGACGAGAACCGCTTCCAGGGCGTCGTTCTCAATGCTGGCCCATCGTTGGAATACCTCTTCGGCGTCCCGTTTCATCTTATGGAGCGTCCGGTTCTGGCGTTCATCTCAGCCAGCGGGGCAGCGGCAATGGCGCTACCCGAGCTGGAGGCGTCCCGCCTCGTGCACGCTCGAACCGAGGTCACACCATTTACGTACGGCGAAGAGCCGGCTACGTGGGCGGCTGCGGTCGCCGAAGCTGCCGAGGCTACCGGACTAACATCCGGACGTCTCGCGACCGACTCCCGTTGGATGCGCCTCCTTGAACTCGACTTCGTCCGCGCCGGGGTTCCTGATGTGGCGGTGCAGGCAGCACATTCGCTATTTGACAAGCTCAGAGTGATAAAGGACGAAGAGGAGCTTTCTCACATGCGCACGGCCGTTCAAATCGCTGAGCGCGGCTTGCTTGCGACGATTCCGAGTATCCGAGTAGGTATCACAGAAAAGGAGATCGCCGCCATTCTCGTCGAGAATCTGCTCCGTGAGGGATCTGACACCGCGTTCCCGTTCTCGCCGATCGTCGCGGCAGGGCCAAACGCCGCTGACCCACACGCAGTGCCGACCGAACGTCGCGTTGTAGAGGGAGACGTCGTATTGGTCGATTGGGGTGCATCTCACGACGGATACTACTCAGACCTGACGCGGGTATTCTGCGTCGGCGAGCCGTCTGCTGAACTCCAGCGGGCAGCCGATGTTGTTCTTGAGGCCAACCTTGCGGCGACCGCGGCCGGTCGGCCCGGCGTACCAGCCGGCGATGTGGATCAAGCCGCCCGCGGTGTAATCGAAGGCGCCGGCCTCGGCGACTTCTTCATCCACCGCACGGGCCACGGACTTGGTCGCGAGGTACACGAGGCTCCCTATATTCGCGCTGACAACGACGATGTGCTACAGGTAGGAATGACGTTCACGATCGAGCCCGGCGTATACTTTGACGAGCGTTTCGGCGTTCGGATCGAAGACGACGTCGTCGTGACGAGCGAAGGAGTCGAAGCGCTCTCGTCTATGGACCGACGACTCCTCGCACTGGAGGCCTGATGCTTAGCGACTCGTCCGCAATATTCGCGTTCCTCGTTGGAACGCTGGCGTTCCTGTTCTGGATCAGCCGCTTCGAGGCACTGCGTCCCATCTTCCGCGTCTTGCCGCCGGTAATATGGGCGTACTTCCTGCCGATGATCGCCACCACAGTGGGACTGCTGCCGTCCGCCGACCCCGTCTATTCGTGGATCAGCAGGTGGATGCTTCCAGTGTCCCTGTTCCTGCTGATGGTGACCATCGATGTGCGAGCAATCATGCGACTGGGGCGTCTGGCCATCATCATGATGCTTGCGGGTACCGTCGGCATCATAGTTGGCGCGTCGGTATCCTATGTAACGTTTGCGTCTCTCCTGCCGCCGGATGCGTGGAAGAGTATGGCTTCTCTGAGTGGAAGCTGGATTGGCGGCACGGCGAACATGATCGCGATCCAGAAGAGTGTTGGCGCACCCGACGCGGCGCTTGGACCAGTGATTGTTGTTGACACGGTCGTCGGATACGGGTGGATGGGCGTCTTGCTTGTGCTCAGCGGATTCCATGAGCGTTTCGACAAGTGGACGCGAGCGCGTTCGGAAGTTCGCGCGGTGATTGCGGATCTCTCGCGTTGGTCGCCCGCTGCGGGAAAGGCTCCCTCGTATCAGGCCCTGGGAATCATTCTCGGCCTGGCATTCGTCGCCGCCGGCGTTGCGATCTGGATCGGGCAGCAGCTACCAGCTGTTGGTGATCCCTCCGTCATCAGCCAGACAACGTGGGCAGTACTGGTTGTTGTTACCGCGGGACTGCTTCTCTCCTTCACTCCGATCCGGAAAATCGATCAAGACGGTGGTCAACAGATCGGATACCTCGCGCTTTACATCCTCATCGCTTCGATTGGTGCGCGCGCTGACCTCAAGATGATTCTCGACACTCCCTACTTCCTGATGGCCGGGGTGCTTTGGATCGTCATACACGTCTTCATTCTGATGCTTGCAGCGCGAATCTTCCGCGCGCCGCTGTTCTTCGTTGCAACGGGTAGCATGGCAAACGTTGGTGGAGCAGCCAGCGCACCGGTTGTGGCCTCGGCTTTCTCCCCCGCCCTTGCTCCCGTGGGCGTACTCATGGGCGTGTCCGGCTATATCCTCGGGATCTACGCGGCGCTCTTCTGCGCCTGGATACTCGGCCAGCTGTCAACGATCGTCATTTGACTCGGCGAGCGTCTCTGCCTCTGAGATCATCTTATCGATTGCCTTCAAGCCGGTCATCCAGAAAGAAGGGTCCTGCAGATCGATGTCGAATGGACGGAGAAGGTCGTGTGGCCAGTCTGATCCGCCGGCGCTGAGCAACGCCATATACCTGTCCGAGAAACCCGCTGGACTCTCCTCAAAGCGTCCGTAGAGTGCGAGGACTAGCAGTTCGCCAAACGCATAGGCATACACATACCCTGGCGTATGCAAGAAGTGCGGGATATAGCTCCACCAGAAGCGGTAGTGCTCTCCAAGCGTAACACTGTCGCCGAACATGACAGACTGCGTATCAATCCAGGCGGTGCACAATTCTTCGGTGGTGAGCTCGCCGTGTTCGCGCCGGTGGGTATGTACGCGATGCTCAAAGCGGTTCATCGAAACCTGGCGAAAGACGGTGGCCATCGTGTCATCAATCTTGCCAACGAGCATGGCTAGCCGGTTCCGCGGATCGGATTCCTGCTCCAGTAGCCGATTAAACACAAGCATCTCACCGAAAACTGATGCAGTCTCGGCCGTCGTAAGCGGGGTGTCTGCCTGGAAGATGCCCTGGCTGCGCGACAGGTACTGGTGTACACCGTGCCCAAGCTCGTGCGCCAGCGTTTGAACGTCGCGCGCACGACCGGTGTAGTTCATGAGTACATAGGGGTGCGCCGACGGTACCGCACCGTGACTAAATGCACCACCTCGCTTGCCCGCCACAACCGCGGCGTCTATCCAATCGTCATCAAAGAAGCGACGCGCAATTGCACCCATGTCCGACGAAAAGGCACCGTATGCGTCCAGAACGATCTCGCGTGCCTCATCCCAGGTGAAGCGACGCGAGGACTCACCGACTGGCGAATAGCGATCGTAATCGAACATCTCGTCGTAACCCAGCAACCTCCGCTTCAGTGCATAGAATCGCTTCGGTAGGTCGTATCGATCTGTGACGGAGCCTACGAGCGCGGACACGCTCTCCTCAGCGATCTCGTTTGACAGATTCCGGCTTGAAATCCAGGACTCGTAACCCCGCAGCCTATCCGTCGATGCCTTGTCCGCTGCGAGCGTGTTCGTGATAAACGTGAAGACCCTGGCTTCGCCCTGCAGACCATCCGTTAGCGAGAGTGCGGCAGATCGCCTCACGTCACGATCTGCGTCGTGGAGTTTTGCAAGGACTTCTTGCTCTGACATCGACTCCCCGTTCATCGAGAACGTCATTGCCGAAATCGTCTCGTCGAAGAAGCGGTTCCACGCCTGCCTGCCGTTAACTGACGTCTCCGACAAGATCTTCTCCTCTGGCTCCGAAAGCAGGTGCCGTCGGTTTAATCGCTGCAGCTCGAGGTAGTGCCGGAACCGAACAAGTTCATCAGACGCGATCAACTCCTGCGCCTGATCTTCGGGCAGGGCAGCAAGCTCGACATCGAAAAAGACGACCAACTGACTGATTCGACTGTACCGCTCCTTGATCTTCTGCAGCAGTCCGCCCCGCACGGCATCGGTCGTGGCCGTCACCCAATACAGGTATGCGTAGGTGTATGCACGCCCAGCAGCGTCGTGCACGGCGCCCAGGTCAGTCAGCAAGGTGGCCAAGCCTGAAGCGTTGATCGACACAATCCGCCCCCGATAGTTGTCGGCAAACTCCTGAGCCATGCGTTCCGCCTCTTCTGCCAGCGCAATTGCGGCATCTGGAGACTTACACAGATCGCCCAGATTCCAGTGGACATCTTCGGCCCCGGTCAACTCTGCTACGTGCATATCTAGAAAGAATTTGGTGGTCTCGATTCTAAGCCGATTGTGAAACTAAGCACGGTGATTCGGATTCACAGGAGTCAATCCGAGGTATTCCCAAACAGTTGAACTCGCAAATCACTGACATCGAATCGATTGCTCAGCTCGAAGCGGCAATGGCCAGCTCCGAGCAAGGACCTGTCGTACTCTTCAAGCACAGCACGGCCTGCGGTCTCAGTCAACGGGCTCACGGCGAAATCGATCAACTCAGCTTGGCCACCGACCCTCCGGTGTTTCGGATAATCGTTCAGTCGGCACGTGCGCTATCAGACGAGATCGCCCGGCGCTTTCGAATTCGACATGAGTCGCCGCAGGTCATTGTGGTGTCCCGCGGTTCGTCAGTGTTCGATTCATCGCACAGGGGCGTCACGGCCGTTCGCATCCGCAATGCGATCTCGAGCGCACCGTGATGCAGGGCCGTCGCAGTCGTCTCCCTTTCTCTCTTGCTGCTGCAGGGATGTTTGCACTGCTTTCGCTCGGATGTGGATCCAACTATGCGCGGGCACCCGAACTTTCGCTACCCTTGATTGACGGAGGTCAGTTTTCCTTGTCCGACCACCGTGGCGAGGTTGTGGTCCTCAATTTCTGGGCGACGTGGTGCGGGCCCTGCATCGCGGAGATGCCGGAGCTGGAGGAGCTTCACGCAACACTTAAAGGCAGGGGCCTGACGGTCGTTGGGATCTCAATCGACGAGGGCGGATTCGATGTCGTCCGCCCGTTTGTACAAGATCTCGGTGTTTCCTACACCATTGCACACGACGCTGGCGTGGCCGCCACTGCTTTCGGCGGACTTCACGCCGTCCCGACAACGGTCATCGTCGATCGGCGCGGACGCACCCGGCAGATCATAGTCGGCGTCTTTGATCCCGAGCTGCTGCGCCTGGAGGTAGAGCGGCTGCTATAGGACGCTGCCGATGTACTAAAGTGCGCAGAATCGGTCCTGTCACTAACTTCTGGGCGAGACGCCGAAAGCCGGCGCCTCGACTTGTGCAAACGAGACCAGACGATGGAGATAAAACCGGAACAGTACGAGAAACTCGGCGCCTTCTACCTGGGACGAGAATACGACGTAAACACGTCGTCGATGACCGACGATCTTGTGCTGTACGATGCAAAGGATCTGACGACACACGGTGTATGCGTCGGGATGACGGGATCCGGCAAGACCGGCCTATGCATTTCGCTACTGGAAGAGGCAGCCATAGACGGCGTCCCGGCGATCGTCATCGATCCCAAGGGAGACATCTCAAACCTTCTCCTGACGTTTCCGGAGCTACGGGCCCAAGACTTTCGGCCGTGGATCAACGAGGACTCCGCCCGACAAAAAGGTGTGTCTGCTGACGAGTACGCGGCTGCACAGGCTGACCTGTGGAAAGGTGGCCTGGCATCGTGGGGGCAGACCGGCGAGCGGATAGGGAGACTGCGCGAATCCGCAGACGTAACGGTATACACACCAGGAAGTGAGTCCGGAGTACCTGTATCTATACTACGGTCCTTTGACGCGCCGCCCGAGGCCGTCCGCGAAGATGGGGACGCTTTTCGCGACCTCGTGTCGTCAACGGCGACAAGCGTCCTTGGCCTGCTTGGCCTCGAGGGTGACCCACTCACGAGCCGGGAGCACATTCTGCTCTCCAACATTCTGGCGGGTGCGTGGACCGAAGGCAAACCGATGGACCTCGCATCCTTGATTGCGGCTGTCCAGAACCCTGGCATCGATCGCATCGGCGTGATGGAACTCGAGTCGTTCTTTCCGGCAAAAGACCGGTTTGAGCTTGCGATGCGGTTCAACAACCTGCTTGCGTCGCCCGGATTCTCGACGTGGATGGAGGGAGAAGCTCTTGACATCGACAAGATGTTGTACGGCGCTGACGGATCTCCGCGTATTGCGCTTTTCTCGATCGCGCATCTCAGTGACGAGGAGCGAATGTTCTTCGTGTCGCTCCTGCTAAATCAAACGCTCGGCTGGATGCGGACAAAGACTGGTACATCGAGTCTGCGCGCGCTGCTGTACATCGACGAGATTTTCGGCTTCATGCCTCCAGTGGCAAACCCACCGTCGAAGCCGCCACTGCTCACGATGCTCAAGCAGGCACGAGCATATGGGCTCGGGCTACTGCTGGCGACGCAGAACCCGATGGATCTCGACTACAAGGGTCTGTCGAACACGGGCACGTGGTTCATCGGTCGTCTGCAGACAGAGCGAGACAAACTTAGACTCATCGAGGGCCTTGAATCTGCCACCGGTACCGGCATGGATCGCGCTACCATCGACCGGCTGATTTCAAGCCTCGATAAGCGCGTCTTCCTTCTGCACAATGTGCACGAACGTGAACCCGTGACGTTTCATACGCGCTGGGCGATGTCGTATCTGGCCGGCCCGCTGTCGCGAGCTCAAATCAAGGAGCTCATGGCAGACCGGCGCGCAGCGGCCGTGCAGTCGGCTCCCGCTTCGGAACCGGGTAAGGAGGCGGCGGTCGCAGCGCCGATACTACCGCCCGATGTCGATCAGCGTTTTCTGCCAGCCAGAAGAGCAGGATCACTCGTGTACCGTCCGCATGTTTTTGGGGCTGCGCGGGTCCACTTCGTCAATACAAGAAAAGGTCTGCAGCACGAGGACACAGTGACGGCAATGGCACCGCTACGCGACGGGGAGCCCCTGGACTGGTCGCAAGCAGTCGCGCTCGCCCTCGCCGCTCGAGATCTGGCCACGTCACCGGAGCCGGAAATCGGATTTGCCGCTCTTCCAGACAAGGCAGCGACGGCGAAGTCCGTCAAGTCGTGGCGCAACGCATTTGAAGACGAGCTGTACCGCACCAAGCGGTACGAGCTTCATACGTACACTCCACTAAAGCTGTATTCCGAGCCGGGTGAGTCAGAGCGAGACTTCCGGATTCGGATTAGCGACGCAATTCGCGAGCAGCGCGATGGTGAGATAGAGAAGCTACGAGACAAATACGCAAAGCGACTCGAGCGACTCGAGGAGCGAATTCGGAAAGCCGAGCAGAAGGTCGAGAAGGAGGCTGACCAGGCAGAGTCCACGAAGATGCAGAACTATCTGAACGTGGGCACAACCATCCTGTCGGCGTTCCTTGGTCGCAAGAAGATCTCCAGAACGACCATCGGAAAGGCAAGCACGGCAATGAGGGGCGTATCGCGAACCCAGAAGGAGCAACGGGACGTTGAGCGAGCGATCGAGGATCTCGAGACCAGGCAGGATGAGCTTGATGAGATGAACGAGGAACTCACCGAGGCGATCGAGGACCTGCAGGACAAGTTCGACCCACTCCACATCGAGTTGGACACGACGCAGCTGAAGCCACGAAAGACAGACATCGACGTGACCGAGGTGGCCATAGCATGGGCCCCATTTCGCGACGGCGAGCCTGCGTGGGATTAGGCTAGCTGAATACCCTCTGGCAGTTCGCCGGCGCGCCACAAGTACCAACTGGCCACCGACCGGTACGGTCGCCAGACTTCACCAACCTGCAGCAGGTCCCGCGGTGGTGGAAGCTCCTCGGTTGCGAAGACGCGCGCAAAGCCCTTACGGACGCCAAGATCTGTTGCCGGCAGGACATCCGGCCGACCCAAACTGAAGATCAAGAGCATCTCCACAGTCCATTGGCCTATCCCCTGAACTGTGGTAATTCGCTTGATTATCTCCGCATCGTCCATTGTGCGAAGTGTGTTTCGATCGGGAATAACTCCGTCAGCTGTCTTTCGGGCCAGATCACGTATCGCCTCGACTTTCGCCCACGAAAGGCCCACGTCTCGAAGCGTTTGTTTTCTCACGCGAAGAATGCGTTCGGGAGAGACGGGAATCGTTCCGCCCTTGGTGATCTTGTCGATCAACCGGCCGTGGATGGTCGTAGCGGCCTTCGTAGAGACTGACTGGAATGCAACGGAACGTACGAGTGCCTCGAGCGGCGAAGAGAGCTCACCAATTGTCAGGCGAAAATCTCCCACGGCCTCGACCGCAGCGGCCATCCGCGCGTCGACGCGGCAAATGTGGGCAACACCATGTTTCTTGCTGTATGCGAGGCGCGGCACGGCCGATCTCCTCAGACGTCTAGTTCTTCGACGTGCGACGCGTTCTGCATGATAAAGTCGAAACGAGGTGCCGAATCCTTTCCCATCAGTTGCGAGATTGTCTGGTCCGTCTTCAGCCGGTCGCGATCTCGAACGACGACTCGTAGCAACTGGCGACTGGAAGGGTCCAGTGTTGTTTCATTGAGTGTCTTGGGCATCATTTCTCCCAATCCCTTGAAACGCTGGATGTCGATCTTCAGATCTTTTCGCTTCCTCCTCAGTTGCTTGACCAACTTATCCCGGTGCTTGTCGTCGAGCGCCCAGGCCGTTTCGCTCTTGGTGTCCAGTCGGTACAACGGCGGCTGCGCAATGTAGATTACTCCCTCATCGATCAATGGGCGCATGTAGCGAAAGAAGAACGTCAACAGAAGAGTTGCGATATGATGGCCATCTGAGTCGGCGTCCATCAGGAGAATCACCTTTCGGTATCTCAAGCGAGCGAGGTTCAGCTTGTCGCCGAGGCCGCACCCGAGCGCCTGCACAATGTTCGAGAGTTCTTTGTTAGCACTCACCTTCGAGAGCGAGGCCTGCTCGGCGTTGAGCACCTTTCCGCGGAGCGGAAGAATCGCCTGAAACTTTCGATTCCGACCCTGCTTTGCCGATCCACCTGCCGAATCGCCCTCGACGATGAACAGCTCACATTCCTCAGGGTCAGTTGAGGAGCAGTCTGCCAGCTTCCCTGGCAAGTTCAGTCTGTGACTCAGGCTTGTCTTGCGTCTGACAGACTTCGCCGCTGCACGACTTGCGGCGCGGGCGCGCGCCGATTGGATTACCCGCGCGGCGATCGCCTCACCGGTTGTCGGTCGGGCGTTTAAGAACTTTTCCAGGTCAAGCCGCACCGCACCGGATACAATAGCGCGGGCCCCTACGTTGTTGAGCTTTTCCTTTGTCTGTCCCTGAAACTGCGGGTCGACCATGAACAGGTTCAGGACGGCGACCAACCCTTCACGCACGTCGTCTGCCGAAACGTCCAGGCCTTTCGGCATCAGGGAATGTGTGTCCATGTAGGAGCGCACAGCGCTGCGAATCGCGTCCTTCAGTCCTCCCTCGTGTGTGCCGCCGTCTCGCGTCGGAATTCCGTTTACAAAAGACAGGATTGATTCGCGCGGCTTTTCCGTCCAACGCAATGCGATCTCAAGTCGGGCACCATCTACGATCTCGTCCTGTTTGATCACAAACGGTTCGGGGTGAACGCTACGGGTCCCGTCTGCAGCGACGATGCGATCAAGGTATTCTGAGACACCGCCTTCGTGGTAGAACTCCTGCTTCGTGCCACGCGCCTCATCTTTGAACAGGATGCGGAGGCTCCCATTCAAGAACGTTTTGACCTCAAGCTGATCCGCTACTAGCTCGGGATCGAACTTGACACTCGAGAAGATCTCCGCATCCGGCCGGAAGAAGATCGATGTGCCTGAGCCGCGGCTCGACTTCCGGAGCGTCTTGAGTTTTGTCTTGGGCTTTCCTCTCGAGTACCGCTGCTCAAACGTCTTGCCATCTCGCCTAACGGTAGCTACGAGCTCCTCAGAGAGTGCATTCACAACCGACGAACCGACTCCGTGAAGCCCTCCCGAGGTGATATAGTTTGAACCATCGAACTTGCCACCCGAATGCAGCGTCGTCAGAATCAACTGTAGCGTTGGTATCTTTTTCTTCGGATGCACGTCTACAGGGATGCCGCGGCCGTTGTCTGTGACGGTAGCGCTCTGCCCGTCCTTGTGGAGCGTAACTTCAATCTGCGTGGCATATCCGTTTGTTGCTTCGTCGACGGCGTTGTCGACTATCTCCCAAAGCAGATGGTGAAGCCCGGCCTTTCCCGTGCCACCGATATACATACCCGGGCGTTTCCTGACCGGGTCAAGTCCCTCCAGCACCTGAATGTCTTTGCCCGTGTAGCCGTTAGTTCGCTTGCGGCCACTTGCATTTTTCCGGGGCTTCGTCTTCGTACTTCTCGTTGACATGCGTAGTGTTAGTCCAGTACGAGTTCGTAGACTTCGTATAGTACGCGGACGATGTTATCGCGCTTGACGATAGAGCGTCCCTTGTTGCCGCGATTGGAAACATCGTACTTCGTGGTGCGCACCGTTTCCTGACGACCCCGGGTCGTTTCGACGACCAGGCCCTCTCGGGCGGCGGTCGCCAACGTGAAGCCAACGACGCGATCGTCTTTGCCAAGGCGGATTGCAATAACGCCCTTGGCGGCGGTCTTGACGACGGAGAGCTGATGCACCGGAAAGATGAGTGCAAAGCCGTTCTCTGAGGCGATGCAAACGTTTTCTTCGCCCCCACTTACCTCTGCACGAACGACCACCTGGCTACCCTTCAGCCGCATGAAGAGCCGTCCGTTCTTCGTGGAGGGTTCGGCAAAGGACATTGCCGGGATCCGCAGCCCCAGCCCGGCCGACGAGATCGCGGCGATGAGCGGCCCCTCGTCGCCGCTGTCACCGCCATCGTCCTCGAACAGTGTAGACTGAGCAATAGGCGTAGACTCGACCGTTGCGGGCAGCGACCGTTCATCAAACGAGACTACACCGACCACCTGTTCATTGTCCGAAAAGTCGAAGAGCTTTTGCACGGGGACGCCGTGCCCGGTTGTAGCAGGCAGCTGATCCACCCGTATTGTGTAGGCGCGTCCAAAGCTGCTAAAGAAGCCGACGGTCACGCGCGTTGACGCCGGGAGAATCCAGGCCACACCGTCTCCGTCCCGCACGCGGATGCTATCCCGGTCGGTGTAGGATCGCTGCCGCTTCACCCAACCATCTCGGGTGACGATTACGTAGGCGTCTTCGTCGACGATGTAGTCCTCAGCCGAGTAGTTGCGCGCCTCATCCGGACCCGTGATCTGCGTGCGACGCACGTCAGC
Organism: Rhodothermales bacterium; assembly: GCA_028284545.1. GTDB lineage: Bacteria > Bacteroidota > Rhodothermia > Rhodothermales > JABDKH01 > JANQRN01. The sequence goes on along the minus strand of JANQRN010000228.1, from coordinate 7,764 downwards.
AAATTCGTGACGGAGATTCAGCAGTTCGTCCCGAACAAGCTCCCAACGCGCACCCTTGTCCTTCAGCAAAGCACGAAGCGCTGACGCCTGTTTCTGTTTCTCCTCCAGCTCCTCCCGGATGGCGTCGATTTCCAGCTTGGATAGTTTGTACAGCTTCGTCTCCAGAACGGCGTCGGCCTGGATTTCGTCAAGTCTGAAGCGATGGATCAGGCGTTGGGCGGCGTCCGCCTTGTTGCTGGAAGCCCGAATAATCTTGATTGCTTCGTCGAGCGCATCAAAGATCTTCTCAAAACCCTTCAGAATGTGTATCCGCTTCTCGAGCTGCTCCAGATCAAACCGCAGGCGCCGCGTGACTACCTCCAGGCGGAAGTCGAGGAAGTGACGCAGGATCGTCTTAAGGTTCACGCGTTCCGGCGCACATACGTCGGCTCCCGGGACAGGTACCAGCGCCGTAAGGTTCACGTGGAATCGCGTTTGCAGCGGCGTGTGCTTGAGGAGGTAAGCCATCGCCACCTCGGCATCGGCGCCGCGCTTGAGTTCGAGAACGATGCGCACGTCCTCGGTCGACTCGTCGCGAACATCGACGAGTTGGGGGACCCGATCAGCGATGATATGCTCGGCAATTGACTCGATCAGACCAGATTTGGATACGCCAAAAGGAATCGAGTTGATAACGATGCGTGTCTTGCCCTCACTCCGGTACTCACCGCGTACCTCGACAGGACCCTCGCCCCGCTCGTAGATTTCGACAAGTTGCTCCTCCGTATTCAGGATTCTGCCGGCCGTAGGAAAATCTGGGCCCTTCACGAATTGCTGGACGAGCTCGGAGCTTGAAGTCTTGGGCTCGTCGATACAATGAACGAGGGCGTCTATTACCTCGCCCAGGTTGTGCGGCGGGATGTTCGTCGCCATCCCGACGGCAATACCAACAGCACCATTTACGAGCAGGTTTGGCACCTGCGAAGGGAGTACGACGGGCTCCGAGAGTGTACCGTCGAAGTTGGGCCGGAAATCGACCGTTTGCTTGCGGATTTCCTCCAGCATTCGCATCGCCAGCGGCTGGAGGCGAGCCTCGGTATATCGCATCGCCGCGGGACTGTCTCCGTCGAGCGATCCGAAATTCCCCTGCCCGTCGACGAGAGGCATCCTGAGAGAGAACGCCTGCGCCATGCGCACCATGGCGTCGTAAATGGCCGTGTCGCCGTGCGGGTGGTACTTCCCCATCACCTCGCCAACAACGGTGGCGCTCTTGCGGAAGCGACCCTCCGGGTAGAGCCGGAGGTTGGTGTACATCGCGTACAGGATTCGCCGCTGAACGGGTTTCAGTCCGTCACGAATGTCTGGGAGCGCGCGGCTTGTTATGACCGACAGCGCATAGTTGAGATAACGCTCTCGCGTTGTCTCGTGCAGGGGAATAACCTGAACCGAGGCCATTGTCAGCGTCGTAGCAGTCGAAAAGAACGCCTGGCTTGATCGCCAGGCGATTCTGGTGGGACCGACAAATTACAAAAGGGCTGCGACATTTCGTTGCCGCAACCGGCGAACTAGTCGCGCCGGGGCGCGGCGGTGAAGAAGTCTCCCCCTTCAGCGGAATGGAAGGCCAACACGTTTCCGCGGGTTAGTAGAACCAGTGTGTGCGAAGCCTGCTTCCGTCGGATATCGGCTAGTCGGGCAAACTGATCGACAGTGATCCGACCGTACTGGTCCAGGTATCGCATCAAGAGGAGCTCTTTGTCGCCGAACTCAAACGAGACCTCTTCAGGCCTGGCCGACGCCCGCATCAAACGTACCGCTTCCCGACTCGCCTCAAGGCTCTTTTCACCAATTCTGACATAGGCGGTGCGCTGATGGGCTCCGACTACAAAGTGTGGTCGTTCGGGCGAACGCGAGACAGTTGCAACAACAACTTCCCGTTTGCGCGAGACACGCACCCTCCGCAGGGCGACTTTGACTGTCGGATCGGTCGCCTCCTCGAGCGCTGAATTGAGCAGGAAGATCTGTTCTTCAGGGTCCTTTAGTCCGGCAATGACGCCCGCGTCGTCGACGCCAAGCAGAAGCCGGCCGCCGCTTGTGTTGGCAAATGCGACGATCTCCTTGGCAATCCGCTGCGGCTCTGGTACGCGCCTCTTGAATTCCACGAAGTCGCCCTCACCCATGTTTACGATTCGGGTCAACTCCTCGAAATCGCGCGACGCTCCACTATCCAGGGCGCGCCGCACCCGCCTGTCCTTCTGCGATGATCGCATGCCGAAGGCTACTGGTTGGCATACGGAGAAAGCCAGTCCTCATCACGCACTTCCCGCGCCATGAGTTCTCTAACGGCCTCTGCGGGCGGCTTATCGTTGAACAGGATGTCGTACACAGCCGTCGTAATCGGCATCTCAACGCCAAACCGCTCAGCCATTGCGTAGACGGCTTTCGTCGTTCGCACACCCTCGGCGACCATCTTCATTTCTTCCATGATGTCCTCAAGCGAACGCCCCTTACCGATCTGTTCGCCAAGGTGGCGATTGCGGCTGTGGCGGCTCATGCAGGTCACCACGAGATCACCGATTCCAGCCAGTCCCGCGAACGTGGCGGCGTCGGCACCCATGGCCATCCCGAGTCGCCTGATTTCTGCCATGCCGCGTGTAATCAGCGCAGCCTTTGCGTTATCGCCATAACCCACGCCATCGCTGATTCCGGCCGCAATAGCCATGACGTTCTTGACCGAGCCTGCAATCTCAACGCCAACGACGTCGGTCGACGAGTAGACACGGAACATCGCTGACCTGAATAACTGCTGGACGCTTCTTGCAACCTCAGGGTCAGGAGCGGCCACGATTACGGCGGTCGGTACGCCGTCGGCAACCTCCTCAGCGTGACTTGGACCGTAGAGCACTGCAATCCGCGCCTTCGACATCGGTGCAAGCGCCTCACCGAGTACCTGCGAAGTCGTCAGGAGGGTTTCGGTTTCGATGCCCTTTGCGACCGACACGACGACCAGGTCCTCGCGCACGCGGGAAGCCAACAGCGTAGCGGCGTCGCGAAGCGCATGCGACGGCGTCGCGAAAACCCAGAACTTGGCGTCCTTCACCGCGTCCGCCAGATCCGCGGTGATGCGAATCGATTCCGGAATATGTGCTCCGGGTAGGTAAGTTGGGTTGTGCCGCTCCTCTCGCATAAAGCTTGCGGCAACATCGCGGCGGGCCCAGAGTGACACAGTCCTTCCGGCACGCGCCAGACTTATCGCCAGTGCTGTTCCGTAGCTGCCTGCGCCGATAATCGCAACAGCGCCGAGGGTGGGGTCCATGAGCTGTTTCGGGTTAGAGCTCTCCACGACCTGCCATACCCTTGGCCGGTCGGAACGTTCGAATCCGGTTCTCAGTGCCGGAGAGCAGTCGCGAAATGTTCGTTCGGTGCGCGTAGATGAGACCGGCCGCAATCAGCAGACTCATCACTAGGATACTGGCGTCGAGTCGGTCGATCCCGAACACATACTTTCTGATCGCAACGGTCGAAGGAAACGTCACCGCGCCAACGAGCGACCCGAGCGATACGTACCGCGTCGTAAGTACCACCAACAAGAAAACTGTAACAGTAATCCACATGGAATACGGCGTGATGGCGAAGAGCACGCCGGCAGCAGTGTTCATGCCTTTGCCACCCCGGAATCCCGCCCAGATCGGATACATGTGCCCGCCGACAGCCGCCACCCCGGCAACCATCTGATAGAAGACGTCTGAGTTCCAGAACGGAAACTCGATCACCTCGGGCGTTACGCGGATTGTCGCAATGATTCCGGCAGCCAGGAGACCCTTGCCGACATCGATTAGCGTAGCCAGGACCCCAGCCTTCCAACCAAGTACGCGGAAGGTGTTAGTGGCCCCCATGTTGCCAGATCCATGCTGTCGTACGTCCACGCCGTTCAGCGCACGACCAACCCACAGGCTACCCGGAATCGATCCCGCCAGGTAGCTCAGAACGACAATTACGATCGCGTTAAGCATCGCGAGTGTTTGGTGAGGGAGGCCTTTCTACAATCGGTGGGAGCCCCGAATGTTTCGAGCAAGGTGATGGAAGCGCATTCACGAAGCAATAACCTGCCCTATCTCAAATGCATCTACATTGCACGCCTTCGCTGCCGCAAGGAAAGGATCGGCGTCTGCCGGATCCAGTATTCCGATTAGCCCAACACCAAGATTAAACGCGCTCCGCATGTCGTCCTCGGGAACGCGTCCAAGCTCTTGAATGAGTTGAAAGATTTGAGGGCGCTCCCACGAGCCGTAGTCCACGTCGATGTCCAGGCCTTCAGCCAGCAGTCGCTTCGTGTTGCCAGGTATGCCACCTCCCGTGACGTGCACAAACGCGTGCGCATTCGAACGCGTCGCTCGGATGAGATCCAGGTACGACCGGTGCACCGTCAAGAGCGCCTCACCAACCGAGATGCCGCCGAGTACGTCGGGTTTGTCGTCGACGGAGAAGTGTTCAAACAGCACCTTCCGGGCGAGGCTGTACCCATTTGTGTGGAGACCTGTCGAGGCAACGCCGATTAGCACATCGCCGCGCGAGATACGACTACCGTCAATGATTTCACCCCGCGAAACGAGACCTACAATAGTACCGGCCAGGTCGAACTCGCCCTCGGCGTAGATATCCGGCATTTCTGCCGTCTCTCCTCCGATGAGCGCAACTCCATTATTGCGGCAGGCCGTCGCGAAGCCTGCAATAATGTCGACGGCGACGTCGCTATCCAGTTTGCCAGTCGACAGATAGTCGAGAAAGAAGAGTGGGTCTGCGCCGCAGACAGCAATGTCGTTGACACAATGATTGACCAGGTCGCTACCGACGGTATCATAGACCCCGGCCGCAAACGCGACTTTGAGTTTTGTACCGACTCCGTCGACGGATGAAACCAGGACCGGGTCGTCGTATTTTCCCAGGTCTGGAGCAAATAACGCCCCGAACGATCCGATATCGGCCAAGACCCCGGGCGTAAAGGTCGATCGCACGAGTGGCTTGATCCGGCGTACCGTCTCCTCTCCCTTCTCAATATCGACGCCCGCGTCGCGATACGTCGTTCCGGTTTCTGGGCTCATCTATCCTCTTCGTTGTACGTGCAAGTTAAGTCGCTCCAAATTCAGCGCCACGCTGTTCTGCCAAAGCGGGCCTGAATACGCGCCTGAATTTGATGAAAACGCGACAGCCCCGGCTTGATACCGCTAATGTCGTAGTCGCGGCGCTCAAGTTGGGCCAGTAGTTCCAGCGATAGCATGACGGAAGACCGTAACTGGCGAGCGAGCCTTCGATCAAGCTCGGCCGCCAGCGGCATTCCGCGCGCGAACGCATCCCTTATCCAGACCACGCGCCGCCAAACCGCTTTTCGAACCGGCTCTGGCGACGGACTCTGGGATATTTCATCGACCGCGAGCGGACGCCCTCCGGATTCATCCGCCGTAAGGAGCACCCGTCCGGCCGCCAGATCGGCGTGCATCCCGAATAGACGGCCGTGCAGGAAGAAGGCCTCTCCGAGTGCGCGCACACGTTCATGCTGGAATCGAGCGAGACCGGCTACGTCGGCGAGAAGAAGCGCATGTGGGGCTGCTCTGAGACCAATGAACGCTCGCAGTGCGTCTCGGTCGGGAAACCGGTCGGCTGCATCGGTTGCAAGAGATGCCGCCGATACTTGACTCGCCAGCCAGCCTCGGCGATCTCCCGTTGTCGCGTAGCGAAGGGCGGCAATCGCCACTGACGCGGGAACGATTGTGATTGAATCCGCCGCAGCATCCACGACCGCTTGATGCTGCGCCTCGAAGAAGGCAGCCAGATCGTCGCCGTCAAGATCGGGTACGGACGGCGCTGCGAGCGATTCGTGCCACATCCAGAAGGCTTCAGCGGCGGTTGCCGCATCTCCGTTCCAGTACGTGTCGCGAAAAGGAGCACTTCCTGGTGTAAGGCCGTAGGCAGAACTCATTTCTATCGACTAGGAGTCGCGACCCCGCTTCCACGGCGCATCACGCTTTTCAAGAAAAGCAGTGACGCCGGCGATGCAATCGGGCGTCCCGCGGGCCTCCGCGTTCTCGACCGCGGCGCGCTCAAGTGCTGTTTCGAGGTCAAGGGAAGACAATTCACTGATGAGCCTGCGCGTCGTCGACACGGCCGAGGCACTTGTGTGGTCGGCCACCAGCCGTGCCCATTCGACGGCGGCATCGAGTACGGGCGCTGACGCGTTCTCCTCACCAGCCTCAACGACACGATTCACGAGATGCAACCGATGGGCCTCTGTTGCATCAATAATGCGCCCGGTGAGCATCAGGTCCCTGGCAGCGGCGGTACCGAGCCGCCTCAGCGCAAACGACAGTACGATGGCGGGGACAAAGCCAAGTCGAACCTCCGTGAGTCCGAACTTAGCGCCCGAGGCAGCGACTGCGTAGTCGCAGGCTGCGACCAGACCCGTTCCACCTGCGATCGCGTGGCCGTTTACCGCGGCCACAACCGGAAACGGCACGTCGACAATAGTCTGGAACAGACCCGCCAGGAGGCGCGACTCTTCGAGGTTCTCTCTGAAAGAGGCCGTCTGCAAGCGTTCAAGAGCAGCCAGGTCGGCACCCGCGGAGAAAACCTTCCCCATTCCAGTCAGGATCACCACCCGGACGCCGTCTGTCGACGCTTGCTGCAACTGAAGCGTCAGGGCCGCTACGAGCTCCGCATTCAGCGCGTTGCGTTTTTCCGGCCTGTTGAGCGACAAGATCCGGATGCCGTCCTGGTCCTGGCGCGATACGACGGAAGAGTCTGAGGGCATTCGGTTCCTTGTGCTGATGTTTCAGCAAGATAAGCCAGCAAATATAGACGAGCAGTCGCGCGTTGCGGAACGCGCGTCTACGTCTGGCGTACGTCCGCCGCAATTTCTGAATTAACCGAAGTATCCGAGGTCGACCAGTGTACGCGCTCGATTTGATTGGCACGTTTGTCTTCGCTGTCTCCGGAGGAATTCGTGCCGTACGACACGATCTTGACGCGCTCGGAATAGTTGTTCTGGCCGTAGCGACCGGGGTCGGCGGCGGGCTAATTCGGGACATGCTGCTCGGTGCGACGCCCCCCGGTGCGTTCCGTGACGAACTGTATTTGATCGCGTGCCTGATCGCTGCTGGTGCAGTCTTCATTGCCGCCGACAGAATCAACCCGGAATGGCACACGATGCGTATTGCCGATGCAATCGGATTGGGCGTGTTCGCCGCTGCCGGCGCCGAAAAGGCCTCTCAGTTTGGGCTGGGCCCAATTGGGATCGTTATGATGGCGGCGGTTACAGCTACCGGAGGCGGTGTTGTCCGCGACGTCCTGGTTCGCGAGGTGCCGGCCGTCATTAGTAGAGACTTCTACGCGACCGCGACGATTATCGGTGGAGTTGTTTTCGTCCTGCTACAGCCCTACAACCTGCCCGAGCCTGTCCTTCTCGGACTCGTAATCGCAGTCTGCACCGGTCTTCGTGCCTTCGCACTCTGGCGATCAATCAAGCTTCCGCGCACATTGCGCGCACCGTGACGACCGACACGCGTTAGCAGGCTATTGACCCCTCACATATTGCAACTCTCCTGAGAGGAATCTCTCTGCCTGGAGCACCATGTCCTTTGACCCGATATACAGGGGTGTTCGCTGGTGCAGCGCCTCGGGGACGCGATCCATGATCCGCGTTGTCCCATCTGACGCTCGCCCTCCAGCCTGCTCTACAATGAACGCAAGCGGGTTGGCCTCATACATCAATCGAAGCTTCCCACTCGGGTTCTT